>CAJUQM010000004.1 GCA_910588005.1 uncultured Oscillibacter sp.
AGAAACGGCTATAAACTATCAAAATTTGTCTAAAAAATCTTTGCAGACCTCTTTGTCTATAGCGTGTTAAAACCTGATACACCTGTTTTCAGAAACCACTTGATTAACTGCTCTTTTAGAGGTACTATACCTTCATCTAGGGCAGAGAAAAGCACTTCTCAACCAGGGGCGTTGTGACCGCCGGGCCTGGCTGAGAAGTGCTTTCTGACCACATATTTGACCACACCCAGCACCGGAACACCTGGAAACAGCGGATTTAAGGCCGTCAAAGAGTACCAGGAACCGAGTGGAAAGCAACGGAAACCACCACAAACGACCACAAAAAATTTAGTTCAACCGTTTGGGACCATCAGGCCGGGAGTTCGAGTCTCCCATCTCGGACCACGCCGGAGCAAAGTCCGCTTTGCTCCGGCGATTTTTTACAAAGATCGCCCTCTGCCCTGTTCTCTTGCTCCGCCCCTCCAAATCAAACCCGCTGCGCTTTTAATCAATCTCACTGGTCCGCAAAATTGAAAAAATAGTAAATCGCCAGATCTGGGGCAGCCCTGCAAACCACCGCTTGGAGAGAAAACCCTAAATTTTTGCGATCGAAGGGGTTCCCCTCACCGTGCCCGTTGACGAAAGCGAATTGATAATCTTGGTGGCATTGAAAGAGATTGACCGTGCTCTTATCGAGCTTTTACTGGATAATATCCGAAAAAGGCAGGGAACGCTCACTTATAAAGAAGCGGCGGAATCCCTCAGCCAGCGGCTCGGACGCCAGATCAACCCCCACTATGGTCTAGCCGCCTCCTTAGGTGCCATATCCACCCTCTGTTTTGAACTCGGTCTCCCCCTGATTTCCGCACGGGTCATATATGCAGAAGCCACAAGCGCCAAAAATGTCGGCAAAGGCTTTTACCCTCTCGCCTGCAGCCTTAAGCCGGAGTACAGCGCTATGGACCCTGTGGACGTTTGGAAGAGAGAGCTGAGCTTAGTCCGCGCATGCGGGGACTGGGATCGGCTGCAACAGTACCTTGACGGCACTTATGAAAGCTCAGCTCCCACCATTTCAACCGTCCCAACCGTGAAAAACCCATTTGTGGAATGGTTAAGCCAGACTTCCCCCTTGGCGAAGGTCTCCATCAGGAAATACGCCGGTGCGGTAGGGACCGTCTCCTCTAAAATGTACGAAAGGGGACTCATACAAAAGCCACTTGAAAATATGCCGCTGTCCGAGTTGGATCGCGCCCTTTCTGTTATCATGAGTGATATGGAATTTATTACTAGAAATACCCGCAACAACCACATGTACAGCAATGCTTTAAAACACTATCGATACTATGTTCATGCGGTTTGCGAACACGGCGAAAACGTGGAATATCTCGACAGCATTAAGAACAACTCCGCAATTCCAGAAACCCAGCGGACGGCGATCATCCAATCGCGGGTCGGACAGGGCGTTTTCAGAAAGCTGCTGATGGAAAAGTACAGTGGAAGCTGTATCATCACAGGACTCGATCACCCCAAGCTGTTGGTCGCAAGCCATATTAAACCATGGGCCGTCAGCACAAATGCAGAACGCCTGAGTGTGGACAACGGCCTCTTATTGAGCGCCACTTACGACCGGTTATTTGACTGCGGTCTCATCACTTTCAAAAAAAACGGGAAAATATATCTCTCACCCCTGATCGGCGATCAAAACATACACCGGCTTCATCTCTCCCGGGATATGCGCTTCGACCTTCGCATAAGCGGCAGTATGGGCGAATACCTCACTTATCATAACGACGTGCTATTCTTAAAGTAAGTGTATGCCTTCACAAAGGACCGCCTGTCCACTCGGATTTCAAAAAGCACACCTATCCGATCCGGCTTCCGCCCATCGCACAGACCCGGACGGAATCCGCCGCTGCGGGCGGACTTCCAGTCCCCCGCAGCGGCGGATCAAACATTTTGAATCTTGAGAGCGCCGACGTTGAAAACTCCACCGGCGCTCTTTAAAATGTACCATTCATGCCAGCGTATTTTCCAGCGCCTCAATCAGCTTCTCCCGGCTCAAAGGCTTATAGAGAAACCCCCGTGTGCCGATCCGGTCCGCCTCTTGAATCGTGTCTTCATACGCCAAGGAGGAAACCATGAGAATCTTCGCCTCTGGATATTCCTCCAAAAGAACCTGAGCGGTTTCCAGTCCGTCAATCCCAGGCATGATAATGTCCATAGTCACTACATCCGGCTGGATTTCCGCGTAACGGGCAATGGCCTCCTCGCCGTTTTCACAATAGGCCACCACCTCAAAATCAGAGTCCTCCAACAGCTTGCAAATTTGAAGCTCCATGATGCGAGAATCATCTACTACCATGAGCTTTTTCTTCATATGAATATATCCCTCTTTTCGCTTATCCTAAAATTAGCAGCAGCCCGTGCCACAGGGTGTGTGGTGAATGAGCTGCACCCACTCATTCTGGTCGCCAATATAATTTAAAATGATGTAATCCTCATTGTCTTCCATTACATGCCGCCCCCGGCAAAAAGAGGGCACGCTGAACCGGGCCGGCAGCCTTGTTACCTGGAACAGCCGGGAGAGGACATGTCCGCACAGCACATTAAAATACTCCTTTGCAACCTCCTCCACGTCTTCCGGCGTGAGGTCCTCGGTCTGCATCATACCGCGGGCCAGCCGGACAAACATAGATGTATCCGCCCGCAGGGACAAGCTGGTATCCATCCCCCGGTCAAAAGAAGTATATACGGTGCAGGTCTCGTCCTCCGGTCCATCCCGGGACAACTCCGCCGCGTCTAAAATAATTCCCGCTTCCCGCTGCGTGATCTCGCGGGTAACCTGGTCTAGCAGCGTCCTCAAATCCTCACGGGGCAATGCGCGGTCCATACTTGCCGCCACCTTTCCGCTCAATCTGTCATCGACTCCGGCTATATCACAATAATCTCTCCCTCCGCCATCCGAATCACACATTGCCGGTTTTCCTGCCGCAGGCGAAGGGTCTGATCCCCAAAGTTAATTTCCGTTCCCGAGTAGGCAATGCCGCACTCCAGCCGTCCCTCCTCTTCATTTCGCGCCTCTTTAGTATTAAGCAGATCTTCCTCCAGCTGTTTCAGCTTCATCTCAGCCGTGGACAGCTTTATCCGCAGCTTCGCCAGAAGACTGGCCTTGGTCGGATTGTCCGGCTGGCACTCCAGCGTCTCCAATTCCACCTCCAGCTCCCTCAACTCCCGCCGGGCAAGTTCCTGCTCAAAGTTGGTACAGGGCAATCCCCCTAAGGCAACCGAGGTTCTGCACTCTGACCTGGAGCCAACGGCGGTGGCGCTCACCTTTTTTGCCGCCCAGATCCGGCCGCCCATAATGCAGCCCCGCCCGGAGCGGACCACTACCTCCCCATCGCAGTAAATACTGCTATTGATGATGGCGTCGGTTTGAAGGTTCTCTCTGACGCAGATGGTAGCGTTTTCCACATATTTGGAGAAAATACAACGGTGCGCCCGGACGCTGGTGGTCCCATCGCCCAAAATGCCCTTGACCACAGTAAGGTCGCCGCCGGCTTCCACCGTGCTGCCAGCCTCAATGACGCCGCCTACCCATACGCTCCCCATGGCCCGGACGGTAAATCCGGTCTGTACGTCGCCCTTGATGTTGACATCTCCCAAAAACTTAATATTTCCCGTGGAAAAGTCCACATTTTCCGGGATATCCAGCACCGGCTTGACCTGAAAGCTGCGGCCGGTAAACTCCACATGACCTGAAATTGTGGCCACCAGAGCCTCTCCATCCTCACTGATCTCCGTGTTTCTCCCCTTGGGCAGGGGCACAGTTTTTCCGCTCTTGGCCGGAATCTCTTGGTCCAGCACCGTACGGCCCGGCTCTCCCTCGGTAGGGCGGATCAGGCGGCAGATCTCCTGCCCCTCCTTTACATTGTGGATCAGGTTCAGCGCGGTGTAGTCCACCTGGTCATATTCGTTCACCTGGAGCACACGCTCAATAACACGGGGGAAGGAATCTACAATATTGCCGTTCTGGCCGTCAAAGGCGGGCTTCCCCCTTGCCAGCAAAAACAGGTTGAAATACCGGTTTTCATCGTGGGCCAGCCGGTCCGCCAAACGGGTATCCACCCCATAGATGATACCCTGTGCCCTCATCGCCTCATAGAGCAGATCCCGGGACAGCTCCTCTCCCTGCTCCGTAGGCGGAAATACCAATACCCAGGCGTATAACTTGTCAGCGGAGAGGAAAAACCAGGGAAGGGCATCCAACCCCTTGGATTCGTTTTCTGCCTCCTCGTCTTCTTTTCCTTTTCTGCGCTTTTCCTTATTCCCGGTCCTGGCCGCTTTCAGCCGGAACCCGCACACGCTTTTCAGTCCATTTTGCAGCCGGTTTTTCTCCCGGCGGATCAGATCCTCCGGAAGTACGCCGTCTTCATCCAGACACAGCCGCGGCACAGGCAGATAGCCCGCCTCCTTCCGCCGGATGCTGTGAAGCTGATGCAGCGGATGGTCTGCGGGCAGTTTCAGCACCGTCTCGTCTACAGAGGCAAAGGACAAATTCTCCTGACTTTCCGGTTCATTCTCCACCTGTTGAGCGAGGGACTCCTCGCCCATCTCCTCTTTTGACTTTTGGCTAAATAGAATCGATGTGATCTTGTCTTTCAATGACATTTTGCAGCACCTCCATTGCAAGGTGATTGTATCTTACTGCGGCGCGAAAGCGCCTCTTCTTTTGCCATAATGCGCCAAATTCCTCAGCCGCTTACCGGAGAACCGGGAAACAGCTGTATCATAGTTATTATAGCATGCCGGCGTTTCATTGGCAAGCCGCAAATCCTGCCCCCTCTGAGACGCCGAAAGCCCGGGTGCAGACTGGCAGTCTCCACAGGAGTCCATGGGGTCTGGCCGTTGATTCACAAAGGTCAATAATAATGGGCCGGAGCCGGTCTCCTCTACCAAAAAAAGCCGCCGCGCGGCGGTTTTCCTCTCCAGATCCTCGCAGCTGCCGTCCGGAGACATCTTCCCTTTAAGCAAATAGGGGAATCGCTGCTCCACCGTCTTTTCACGCAGGGGACAGCCGGTGGTCTTTTTTTACGCTAAAGCTAACCAAAAGGATATAGGAGGGCGGCTGTTGCCGCCCTCCTATATCCTTATTCGATTCCAGAGGCTTCCAGCATATGATCGATTAAAATTCCATAACCTTTCTTAGGTTCGTTTAGGAGCACGTGAGTCACAGCGCCCACAATTTTTCCATCTTGGATAATCGGACTGCCGCTCATCCCCTGTACAATCCCGCCGGTAACGGCAATCAATTCCGGATCCGTAACAGAGATCACCAAATCCCGTCCGTCCGTTGCACCGGGAACTACCTTTAAAATTTCGATGGTATACTCCTCCACCTGATCTCCCCGGACATTAGAGCGGATAACCGCCGGTCCGGCCTTCGGCTCCCCGATGGGTATGGCCCCGTCATCCCGCAGTCCCTCGGTCTCCAGCGTGCCGAAAATACCGGCGCTGGTGTTGGCGTGGAGCT
The DNA here is from genome assembly GCA_910588005.1 of uncultured Oscillibacter sp. Classification (GTDB taxonomy): domain Bacteria; phylum Bacillota; class Clostridia; order Oscillospirales; family Oscillospiraceae; genus Oscillibacter. The sequence goes on from CAJUQM010000004.1 coordinate 5,510, forward strand.
GGCCGAGATCCCGGGTCAAGTCAAAGTCTCCCCGCAGTTCCCCTGCCGCTCCGGCCTCTCCCTTCTTTACGGCTTTCACCGTGGAAGGCAGGACAGAGCCATTGGAGAACGGCATCAGCAGCGCCGTATCCGTGTCTGTGATGCCATGCCCCAGGGCGCCAAAAACGCCTGTGGCCGGATCATAGAAAGTCATCGTGCCAATACCGGCCATACTGTCACGAATCCACGCTCCGATGCAGTAGAGTCCCTCCTCATTTTGCGCGGGCAGGACAGAGAGCGTCATTGTGCCGCCGTTCCGGCGGACCTGCAGGTCTGTCTCCGCTCCGCTGCTCTGCTGCAAGAGGGACTGAAACTGTTCCGTAGAAGTTACCGCCGCTCCGCCGCATTCCACGATTACGTCACCGGTGCGCAGTCCGCAGGATTTGGCGGGCGTACCGCCGTCCGCCAGTTTCACAACCACAACACCCCGTGAGAACAGTTTGATCCCCACGGTGTGGCCCACAGGCACCAGCATCCGGGCGGCATTTTCCTGAAAAACACTTCTCACTTCCGCCGCTTCAGCCGGCGCTCCGGCGCAGAGCAGCAGGGCCAGCAGGAATGCCGCGCCGCCCCGCAGAATTCCTTTCGCCTGTTTTGATGCTTCATACAATGCAATCACCCCTTTTCCAATCACAACCGCCAGCAGTGTTCCGCCGGCGGCCCTCTTATCATTTGCCTCTGCCGCAAAAACACACCTTGCAAAAAGCGGCAGCATGTCCATGGCACAGTTTGCCTTGCCTGATTTTCAGGGGCAAGCAGAAAACCCGCAGGCAAAAGCCTGCGGGTCTCTCCAAAAAATACACATTTTTAACCGCATCAATCGCGACGGTTAAAAATCTTAAAGATATCGTCGAAGGGATCGTCTTCCTTCTCCGCCTTGGGCACATCGTCCTCTCCCAGCGGTACGGGAGCGGGGGCGCCGCCTGTCTGCCCCTCCTGAGCAACCTTTGGCAGCTTTCCCGCGCCTTTTTCAAAGCCGGTGGCAATCACGGTAACCCGGATCTCATCATCCATCGTCTCGTCAAACGTCGCGCCGAAAATGGTCAGCGCATCGGGGTGAACCGCAGCCTGCACCAAGCTGGCAGCCTGCTCCACCTCCTCCATGCCGATGTCCATGGAGCCGGTAATGTTGATCAAAAGGCCGTGAGCGCCCTCGATAGAGGTCTCCAGCAACGGGCTGGAGATCGCCATCTTGGCGGCCTCCTCCGCCTTGCCCTTTCCGGCCGCCCGGCCCACGCCCATATGGGCCATCCCCGCATTTTTCATAATAGCGGTAACGTCGGCAAAGTCCAAGTTGATGAAGCCGGTATCCCGGATCAAGTCGGAGATGGACTGCACCGCCTGACGCAGCACATCATCGGCAATTTCAAAGGCATTGGCAAACGTCACCTTCTGGTCCGTGGCGTATTTCAGCCGCTCGTTGGGAATGATGACCAGCGAGTCCACCTTCCCCTCCAACTCGGCAATGCCGGCCTCGGCGGCCCGCATCCGGCGGGGACCCTCAAAGCCGAAGGGCTTGGTAACAACGCCCACTGTCAGGATATCCATCTCCTTGGCGATCTCCGCCACAATAGGCGCGCCGCCGGTGCCGGTACCACCGCCCATTCCGGCGGCAATAAACACCATATCCGCGTCCTCCAGGGCCTTGGCGATCTGGTTGCGGCTCTCCTCCGCCGCCTTGCGGCCCACCTCAGGGTCCGCACCGGCGCCTTTTCCATGGGTCAGCTTCTCGCCGATTTGAATCTTGTCGGAGGCACTGGACACGTTCAGCGCCTGCTTATCCGTATTCACCGCCACAAATTCCACACCCTTGGTTCCGGAGCGGACCATGCGGTTAACTACGTTGTTGCCGCCGCCGCCAACGCCGATTACCTTAATATTGACAACGGTGTCAGAACCCGTTTCCAGTCCAAATGCCATAGTGCTGCCTCCTGCTATCATTTGTACAAAAAAAGTGAAACTCTCAAGCGCTTTCCACAATATCCTGCATTTTAATATATAGTATTCATTGTATGCCACTTTTTTGCTCCGGTCAAGTCCCCTCCCTGGCTTTTCGAGGTTTTTTTCCAAAAGAAGCCGGAAAAATCAACCATTTTACTCAATTGTCTGTTGGAAGAAATCCCTGCTGTCTCCCCGCATATCAAACGTACCCTTCATATTGTCCTGAATCACGCCCTCGTCCAAACTCCATTGCAGCTTTGTGAGCTTTCGTCCATAGTCCGCGTTATAACTTAGCCTCACCGTAAAGCGTCCGCCGTACTCCATAGTGATCTCCGACAGGTCCCCCAGGTGAATGGCCTCCACCTGATCCAGCATCTCCGCCTTTTCCAGCGCATTTAACAGCTGCAAAAGGCTGCTCTGCTGGGTGGCGTACTCTGTTGCGAAGGCAGGGCTGGTACCCACAGAGGGAGCCAGCAGCTGGCAGCCGTCGATGATCCCGTAGCCCGAGGCAGCCGCAGAGGGAATCTGCTCCACGATCTTGCCCCGGCCGGAGTTGGTAGGGCTGATGAGCCAGGCGGTGCCGTCCTGCACCACGGCCAGGGGAGTGCCGCACTCCTCCACCTGGATGGCCAGCGTATCAGGCAATCTCTTGCTGATGCTGCCGATCTCATTCAGATAGGGCAGTGTCTCCGTCATATTGGCGGCCACTCTGCCCTTATTCAGCAGCAGAAGATTGGCCCCTGTCTTAACTCCCGTGGCGTCCCGCAGTTCTTGCTCTGTGTAGCGTACGCCACCGGTAACAACAATGGTGTCCACTCGAAAAAACAGCGTCAGCGCAGCGATCAGGCAGGCGCACATGACCAAAACGGACAGCAATTTATAGAGGAAGCCAGACCTTCCCCTTCTCCGCCGGTTGGTTTTTCTGTGTCTTGCCATATCTCTCTTTGATCTCCTATATCTCCATCTCCGTGCGGGCGATCTCCGCCCCCAGAGTCTTCAAATCTCTCTCAATACACTCATAGCCCCGGTCGATATGACCAATTTCGGCGATAGAGGTCTCCCCCTCCGCCGCCAGGGCCGCCACACATAGCGCTGCACCGCCCCGCAGGTCCGTACAGCGCACGGGCGCGCCATGGAGCACTTCCGCGCCGGTGACCACCGCCACCCGGCCCATTACCCGGATATCCGCCCCCATACGGACCAGTTCGTCCACATGGCGGTACCGGTTTTCAAAAATGGTCTCCTCAAAGACCGTGGCGCCCCGGCTGCGCAGCAGCGCGGCCATCAAAACCGCTTGGGCGTCCGTGGGAAACCCCGGATAGGGGGCGGTCCGCACAGGGCGGACACTTCTAAGCCTCTCCCGGCAGATACAGCGCATCCCCTTCTGATCTGTCCGAATCGCACACCCCGCCTCCCGCAGAGCCGCGGCGACGGTGGCCAGCTGGCCCTCCCGGGCATTTCGTAAGTAAATTTCCCCACCGGCGGACGCTGCCGCACAAAGATATGTGGCCGCCACAATACGGTCCGGCATAATCTGATAGGCACAGCCGTGAAGAGGCCGCCTCCCCTCTATCGTGACAGTGGAGGTGCCTGCTCCGGAAACCCCCGCCCCGCAGGCATTCAAGAATTCCTGCAGATCCACGATCTCCGGCTCCCGGGCCGCGTTGGAGATCGTGGTGACGCCCTCCGCCCCGCAGGCGGCCAGCATCAGGTTTTCCGTGGCCCCCACAGAGGGCAGGCTGAGAATCAGCTCCCTGCCCCGCAGGCAGGACGCCTTGCAGCGGAGCACACCGCCGCTGTCCTGAATCTCCGCGCCCAGATCCCTGAGGCCCGCCAGATGTAAATCAATCGGCCGCGGTCCCAGCTCACAGCCGCCGGGATAGCTCATTTTGGCCTCTCCGCACCGGGCCAGAACGGCCCCCAGAAAAATCGCGGAGGACCGCATCTCCCGCATCAGTATATCAGAGACAGTACAGCTGTTCAACCCGGCAGTATCTGCCAGAAGGCTGTCCCCCTCCCAGTGCGCCCCGCAGCCCAGGGCTTTCAGAATCCGGATGGATGCGTCCACATCCCGCAGGCGGGGACAGCCCCGCAGCTCTACCTGTCCACCCGTCAGCAGCGTTGCCGCCAGGATGGGCAGCACGCTGTTTTTCGCCCCCTGGACGGCCACTTCCCCCGTAAGACTGCGGCCGCCCCGCACTAAAAGCTGGCTCATACACGTTTCCCTCCGTACCCAAAATGGTCTATTACAGACCATCCTATGGGCGTGAAGAAAAACTGGTTACTTGCAGATCTCCAAAACCGTTTGATAAATGCGCTCCGTAGCGTCTCGAATTCCCAGAGAACCCATGGCTTTTTCCATCTCCTGGCGGCGCGTTTCACTGTGGAGGATCCCGCAGGCGGCCTGAAACAGCAACTGGCCGGTGCACTCCTTTTCCAGCAGTACCACCGCTCCCCCCGCCGTCTCCAGGGTCCGCGCGTTTTTCTCCTGGTGGTTATTGGTCACGTAGGGAGACGGAACCATCAGCGCCGGAACTCCCAGAGCCGTCAGTTCGCTGATTGTGGAGGCTCCCGCCCTGCAAATCACCAGGTCCGCCGCCCGCATAACGGCGGCCATGTCATAGATGTACTCCCGGACCTGGAGGGCCGGATGATCCTTTAAATCCACGCCCTTTTCCCGCAGCAGCTCCAGTAGCGGGGGATACCCGGTCTTCCCCGCGCCGTGGATATGGCAGAAAGGCTCCCTCGCCGCCTCCAGGGCCAGAAAATCCGCCATATGGCGGTTCATGCCGGAGGCACCCAGGGACCCCCAGAAGGAGACAATCAGAGGTCTTCCGCTGTCAACCCCCAGCTTCCGTTTAGCCTCCTCCTTCGTGCAGTCAAAAAAGTCCCCCCGTACCGGCGTGCCGGTAACGGTAATCTTCTCCGGATGGCGGTAGTGTTGACGGCAGGATTCAAATCCCACCAGCACCCGGTCCGCAAAGGGTTCCAGCATCGCCGTGGTCAGCCCCGGCACCATATTGGACTCGTGAACCGCCGTTGGAATTCCGGCCTTGGCGGCGGCCTTTACCATAGGATAACTGGCGTAACCGCCGGTGCCGATGACCACGTCCGGCAGAAACTCCCGCAAGATCGCCCGGGCCTCCCGGGGCGCCCGCAGAAGATTGCAGACAGAGATCAGATTGTGCCGGATTTCTCCGGGTTTCAAAGAGCGGTGAAAGCTGGAGATATGGACGGTGCGGAACTCGTAGCCCGCTTTGGAGATTAAATCCTTTTCCAATCCCCGTTCTGCGCCCACAAACAAGAATGTTGTCTCCGGGTCTTTTCTGTGCATCAGCTGCGCCAGGGCGATGGCCGGATTCACATGCCCCGCTGTTCCGCCGCAGGTAAAAATCACCCGTTTCAGTTTTTGAGGCAGGGCAAACACCTTCTTTCAACGTCCAAGACCGTGGAATGTAGAGATCCCCTCTTTTGAAAAGCCATCCCGCGCTCTGTGGGCGCAGGGAGGCCGGGGCGCTTCCGCCCCCTTACAAAGCAGGCGCTACCCCGCTTTCGTAGGTTTCATCTGTCTTGACACCGATAATACGATGCCCATCTCCGCCAACTGAATCGAGAGGGCCGTTCCCCCATAGCTGAAGAAGGGCAGGGAGATCCCCGTCGTCGGCAGCAGGCCTGTCACCACGCCGATGTTCAAAAATGTCTGCATGGCGATCAAGGTTGTAACACCCACCACCAGCAAACTGCCAAACCGGTCCCGGGCGTGAAGGGCGATCCAGTAGCCCCGGAGGATCAGCGCTGCAAAAAGGAGCATGATAATGGTGGCTCCGATCAGCCCCAGCTCCTCGCAGACGATGGCAAAGATAAAGTCGTTGTGCTCTTCCGGGAGGTAGAGATACTTCTGCCTGCTCTTTCCCAAACCTACCCCCCAGAGTCCGCCGGAGCCGATGGACAGCAGGCTCTGCACCAGCTGATAGCCCTTTCCGCGGGCATCCAGCCAGGGATTCTGCCACATGGCCAGACGGGACTGTCCGTACGTGATGATGCCGGAGAACATCAAAAAGGCGATGCCTCCTGCGCCGGCCAGCGCCGCCGCCACCCAGGTGAGATTGATGCCGCCGACCAGCATCAAAACCGCGCCGGCGCCCAGAATCAGCACCGTTCCGGACAGGTGCGGCTCCAGCATCATCAGCAGGGAAATCACACCCAGAATCAGCAAATAGGGCGCCACCCCGTACCGGGTGGTATTCATCTTATCCTTCTTTTTCGAAATGGTGTCGGAAAAATACAGCACTACCGCCATCTTGGCAATCTCCGATGGCTGAAACTGAAAGCTGGTTCTGGGAATGCCCAGCCAGCGCCGGGCATCGTTTTTAATCAGGCCGATGCCCGGAATGGCCACCAGCACCAGCAGGACAATGGCCAAATAGAGCAGGGGCTTTGCCAAGGCCCGGAACCGCTGATAGTTGATCTTCCCGATAAAGAGCATGGCAGCCACGCCCATAATGGCAAAGATTCCCTGCTTCACAAAATACTTGGTTGGGTCATTGTCCTCGTAATAGGCAGAGGGAAAGCTGGCGGACAGCAGCATAATCAGTCCAATGCCAATCAGCATCAGCACCAGCAGGCAGAACGGCAGGTCAATCGGCCCCCGGGCCAGCTCCCGGCTCAGTTCCTCTCGTTCTTTCCGGAGCCGCTTTTTCTCCTGCCGGGCCAAAGCCTCCTCCCGGCTGATAGGCCGTCTCCGCCTGCGCGTGGTCTCCACCATAGGCTCCCTCCTCTCCTTAAATTTCTCAGAAACCGCGCTCAATGGCGCCCTTGAATCGCAAGATACGCCAAAATGCTGAATACCAGCGTAACCGCGCTGAACACCGCAACGATCTTCACCTCGCTCCAGCCGCACCGCTCCAGGTGGTGATGTACCGGAGCCATTTTAAAAAACCGTTTTCCGCGGGTAGCCTTAAAATAGGTCACCTGAATGATATCGGAGAGCGTCTCGGCAATGTAGACAATCCCCACCGGGATCAAAATCAACGGCATATCCATGGCAAAGGCCAGCGCCGCCACCGCTCCGCCCAAAAAGAGGCTGCCGGTGTCCCCCATAAATGTCTTTGCCGGGTGGTGGTTATAGACGAAAAAGGCCGCCAGCCCTCCTGCCAGTGCCGAGGGGAACAGAACCAGATCCGTCAGCCGCCACATCGCCGCAGCAGCGGTAAAAAACACCATCACCACAAAAGTCACGCTGCAGGCCAGGCCGTCGATCCCATCGGTGAGATTCACGGCGTTCACCGTTCCCACAATGACGAAGGCGGCAAACATCAAATACAAAATCCAATTAACGGTAATATTTACCTGGAGTCCTGGGACATACAGCCGGTTGGTCAACAGCCCCTCATAGCGCATCAGGCTCAAAAACACGACGGCGGCCAACAGCTGCAGCACAAATTTCTGCCAGGCCGTCAGTCCCTCGTTCTGGTGCTGGCGCACTTTGCGGTAATCGTCCACAAAACCGATCAACCCAAAACACAGGGCAAAGAGATAGACGTACAAGTGGACGAAGCCGCCGCCCAGCATCCCCTCCCAGCCCAGGACAAAAACCGTGACCCCCACACCGATGATAAACATAATGCCGCCCATGGTAGGTGTACCTGCCTTGGAGGCGTGCCATCTGGGACCATCGGCCCGGATCTCCTGACCCGCTTTTAATTTTCGCAGCTCAGGAACTAAGAACTTCCCAATCAGCAGCGTCAGAAGAAATCCCGCCGCCGCCGCAATCCATATTGTGTGATCCATCATTTTCCCTCTCCCGTGCCAGACGCCCTGCCGGCGCTCTGCTACCGGTTTATTCCGCATTTCGCAGATTTATTCCACGGTCCTTCAACAGCCTGCTGCGGCTTTGTGCTCATCCGCACACCGTCTTCCACCGCAAAGGCTTCTGTTTGCAGGCCACCGCTGAAATTTACCGCTCAATTCTCAAATAATCCGCCACGATCTCCCTCTCGTCCATGTGGTGCTTGACATGGTTGATCTCTTGGTAAGTCTCATGTCCCTTTCCGCAGAGAACAATCACATCGCCCTCCTCCGCGTGGTCCATGGCCCAGTGAATCGCCTCAATCCGGTCCGTCACCACCACATAGGGCGTATCGCTGCCCTCCAAACCCGGCAAAATACCGGCGATGATGGATTCCGGATCCTCGGTGCGGGGATTGTCGGTGGTAACCACCAGGAAATCCGCGTTTTTCGCCGCAGCCGCTCCCATTTTAGGGCGTTTGGCCTTATCCCGGTCACCGCCGCAGCCAAACACCGCCACAGTGCGTCCCTTTGCAAAGCCCTTCACCGAGGAGAGGACATTCTCCAGCCCGTCAGGGCTGTGGGCATAATCGATCAAGACGGTGTAGTTCCGCCCGGGAGTAGGCACCACCTCTACCCGCCCCTTTACCGGAGGCACCTCTGCCAGCACACGCGCGCTGTCCTCCAGAGAAATTCCCATAGACAGAGCCGCCCCCAGTACATCCAGGGTATTATAGACCATAAACCGGCCGGGGATATTCACTCGGACGGGAACCCGCCGCCCCTGCGCCGCCGCCGTGAAAGACACATGGTCCGCCTCCAGGACGATCTCCTCCGCCCGCAGGTCCGCCTGCGCCTCCTCCGCATAGGTGAGGGTCTTACAGGTGGAATTCTCCATCAGGCGGGACGTCCACGGATCATCGGCGTTCACCACGCCAACGCCGCAGTTTTGGAACAGCAGCGCCTTGGCCCGGCAGTACTCCTCCATGGTCCCGTGAAAATCCAGATGGTCTTGGGTGAGATTGGTAAACACGCCCACACGGTAATGGACGCCGTACACCCGGTCCAGCGCCAGGGCATGGGAGGAGACCTCCATCACCACATGGGTGCAGCCTGCATCCCGCATCTGCGCAAAGAGCCGCTGGACCTCGAAAGACTCCGGCGTGGTGCGCTCCGTGGGGATGATCTCCCGGCCGATCATGTTCTGATTGGTTCCGATCAATCCCACTTTGGCCCCAGCCGCCTGTTCTAAAATGGCCTTGAGGAGATAGGTGGTGGTGGTCTTGCCATTGGTCCCAGTGACACCCACCATCGTCATCCCTCCGGCGGGATGGCCAAAGAAATTCGCCCCTGCCACTGCCAGCGCCCGGCGGGAGTCCTCCACCTGAACATAGGGGATCTCCCCTCCCGGCGCCCTCTGGCACAGTACTGCTACCGCGCCGGCCTCCAGGGCCTTCTCAATAAAATCATGCCCATCCACAGCAAAGCCGGTCATGGCCACAAACAACCCGCCGGGCTTCACCGCCCGGGAGTCGTAGCAGACGTCCGAAATCTCCATCTCCAAGTCCGCTGTGGCGGACAAAACGGGAATTCCCTCCAAAAGTTCTTTTAACCGCATCATACGCGCCCCTTCCTTTGTGATCGTTGGCAAAGCTGCCAGCTCTCAATTATAGGCGGCAGGAATTGCAAAGTATACGGAAGATCGTGTCAAAATCCCTGTAAAAGCTGTCTTAAAGCGTCTTCCGAATCAATCCAGCACTGAGCTGTCGCCGAACCACACAGTCACCACGCTGCCCGCGGGCAGCTCCGTGCCCTCGGCCACGTTCTGAGACATGGCATGGACGTTGCCGGAGCTGGTCACAGTGGTACCCGCCACTTTCATGATGAGTCCCGCGTTGGTCAGTATCCGGTTCGCCTCCGCAGCGGTCCGGCCGGAGACGTTGGGCACCGTACAGAGGGTGTCCGGCTTCTCCTGCCCCAGGTAGAGGATGATCGACGCGTCGTTCGGAACAATGGCGCCGCCCACAGGGGTCTGCGCCGTGACGGTCTCACCGCCGCCTACCGTCCGGCAGGCAAAGCCCGCGCTCTCCAGCTTGGCCTTGGCATCCGCCGCGGTCTGGCCCACCACATTGGGCACCGGCACATCGGACACCAGCAGCTCCGTGGAGGAGTAGTCCGGCTCAATGCCGAGATCCGGCAGGATCTCGCCCATAATCCGGCTGGCCGTCGGGGCCACCATGTTGCCGCCGGAGACATAGACGCCGGTGTTGCGGCTGGGGGTGTCCATCGTGATCAGCATGATATACTGGGGATCATCCGCCGGGGCAAAGCACATAAAGGAGACCACCACGTCGCCCTTGGGGTTGCTGTCGGTTTTGGTGCCGGTCTTGTCGGCGGTACCGGTCTTGCCGCCGATCCGGTAGCCGGTGACCTGGCCGTTTTTGCCGGTGCCGGAGGCCACCACATACTCCAGGCACTCCCGGACCAGGGCGGAGGTCTCCTCACTGACTACCTGCCGGACGGGCGTGGCGGTGCCGTGCTGCTCGATGATGTTCCCGTCCCCGTCCAGCACCTGCTCCACAATATAGGGCGTGTATAAGTACCCGCCGTTGATGCAGGCTGCCTGGGCTCGGATCAGCTCCAGAGGCGTAACGTTGAAGGTCTGCCCGAAGGCGTAGGACGCCAGGGAGACCACATTGGAATTGAAGTTCTTCTCGTCGGCGAAGATGCCCTTCCCCTCGCCCACCGCCATGTCAAACCCCGTGGGGTCCATGAGGCCGAAGGACCGGAGGTATTTATAATACTTCTGGGTGCCCATCTTCAAGCCGATGGAGATGAAGGCGGGGTTGCAGGAGTTGCCCACAGCCACTTTCAGGCTCTGTGTGCCATGGCCGGCTTTCTTGGAGCAGTAGAAGGGTTTGCTCCATCCCTGAACCATAACAGAGCCGGAGCAGCTAAAGGAGGAGTTCATGTTCACCGTCCCCTCCTCCAGGGCTGCCGCCAGGGTGATGGGCTTGAAGGTGGAACCGGGTTCATAGGTGTCGCTGACGCAGCGGTTGCGCCACTGCAGCCCCTGCGCCCTGCTCCAGACATCATTGATGGCCGCGCTGTAATCCTCCGGCTTTTCATAAGTGTCCTTTTTCTTCTCCAATTCCTCCAGTTCCGCGTCCACAGAGGCCCGCAGCTTCTCATCGTAGACGGTGCTGTAATTACCCGGGTCAAAGGTGGGATAGGAGGCCATGGCCACAATGGCGCCGGTGTTCACCTCCATCACAATGCCGGTGCCGCCGTTTTTTGCGTCGAACTTCTCCAGCATGCTCTCCATGTTCTTCTCCAGAGAGGCCTGCACCCGGGTATCCAGGGTCAGCACCATGTCATAGCCGTTCTCCGGGTCGATGATATTTTCATACTGAAACAGCAAATCCGTATTTCGGGCGTTCTTAGCCGTGACAGTGTAGCCGCTGGTCCCCTCCAGCACATCGTTGAATTTCGATTCCAGGCCATAGGCCCCCTGGTTTTCGCCGTTGGAAACAAAGCCCACCACATTGGCCGCCAGCGTTCCGTACGGATAATAGCGCTTGGAGTCCGGCACCAGGAACACCCCCTGGAGGGAGGAGGGGGCCTTGTTGGGATTTGACAAAAGGCGCGTCTTCCCCTTCTCATTGACAAAGGTGAGTTCCCGGCCCTCATCGTCGATCTCACCGTTGATAAAGCGGCGGACCTCGTCGGCCAGATCCTGCTCCGCCCGCTTGTAGACCTCCTCATACTGGTCTTTGGTCTTGGCGGCCATGGCGAGGATCTCCTCCTCCTCCACTCCCAGAATCCGGCTCAGGCCCCGGGCCACGTAAGCCTCGTCCCGCACCGCAGCCGGGACAAAGGTGTTGCCTGACTCCTCGGCCTTCTTCCGGGCGCTTTCGTTGGCCTCCTCCTGGCTCTTGACATAGGCTGCCAGCTCCATGGGGGAGATGCAAACGGTCTCCGCTGTGGCGGAGGTGGCCAAGGGATGATAATTCCGGTCGTAAATCGTTCCCCGGGAGGCGGCTACTGTGTTTTCTCTGGTCTGTTGGACGGTGGCCTGAGTCCGCAGTTCATCGTGCCGCCGGATCTGCAGATCATACAGCTTCCAAAAGAGCATGGCAAAGGTACACACGCCCAGCAGCAGCATCACCAGCAGGGTCCGGCTGCGAACCACCTGATTGGCCCTGCGGGCCGCATCGCTTTTTCTATGGGGATTCTGGGAATTGCCTGCCATAGGTCCTCGCTTTCCCGCGCCGCCCGGCGCGATATACCGAATTGAGGGAGTAAGAAGCCCTTCTTCTCACTCCCCATTCAAAGCCATTATACTGTGCTGTTCAATCAAAATATTCCACCACTGCATAAATTCCGTGGTGGAGAGACTCCCGCAGGCGGTCCAGCAGCCCTGGCGCCTCCTGCCGGTAGACCACGGCGCTGTCTCCGCTGGTGCCGTCCACATAATAGATCTGACTGGCCCCCGGCTTCGTCATGCCCGCCGCTTCTGCCGCCGCCTTCACAGTGGCCAGATCAAACATCTGCTCATACTGCGTGGTGAGGATCACATTCTCCTTTTCCAGCGTCTTCAGCTCACCGCGCAGCTCCACCACATTGGAGGACAGTACCGTCAGCTGGATGTAGTTCATCAGCACCAGCACCGCCAATACCGCCGCCGCCACAGCGCCTGCCACGGCCAAAATGGACACGTGCTGCGCCTCCCGCAGCCGGACCTTGGGAGCGCTGTGCACCTTGGGCTTTTCCCGGACTGCCTCCCGGCGGCGGGGAACCTCTCCAGCATGGCGCAGCTCCCGCTCCCGGACCTCAAAGTCCAGACTCCGGGCCAGATTGCCGTCCACGGACACGGACCGGCCGCTGCGGTAACGCAGGTCTTTCGCTGCCGACGCCAAGAAAGATTCCCCCTTTCTGCAAAACTTCCGGAACAGCCTGTCCCATCACAGGCCGGATTACAAATCAAACATCTCGCACTTCTCCGCCGTCCGGAGCTTAGCGCTCCTGGCCCGGGGATTCTCCGCCAGCTCCGCCTCCCCAGGTACAATGGGCTTGCGGGTCACCAGGCGGATCTTCGGTTTTTTTCCGCACACGCACACCGGAAACTCCCGCGGACAAGCACAGCCTCGGGCCAGATCCTGCATCGTCCGCTTGACGATCCGGTCCTCCAGAGAGTGGAAGGTGATCACCGCCAGCCTTCCCCCAGGATTCAGTCCCTCTACCGCCGCCTTCAGCATCGGCGGCAGCACGTCCAATTCGCCGTTCACGGCAATGCGGATGGCCTGGAAAGACCGCTTGGCGGGGTGCTGCTTCTCCCGCAGTCCCGCCGGAGGCATGGCGCCCCGGATGATCTCCACCAGTTCCAACGTGGTCTCCACGGGTCGTTCCTCCCGCGTCCGGACAATCGCCCTGGCGATGGCAGGAGCATACCGCTCCTCGCCATACTCATACAGGATCCGCCGCAGCTCCTCATAGCTCCACGTGTTAACAACCTCCCGGGCAGTCAGCGCCGCAGTGCCGTCCATCCGCATATCCAGCGGAGCGTCCTGCATGTAGGAAAAACCCCGGGAGGCGTCGTCCAGCTGCGGGGAGGACACCCCCAGGTCAAACAGCGCCCCATCCGCCCCGGATATTTCCGCGCGGCGCAGAATGTCCGCCAGATCGGAAAAATTGCCGTGAACCAGCGTCACACGGTCCCGCCAGGGGGCCAGCAGCTCCTCCGCCGCCCGGATCGCCGCCAGATCCTGGTCAATACACACCAGTCTTCCGGTGGTGAGCCGCCGGGCAATCTCTTTGGAGTGGCCCGCCCGGCCCAGCGTCCCGTCTATATACACCCCGTCCGGGCGGATATTCAGCATTGCAATGCACTCGTCCAACAGAACGGGCTTGTGGATGTACTCCATAGCCGTTTACCCGCGGGTCCGGCGGGCACGGGCCAGGGCGTCCATAGCGGCCGCCATGTCGTCGCTCTCCAGCATCTTCCGCTCCCGCTCGGTCCAGGTCTGCTCGTCCCAGATCTCGGCAAAGGAGTTCAGTCCCACGATAGTGGCGGTCTTTTTCAGCCCCGCGTGATTTCGGAGACCGGCGGGAATCAGCACCCGTCCCTGTCCATCCGGCTCACACTGAACGGCATTGGCGTACAGCAGTGTCAGCGCCCGCATCTCGCTGTAGCTGAGATCATCCATCTCCTCGGACATTTGCTCCCATTTCGCCTGCGGATAAATTGTCAGACAATGTTCTGCGCCGATGGTGATATAAAAGGTGTCTCCCAAGGCCTCCCGCATGTTGGAGGGAATGACCAGACGGCCCTTGGCATCGATGCTGTTATTGGATTTGCCCAGCAATCTCGCCATGAAGAGCCGCCCCCTTTCTCCCCTCTTTTTGGGATTCTATGGGTTTTAATGGCACTAAGCACTCCAAATTACCCACTTTTCCCCACCGGTGCTTTTTAGTATACGCAAAAGGCTTGGAAATTGCAAGGATTTTTTTCCATCAGAAATTCGCAAAAAGTCCTCAAATCTTCCATTTTTTATTAAAAATTTCGATTTTCAAACAGTCGTTCGATTGTTGTTTCTTTGGTTGACGTAAAACGCAAAACATCCGTAAACACAAAATCTTGTGTTTACGGATGCTACTTCACATTAGCAAAACCAGATATAGACTTTTTAAAAATGTTCCCGAAATTTTTCCGTCATTTTTAACAAATTTTGCGCAACTTCCGTCCGTGGTTTCTCTCCGGCTCTTCCGTACCAAACTCAACTGCCCTGCCGGTTACGGTCAACCTCAGTTTCCGCCCTTCTCCCCGGCAGAGGCGTCCGGGTTGTTTTTGCCGTCCAATTTATCCCTCTGCTCCTGCATGGCGGCAGCTGAGGCACTGCGGAACCGGACCCGTGACTGCTTCACCTCATCCAGAGCAGCCTGAACGGCCTCCTCCGTACGGGCCAGGGCATCTTCGGCGTATTCATTTGCAACTTGGTAAAGCTGGCGGGAGCGCTCCTCCGCCCGGCCCACGATCTGCCGGGCCTTCTCCTTTGCGGCATAGATGACCTCGCTCTCAGAGACTTTGGTCTTGGCGTCCAGCTCCGCCTGGCGCATCATGCGCTCCACATCCCGCTTGGCCTCCTCCACAAACTTCTCCCGGGCGGCCAGCAGCTCCTGGGCGCGCTTAATCTCCACCGGGAGCTGCGCCCGCAGCTCCTCCAGCAAGTCCAGCACTTCGTCCCGGTCCACCAGGCTCATGTTTGGTTTCAGCGCCGGGGACTTGGCGTCCTCGATCCGCTCAAACAGCATATCGATCAAACGGTTGATATCACTGGCCATAGTCCCTATCCTTTCTGCTTTTCCATCATCTCCCGCACCATGGGCACAATGGCCATGGGCAGGTATTTTTCCAGAGGCTGCCTGTACCGGATCATCTCCCGGGCCATAGAGGAGCTGAAATGCTGATACGCCTGCCCCGCAGGCAGCAGCATCGTCTCCAGCTGGGGATGAATTCCCCGGTTGATCAGCGCCATCTGGTACTCCACGTCAAAGTCCGTCACGTTCCGCACACCCCGGACGATAACGTCCGCTCCATGGTCTGCGGCAAAATCCGCCAGCAGCCCGGGCCACAGCTCCGCCTCCACGTTGGGAAGCCCGGCCACGGCTGCGCGCACCAGCCGGAGCTTCTGCTCCGGCGTAAACATCTGGTTCTTTTTCTCCGCGTTTGGGCTGACGCAAACCACCACGCGGTCAAAACACGCGGCAGCTCTTTGAATGATGTCCAGATGGCCCAGCGTGATAGGGTCAAAACTGCCTGAGCAAACGGCTGTTCTCATGGGAGTAGTTCCTCGTTCTCTTCGTTTCCGCCGCGCCGGAAGACGGTCAGCCCGATCTTCCCGTAGCGGTAAGTCCGGCGGATCTGATAGGGCGCCTGAGGCGGCGCTAGGACAGTGTCCGCCGGATGTTCCGCCACAATTATACCATGCGGATTCAGAATGTCAAATCCGGTGAGAATCTCCACCGCCGGCTCCCGCAGTCCCGCCTGATAGGGCGGGTCCAGAAATACCAGGTCAAACTTCTCTCTCAGAGTGCGCAGATACTCCACGGCATCCCCCTGCACCACCCTGGCCCGGTCTTGAAGGCCCGTGATCTCCAGGTTCTCCCGAACCAGTCTCACCGCGTCGGCCCGCCGGTCTACAAAGACCGCGGAGGCCGCGCCCCGGCTGAGGCACTCAATCCCCAGCTGGCCCGTTCCGGCAAAGAGATCCAGCACCCGCCGGCCCTCAATATCGCACTGGAGGATATTGAACAGCCCCTCCTTCACCCGGTCGGTGGTAGGGCGGGTCTCCAGGCCCTCCAGCTCTTTCAGGCGGCGGCCCCGGGCAGATCCGGTGATCACGCGCACGGTCCTCTCTCCTTCCATCCCGGCTTCAAAATCCGGGCGCAGTTCCCCGCTTCCCCTGCGGCGGCGGTTTTCCTCTATTTTACGGCAAATCCCACGGGTTTTCAATAGGATTTTACGGCTCTTTCTCCGCTTTTTTAGGACTTGTACTTTTCATGGGAATCGTATATAATAGAATCCTCTTAATCTGGCTGTCACAGGGGCGGCTCTTCCGTTCTCTGTCAATATCAGGAAAGAAAGGACGTTCTCATGATTCAATTCAAATCTGATCAAGGTGAGATCTCCATCAGCAGCGCCGTGTTTTCCAATATCACCGGCATGGCTGCCACAAACTGTTTCGGCGTCAAGGGCATGGCTTTCCGCTCCATGACTGACGGCCTGGTCCATTTGCTGCGGCGGGAGGCTATGAGCAAGGGTGTCAGCATCACCTATCATGACGACAACTCCATCTCCATCGAACTCCATATCATTGTGGAAAACGGAGTCAACCTGCCTGCGGTATGCCGCTCCATCATGAACGAAGTGCGCTATGTCGTGACCAAAAACACCGGCGTATCCGTCAAGGCTGTGGACGTGTGCGTGGATTCCATGACCTTGTGAGAGAGGAGCGAATCGAATGAACGAACAAATTACGGGCGCTCTGTTCAAGCAGATGGTGCTCCACGGCGCCGCCGCCATCACCGCTCAAAAGCAGGCCATCAACGACCTCAACGTCTTTCCGGTACCCGACGGAGACACCGGCACCAACATGAGCATGACCATCGGCACCGCCGTGACGGAACTGCGCAAAACCACCCCCGCCACACTGACCCAGGCCGCCGATCTCACCGCCTCCGCGCTTTTGCGGGGGGCGCGGGGAAATTCCGGCGTCATCCTCTCCCTGCTGTTCCGGGGAATGTCCAAGAGCCTGAAAGGACTGGAGACCGCCGATGCCGCCGCCTTTGCCGCCGCCATGCAGCAGGGCGTCTCCTCCGCCTACAAGGCAGTGATGAAGCCCGCCGAGGGTACGGTGCTCACCGTCTCCCGCCTCGCCGCCAAGCGGGCAGTGGAGGCCGCCGCGGAAGAGCGCGACATTGAGAAGGTCTTAGAGGCGTCCATCCGGGAGGGCTACGAAACCCTGGCCCAGACCACCGACATGAATCCCGTGCTGAAAAAAGCCGGCGTGGTAGACGCCGGCGGAAAGGGCTATCTTCTGATTCTGGAAGGCATGCTGGCGGAGATGCGGGGCGATCCTATGCCGGAACTCCAGGAGGACTCCGCCTCCCAGGATAAGGCGGACTTTGCCGCCCTCTCCAGCGAGGACATCACCTTCACCTTCGACACGGTATTTATTGTCCGCAAGACCGTGGACAAATCCCTGGATCCCCTTCGGACATATCTCAGCAGCATCGGCGACAGTTTGGTCATCGGCGAGGACGACGGCGCCTTTAAAGTCCATGTCCACACCGACATCCCCGGCGCCGCCCTTACGGAAGCTCAGAAATACGGCACGCTGGAGCTGGCAAAAATCGAAAACATGCGCACCCAGGCCGAGGATCTGGCCGCGGGGCGTCATGTCCAGAGCACAGACGATCTGGACGCGGTGGAGGAGGCACTGGAGTCCGCCGCGCCCGCTCAGGCGGCGGGGCACGTGGTGGCGCCGCCGGAGAAGAAGTACGGCTTTCTGGCCGTCTGTGCCGGCAAGGGGCTGGAGGCCGTGTTCCGTGACCTGGGAGCCGACGGCGTGGTATCCGGCGGCCAGACTATGAACCCCTCCACTGAGGCCATTTTGGAGGGGGTAGACGCCGTACCCGCCGAGACGGTCTTCGTCCTGCCAAACAACAGCAACATCATCATGGCCGCCCAGCAGTGCGCCGCCCTGACGGAAAAGCAGGTGGTGGTCATTCCCACCAAAACGGTGCCCCAGGGAATCACCGCCATGATGAACGTGGATTTTGACGCCTCCGCCGCGGAGGAGATCACCGCCGCTATGACGGAAAGCCTATCCACTGTGGTCACCGCCCAGGTCACCTATGCCGCCAGGGACTCCGACTTTGACGGCTTCGATATCAAGGCGGGCGACTATCTGGCCCTGGAAGAGGGTAAGCTCTTCGGCACCGACGGTTCCCTCTCCACCCTTCTGGAGCGGCTGGCGGCCAGCGCCCAGGAAAAAGCCTCCTCCTTCATCTCGCTGTACTTTGGCGAGGACGTATCCCAAGAGGATGCTGAACAGGCCGGAAAGTTTTTTGAGGCGGCCTGTCCCGACGCAGAGGTGGCCGTCCTCTCCGGCGGCCAGCCTGTATATTACTATATTATCAGCATGGAATAAGTAAATGGCGGCGTTGTTTTCACAATGCCGCCATTTATTGAACAAACACACCGCCGCCTGCCAGACAATTGGCAGACGGCGGTGTGTTTTATGGTTTTTACAGCATGATAAAACTGCCGGCCGTTAAAGGGAAAACGCTTACTGGGCGGCCATCTTCCGGGCGTTGGCCTCCATCTTGTTGCGGACCACGTCGATGGTGACGGCCAGGATGATGACGGCGCCGATGACGATGTACTGGAGATCGTTGGACGCACCCATCAGGTTCAGGCCGTTGCGGATCACCGCCATGATCATGGCGCCGATCAGGGTGCCCCAGATCGTGCCCTTGCCGCCGGTGAAGGAGGCGCCGCCCACGATACAGGCCGCGATGGCGTCGTTGTCATAGGTGGTGCCGGCGTTGGCGTTGGCGGAGGCCAGACGGCCCACGGACACCACGCCCGCGAGGCCCGCCATGAAGCCGGACAGGGCATACACAAAGGTCAACACGTTCTTGGAGGGGATGCCGGACAGCCGGGCCGCCTCGGGGTTGCCGCCGCAGCAGTAGATCTGGCGGCCCAGGGCGGACTTTTTCAGGAAAATGTCAAAGAGGATAAACACCAGAATCACCAGAATGAAGCTGACGGGGATGCCGGGGAAGGTACCGAACTTGAGCACAGAGCCGCCTCCGATCCACATCAGGGCGTCCACGCCGGTGTTGGTGAAGCCGATGGACTTGGACCCGGTGATCACCAGGGCCACGCCCAGCAGCACGTTCTTCATGCCCATGGTGGACACGAAGGGGTGGGGCAGGTCCAGCCGGGTTAGCAGGGTGCCGTTGATGAAACCGGCAAAGGTGCTCACCGCCAGACCGCAGATGGCCAGGATGAGGGCGTTGGTCACGCCGAAGTTCTGGACCAGCACGCCGATGGTGCAGGTGCACAGCACGCAGTTGGAACCCACGGACAGGTCGATGCCGGCGGTGATCAGGGCGCACAGCATGCCCGAGGCGATCAGGCAGTTGATGGACGCCTGCTTTAAGATGTTCATGATGTTGCCGATGCGGGGGAACTTATCCGGCATGACGGCCCAGAAGACCACGATCAGGATCAAAAGCGCCAAGACAGTGCCAAGCTTTTCCAAAAACTCTTTTACAGTACTCTTGCTTCTCATATCAGTTTAACTCTCCTCCCCAGGCCGCTTTCATAATATCTTCGGAGTTGAAGTGCTCGGAGCCGCGCTCCACGTTGGCCATGACCCGGCCGCCCCGCATGACCACCACGTGGTCGCTCATGGCCAGGATCTCCGGCAGCTCCGAGGAGACCATAATCACACACTTTCCGGCCTTTACCATGTCGTTCATCACACGGTATACCTCAATTTTGGCGCCCACGTCGATGCCGCGGGTGGGTTCGTCGAAGATGAAGATATCGGCGTCGATATTCATCCACTTTCCGATGACCACCTTCTGCTGGTTG
The DNA here is from genome assembly GCA_910588005.1 of uncultured Oscillibacter sp. Classification (GTDB taxonomy): domain Bacteria; phylum Bacillota; class Clostridia; order Oscillospirales; family Oscillospiraceae; genus Oscillibacter. The sequence continues at coordinate 25,443 of CAJUQM010000004.1, forward strand.
CCGCCGGAGAGCTGGGCCGTAACCTCGTTCAAGGAGGGCGTCTTGATCTTCAGCGCCTCCACATTCGAATGGCCCGACTCCTCAATCTTTGCCTTGTTCAGGAAAGGCCCCTTGCTAAACCCCTTCATATTCGCCAGGATCAGATTGGTACGCACGTCCAGGGAGAGTACCAGTCCCTGTCCCTTCCGGTCCTCCGTTAAAAAGGCGATCTTCCTGCGGATAGCGTCCTTGGGCGTCTTGATGGTCACCTTTTCACCTTTGACGTAGATCTCGCCGCTGTCCAGCTTGTCGGCGCCGAAGACAGCCCGCATGGTCTCCGTCCGTCCGGCGCCCACCAGGCCGGCAAAGCCGGTGATCTGTCCGGCGTGGGCCTGGAAGGAGACATCGTGGAGCACGCCGGCCTCGTTGAGGTTCCGGGCCTCCAGCCACACGTCGCCCTTGGTTCCAAACTCCTTGGGATAGAGGTTGTCCAGAGTCCGGCCCACCATTGCGGTGATCAAAGAGTCCTCCGTGAGGTTGCAGGTATCCTCGGTGATGATATGCTCGCCGTCCCGCATCACGGTGACGCGGTCGCAGAGTTCAAAGAGTTCCTCCAGCTTGTGGGAGACGAAGAGAATGGCCACGCCCTTGGCCTTCAGGTTCCGGACCGTCTCCATCAGCTGTGCGATCTCCTCCTTGCCCAGGGAGGAGGTGGGTTCATCCATGATGATGAGCTTGGCGTCCAGGGAGACGGCCTTGGCGATCTCCACCATCTGCTGCTGGCCCACGCCCAGCTTGCCGCACTCCATATGAACGTCAATCTCAGGGTGGCCCAGGGACTTCAGCGCCTCCTCGGCCTCCCGGTGCATCCGGGGATAGTCCAGCAGGACGCCCTTTTTAACGGCGCGCCCCATAAACACATTGTCCGTCACAGGGAGCTGCTTGACAATGTTCAGCTCCTGATAGACGCAGGCAATGCCCGCCTCCCGTGACTGGACAGGATTCCTGAACACCCGCTTCTCCCCGTCCACGAAGATCTCGCCCTCCTCGGGGCTATGTACGCCGGTGAGCACCTTGATCAATGTGGACTTGCCCGCGCCGTTCTCACCGATCAGACCGTGGATCTCCCCGGGCCTGATACCGATGGACATATTCTTCAAAGCGATGACGCCAGGGAAACGTTTGGTAATACTTTTCAGTTCGACGACGTATTCGCCCATGAAACTACCTCGATTCTCTATTCCAGATTTCTCTCGGACCCTGTTCCGGTCCTTCCGCGCGGCCGCGCTCCGGCCCGCCGAAGGTTCGGAACAGGCCCCAAAGTCCGCCGGAGGACGGGGCGGATCAACCACCCCGCCCTCCGGATGTTTACGGGATTCTGTTGGGAACTCAGCCCTTCATAGAGGCCAGATTGTCCAGGTAGGCCTGGCCGTTCTCGGCGGTGACTACCTGCACGGGGGCGTTGATGACCTCATCCACGCTCTCGCCCTTGACGGCCTTCACGGCGGCTTCCACCACCTGATAGCCCATCTCATAGGGCTGCTGGGCCACGGTGGCCTTCACCAGCTCGCCGTCCATGATCAGCTTCACGGCGGACTCGTTGCCATCGAAGCCCACAATGATGATGTCGTTGACACCGGCGGACTTGCAGGCGTTCATGGCGCCGATGGCGGTATCGTCATTGTGGCAGAGAACGATGTTGATCTGGCCGGGATAGGCGTTCAGCAGGTCCTCCATCGTCTTGGTGGCGCCGTCGGTGGTGTTCTGGCCGGACAGAGCGGCAAGGACCTCCACACCGGCCTCGGAGCAGGCGGCCTCATAGCCCTCACGGCGCATGTTGGAGGTGTTGTCGCCCTCCTGGCCGTAGATGACGACGGCCTTGGCGCCCTCGCCGGCCTGCTGGGCGGCCCACAGACCGCCTTCCTTGGCGGCGTCCACATTGGATGTACCCACGAAGCAGGTCTGGCCGTCGATGCCCACGTTGGTGTCTACCGCCAGAACAGGGATGCTCTGGTCAATGGCGGACTGGAGCGCGGCGATGGCAGCGCCGGCATCGTTGGGTGCGCAGACAATAGCGTCACAGCCGGCGCCGATCTGCTGCTCGATCATGGAGACCTGGCCCTCGATGTCGCTCTCAGCGCCGGGACCCACCACGGTGACCTTCACGCCCAGGTCAGCGGCGGCGGCGTCACAGCCGGTCTTCACATAGCCCCAGTACTCGGAGGCCAGGGTCTTGAGAACGACGGCAACCTCGATGTCGCCGTCGGCAGGAGCGGTACCGCCCTGGCTGGGCTGCGGCTCTGCGGTGCCGCCGTCATTGGCGGGGGCATCTTTACCGCCGCAGGCGGCCAGAGACAAGACCATAGCCAGAGTCAGGATCAGTGCGAAAAACTTCTTCATGCTTCTTTTCTCCTTTTTATTTCACTTTTACCCCGGCGCCGTTTGGAGAGCGGTTTCAGGCGAGTCCCCGGCCCCGGTATGCCCCGCGATTTATGTATAGTGCAGAGCATACATGGGATATGCCAAAAAGAGATTCCAAACCCAAAATTCCACCACCCAAAAGCAAGCCGACGAATGCAGTCAGCATTCTAGCATGGAATTCTGTTAACGTCAACCGGCCCTCATAAAAACCGTTATTTTCTAAGAAAAAATTCAGTCTGTTTTGTAAATAATACATAAACCAATTTTTGAGATTTTTACACCTCCTTAAAGCTGCAGCGAAAGGCCGCCGTCAAAGCGGTGTCCTGATCTCTCATCGCTATTCCATGCGAGAGCAGCAGTTTCCAGTTTTTCCCATCTATCGGCTGCCTGTTCCTCCACATGGCGGGCCGTTTGATTTATTTTAGTGCCGGCAAATCCTGCGGCGCAAACTTTTTTATTTTTTCTATAAAATTATCGCAGAAAACGGAATATTATTCACATTCTGCAACACCGCGTTTCTCTTGCAAATTTTGGCCCAATGTGATACATTAAATAAGTTATATGTCCTTCCCGGGCGGCCAATCCCACGGCTGCCGCACCGCCGGAACGGCGGTGCTTCCCCATCATTTTATCAGCGCCCTTCGGCGCATGGAGGTACTATGTCTGACTACCGCTCTGAAATCTCCCGGCGGCGCACTTTCGCCATCATCTCCCACCCGGACGCCGGCAAAACCACGCTGACGGAGAAATTCCTTCTCTACGGCGGGGCAATCGCCCAGGCCGGAGAGGTCAAGGGCAAGCGCGCCCGGGCCGCCACCAGCGACTGGATGGAGATTGAAAAACAGCGGGGCATCTCTGTCACCAGTTCCGTCATGCAGTTTCAGCACGGGGGCTTTTGCATCAATATTCTGGACACCCCCGGCCACCAGGACTTCTCCGAGGACACTTACCGCACTCTCATGGCGGCGGACTCCGCCGTGATGGTCATCGACGGAGCCAAGGGCGTGGAACCCCAGACGCGGAAGCTCTTCAAGGTCTGCGCCCTGCGGAAGATCCCCATCTTCACCTTCATCAACAAGATGGACCGGGAGACCCGGGACCCGCTGGAGCTGTGCGAGGAAGTGGAGCGGGAACTGGGCATCGGCACCTACGCCGTCAACTGGCCCATCGGCTGCGGGAAAGAGTTTCAAGGCGTTTATGACCGGGAAAAGGGGCGGATTCTCTTTTTCACCGGCGAGGGCCACGCCAAAAAAGCCACCGCCACGGAGGTTGCCCTGGAGGACCCCCAGCTGGAAGATCTGATCGGTCCCCAACGGGCCGCCGCCCTGCGGGATGAGGTGGAGCTGCTGGGGGCCGGACGGGAGTTTGACATGGAGTCCGTACGGAGCGGCGCCCTCTCCCCGGTGTTCTTCGGCTCCGCCCTCACCAATTTCGGAGTGGAACCCTTTTTGGAGGAGTTTCTCCGGATGACCACCGCCCCCTTGAGCCGGGTATCCGACCAGGGCGAAGTGGACGCGTTTTCAGAGGATTTCTCCGCCTTTGTCTTCAAGATTCAGGCCAATATGAACAAGGCCCACCGGGACCGGCTGGCCTTTATGCGCATCTGCTCCGGCAGGTTCCAGCGGGATACGGAGTACTTCCATGTCCAGAGCGGAAAAAAGCTGCGCCTCAGCCAGCCCCAGCAGATGATGGCCGCGGAGCGGGAAATCGTGGAGGAGGCCTACGCCGGCGATATCATCGGCGTGTTCGATCCCGGACTTTTCTCCATTGGAGACACGATCACCGTACCCGGAAAGAAGTTTCGCTACTCCGGCATCCCCACCTTTGAGCCGGAGCACTTCATGCGGGTCAGTCCCAAGGACACCATGAAGCGCAAGCAGTTTATCAAGGGTACGGAGCAAATCGCCCAGGAGGGCGCCATCCAGATCTTCAAGCTTCCCGGCGCGGGCATGGAGGAGGTTGTGGTCGGCGTGGTGGGCACGCTGCAATTCGACGTGTTCCAGTACCGGATGAAGTCCGAGTATGGCGTGGAGCTGTATATGACCGGCCTGCCCTACGACCATCTGCGCCTCATCGCCGCGTGCCCCTGCAAACCGGAGGACCTGGTGCTCTGTACCGGTTCCGCCATTCTGGAGGATTTCCGCGGCCGGCTGCTGGTGGCCTTCGGCGGCGAGTGGAGCGTGGGTTTCCTCACAAAGCACAACCCCGGTCTGGTCTTGGCCGAATCCCTGTCGGTGTAAATGCCGATGCGCCATCTTCTGATTGTAGAGGACGACCGCGCCCTGGGGGACGGCGTCCGGCTGGCCCTGCAGCATCCGGATCTGGAAGCCGTTCTCTGCCGCTCCCTGGCAGAAGCCCGGACAGCCCTGGAATCCCGGACCTTCGACCTGCTGATTTTGGATGTGGGACTGCCGGACGGCAGCGGACTGGATCTGCTGCGGCAGATCCGGCAGACCTCCGCCCTGCCGGTAATCCTCCTCACCGCCAACGACATGGAGACGGATATTGTGGCCGGGCTGGAATCCGGCGCGGACGACTATATCACCAAGCCCTTTTCCCTGGCGGTGCTGCGGGCCAGGGTCAATACGCAGCTGCGCCGGAGCGAAACCGTCTCTCCCCCGGCAGAGCACCTGGAGCTGGGTCCCTTCCTTTTTGACTTTGGCCGGATGGACTTCCGAAAAAACGGCGCTCCGATAGAGCTGAGCAAGACGGAGCAAAAGCTCCTGCGGCTGCTGGTGGAAAACCGGGGCCGCACGTTAACCCGCTCTGTCCTAGTGGACCGGATCTGGACCGACGGCGCAGAGTATGTGGATGAAAACGCCTTGTCCGTGACGGTGAAACGGCTGCGGGGCAAGCTGGAGGACTCCCCCTCCAAACCACAGTATCTCAAGACGGTCTACGGCCTCGGGTACACGTGGACGGTTTCCGGCCCCTCCGAAAAATTGGTATTATAACAACTCTTTTGTAGACTATGTTGGATTTTTTACCGGTACTTTCTCTTTTCCCACTTCTGCTGGCAGCCGCTTTGGTCCTGTGGAACCGCCTCCGCCTGCACCGCGTTTTCAAGCGCTTTGACAGCATGCTGGACAACGCCATAGGGGGCGAGTTTCAAGAGGAGGTCTTTGACGAGAGCCGCCTCTCCGCCGTGGAGTCAAAACTGTCCCGCTATCTAGCTGCCTCCACCGCTGCCGCCCGGAGCTTGCAGGAGGAGCGGGATCAAATCAAATCCCTGATCGCCGACATCTCCCATCAGACCAAGACCCCCATCGCCAATGTGGTGCTGTACGCCCAGCTTTTGGATGAGCAGCCTCTTCCGCCAGAGGCCAGGAACTATCTCGCCGCGCTGGAGAGTCAGACGGAAAAACTCCAAACCCTCATCGAAGCGCTGATCAAGACCTCCCGTCTGGAATCCGGCATTCTGGCCCTGTCCCCCCGGCCCGCGGCTCTCTTCCCGATATTGGAGGGCTGTGCGGCCCAGTTCGCCCCCAGGGCGGCGGAAAAGGACATCGCCCTCTCCCTCATTCCAGCAGATAACGACGGCGCGGTGTTTGACCCCAAATGGACGGCGGAAGCCGTCTGCAACCTGTTGGACAACGCGGTGAAATACACGCCCTCCGGCGGCAGCATCACTCTCCAGACCATTTCCTACGAGCTGTTCTGCCGGATTAACGTCACCGACACCGGCCCCGGAATTCCCGAGGCAGAGCAGTCCAAGATCTTTCAGCGGTTTTACCGCTCCAGCGCCGTGAAGGACGCCGAAGGCGTGGGGATCGGCCTGTATCTAACCCGGCAGATCGCCGAGGGCCAGGGTGGATATATCCGCGTCTTTTCCAAACCGGGAAGCGGGGCAAAATTCTCCCTATTCCTGCCCAAAACGCAAAACCTTCTCCCAGGACCCCGTCAATGACACGGGGTCCGTTTTCTATTCTCTGCTAAAATATGGTGGACAACTGCCGGGTTTTAGGGTATACTACTGCAAATGATATTATTTTGATTTATAAATACCATTAGCAAAAATAATATCAAAGTCTATATTCTATATTTTATTGAAGGAGTGATCCCATGTCTGAGAGTTACGCGGGTAAGATCAACCGGAAATTGCTGAAAAAGCGCCGCATCATCGAAGCTGCCGCCGGACGGGAAGCTGCGGACCTGGTGCTGAAAAACGCCACCTATGTCAACGTATTCTCCAACCAGCTCTGTACCGCCGACATCGCCGTGGCGGAGGGACTCATCGTTGGCATGGGGGAGTACTCCGGCATGGCGGAGGTGGACTGCGCCGGAAAGATCGTCCTCCCCGGCTTCCTGGATGCCCATATCCATCTGGAGAGTTCCCTGGTCTCCCCCCGGGAGTTTGTGAAGGCGGTTCTCCCCCACGGCACCACCACCGTGATCACCGATCCCCATGAGATCGCCAACGTCATGGGAACCGACGGCATCGAGTATATGCTCCAGGCCACGGAAAACCTGCCGGTGGACGTGCGGTTTATGCTGCCCTCCTGTGTCCCGGCCACACCCCTGGATGAGTCCGGCGCGGTGCTGGACTACCGCAGTCTGGACTCCTTCTACGATCATCCCCGGGTCCAGGGCCTGGCGGAGATGATGAATTTTGTGGGAATCATCGCCGGAGACGACCAGCCGGTGGAGAAAATCGTGGCGGCCCAGGCCCACCACAAGAAGATTGACGGCCACGCCCCGGACCTCCGCGGCAATGATCTCAACGCCTACATCGCCGCCGGGGTATACTCCGACCACGAGTGTCACGACCTCCAGGACGCCCTGGCCAAGCTGGAGCGGGGCCAGTTCATCATGATCCGGGAAGGCACCGCCGCCCGAAACCTGGACGCCCTGGCTCCCCTGCTGTGTGACAAATATGCTGACCGGTGCATGTTCTGCACCGACGACAAGCACCCCAGCGACCTGCTGGAAAAGGGCCATATCGACTATATCGTAAAGCGCGCCATCGCCCTGGGAGCGGACCCCATCACCGCCGTGAAGGTCGCCTGTCACAACGCCGCCCGGTATTTCCTGCTGAACAACCGGGGGGCTATCGCCCCGGGCTATCTGGGGGATTTCGTGGTGATCGATAATTTCCAGGACTTCCGGATCGAGAAGGTCTTCAAAAAGGGCGTTCTAATGGTGGAAGACGGCACAATGCGGGATTTTCCCGCCCCGGAGATCGAACCCTATCTCACTAAGCGCGCCCACAGCACCTTCCACCTGGGGACCCTGACGGCGGAGGACTTTATGGACCACCGTCCCCGGGGCGTCATCGGCATGGTCAACGGGGAGATCACCACCGTGGACGCGGGGTACTCCGACCGCATCGATGCGGAATATGACATACTGAAAATCGCCGTGGTGGAACGGCACAAGAATACCCGCCACATCGGCATCGGTTTCCTCCAGGGCTATGGATTGAAGTCCGGCGCCGTGGCCACCTCGATCTCCCACGACTCCCACAACATCATCGTGGTGGGGACCAACGAGTCCGACATGGCCGCGGCGGTGAACCGGGTGGTGGACTTAAACGGCGGCATCGTAGTGTGGGACGGCGGCGCATCCGCCGCCGAGGTGCCCCTGGCCATTGCCGGCATCATGAGCGATGAGCCGCTGGAGGCCGTCAACGAGAAGCTGGAGGCCGCCAAGGAAAAAGCCCACGCCCTGGGCGTGGGGCAGGGGATCGACCCCTTTATGACCCTGAGCTTTATGGCCCTGCCGGTGATTCCCTCTCTGCGGATCACCACCCGGGGCGTGTTCGACGTCAACAGCCAGAGTTATGTGTAAGATAAACGCGGCCCCGGGGATCCCCGGGGCCGCGTTATCGCTACTCAGTCTCCAACGGCAAAAATGACGCAAAGAGCCAGCGGTCATCCTCTTTCCGCAGCGTCAAAACCCGGTTTGAGCCGGTGAGCCGGGCCTCTGCATCCGTATACCAGCCGGACTCACACTGGAACCAGCCGGGGCCGAAATCGCTGACGAAGTTATAATAGGCGTCGTATTCCTCCAGATAGAGCAGCGACGTATTTCCCGCGTTAACGCCGGTCAGATCCGCCGTGGTAATCCCCGCGTGTTCTGTCAGCGCCTCATCCACATCCGCCCGCAGAAACTTGCTGACAGGCACCGGCATCTCCTCCAGGGTGATCTCGCCAAAGGGCCAGCCATCTGCTTTCGTCAGCGCCTGGAATTCCGCCTCGTCGGAAATCCCCTCTCCGGGTGAAAAGTGCCGCAGAAATTCCGAGAGGCCAATCTCCTCCGGCCGATGATAGTCAGACGTGAAAAAGCAGCAGATGGGGTTGGCATAGGCCAGATTCTCTTCAATATAAACCGATTCAAACGCCTCGTTCACCTGCGCGATCTCCTCCGCCGTCAGGGGGACTGCCCCCTCCGGCAGGTCACTCGGGACCTCCGGCGCCTCGGTCTCCGGGGCGGTGTCCACGGCAGGCGGGGCCTCCTTCGCGGACGGCGGCTCAGGCACGCTCCGGTCGCAGGCAGACAGCAGCAAGGCCGCCAGGAAAAGCGGCAGGGACAGTCTCCACGGTCTTTTCACTCTGTCCACCTCAACCGTTCTCAATGTCAATCTGGCACATCCGCATGGCCTCCAGGGCGTTTTTGTGGCTCTCGCCTGTCACTCCGGCGCAGCAGGAAGCGTCCACCGCCACCTCCGCCTCCGGCAAAAACGCCTTGACCAGCAACGCGTTGGAGATGACGCAGATGTCAGTACAAAGACCAACGAGGGTCACTCTCTCCACGCCGGGCTTTCCCTGCTTGCGCAGGTCCTCGTCCCGGGCCTTCAGCACCGCCCCCAGATAACGGCTGCCAAAGGTGGGCTTGTCGACCGGCGTCCGGCCCGCGGCGTACTCCGCCAGCTGCGGAACAATCTCCCAGCCTGCGGTGCCCCGAATACAGTGGGACACCGGGAGCTTTTTTCCCTCCTGCGTATTCAGGTAGTCTGTCTCATGGGTGTCCCGGGTGAAGATGATCTCCTCTCCCCGGCTCAGGCCCTCCGCCACCCGCTCTGCCACGCGGGGCACAATCTCCACGGCCTCCGGGGTGCCTAAAGCCCCGGAGACAAAATCGTTCTGCATGTCTACAACAATTAGATAGTTCATCGTTCAAACCTCCCGGCATTTTTTCCATCCTACTCTATTCCAACGGGTTTTACAAGCCCTTTCCCGCCCAGAGAAGTGTGCGGGCCATATCCGCTATTGAAACTCCGCCAGCAGCTCCACATACTGGTCCACGTGCTCCATCAGGTCCGCCTCTCCCTGGTAGGACACATCCAGCACCTGCCCGCCCCGGCGGAGCAGCAAAAACTGCCAGCCCTCCAGCTCATCCCGCCAGTACCAGGCGCTGTCCGCCCCCGGCACGGACGCCCGGAACTCCGGATGCTCCCCGATGTCGATCACAAAAGACCACCGCCGCAGCAGCTGCTCCTCCAGATTCTCCGCCATGGAGGGGAACCGGAGGCTGTAATACTCGGCCTCGCACCAGGGTGAGGCGTCATAGCTGCCCTCGGCGGTCCACCAGGTGGATTTTGCCCAGACGCTCCGGAATTCCACGGCCCTCGCCTCCCCCGCCGCCGGGGTCCCCAGCTCCGCCAGGGAGACGCAGGGCACCGGCCGGTCATACCGGGACACCGGCAGGTAGGGCCGGGAATCATAGGGGCGGAACAGGTTGGCGATCATCACCACGAGAATCAGCACATACAGCCCCTGAAACACCCACACCCTGGCCCTGGCCCAGCCCCAGGGGGTCCGCTGGGGCGCCGGCTCCTGCCGCCGCAGCTGCCGGGTGAAGCGGATCAGCCGCACAGACCGGCTGATCAGGTGCAGAACCAGCAGGCCGTGACAGCACAGCATCAGGGGTGTGCTGGAGGTACGCAGGTCCAGCAGGTATCCCCGGGGCCGGTCCCACACCAGCCACAACATCAACGCCAGCGCCGCCGCGGCCAGCGGCACCCCCAGCCAGATGTTCCGCCAGCCGCGGCGCAGGAGGTCCCCGTAGGCCTCCTCCCGCAGGGTCTGGTCCGTGTCCAGCTCCGGCGCCGCGGGGTCCTCGCACCGCCAGATGTGGAACTCCGTCCTCACACCGCCCAAATTCCTGCTCCCAACGGTAGAGCAGACGTAGGTCCAGCCCATCTCCCGATAGGCCTCCCGGGTGTCCTGGTCCGGCTCTCCGCCCTCGCGCCCCGTGGGCTGGAGGCGGTAGCGGATGTGCTCCCGCCTCTCCCCCCGGGCAAAGCTGACCAGATTCCTCCCGTAGGTCTCCAGATACCAGCCCCTGGCTGCCCAGTCCTCCAGCCACGCCTGGACGGCGGGAACCTCCATGGGATCCAGCGCCAGTTTTCTCATGTCTCTTCCTCCTCTCCCATCTCCCGCTGTCCGTCATCCACACAGCGGCGCATGTTCTCCAGCTCCTGCCGGAACAGTGCCCGGCCCACATCGGTAATTCGGTAGACCCGCATCCGGCCCTGGGACCAGCTCTCTTTGATCAGCGCCTCCTCCTGGAATTTCCCCAGGATGGCGTACAGCGTCCCCGGACCCAGGGTTACCCGGCCCGCCGTCAGCTGCCGGACGTAGGCGGCGATCTCCGTGCCGCACCGCTCCTGCCGCCACAGAGCCAGCAGAACGTAGAACATACTCTCCGTCAGGGATTTCAGGGGCTGTCGCGCCATGGCGGCCCTCCTTTCACGCCACAATATCGTCTTACGATATCATCTGACCTCAGTATAATATCGTCAGGCGATATTGTCAATAAAATCTTTGCCGCTGGGAAATCCTCCCTTCTCTGACAGGTTTTGAGGGTTGCTTCCTGCCCTTGGTCTCCGGTATGATTGACACAGGAAATTTTGTGGAAAGGAAGGGATGTATGAGACGACAGTCGAATCCAACACAGAGAAGCAGACGTCCCTGCAGGCGGGTGCTGCTGGGCCTTCTGGCGGCCCTGACCCTGGCCGTTCCGGCCCGGGCTGCCAGAACAGTGCCCGTCCAAATCGACGGCACAGAACTGGCGGCGGTCTGCCATCTGGAAAGCGGCGTCACCTACGTGCCTCTCCGGGCGCTGCTGAACACCCTGGGAGGCTGGGAATTGGAGTGGGACAGCCGCCAGAGGGCGGCCGTAGCCATCTCCGGCAGCTCCCGTCTGACGGCGAGTCCGGCGGCTGGCACCGTGACAGTAGATGGCGCGGCCCGCCCCGGAAAGGTCTACGTCCAGGAGGGCGTTACCTATGTCCCGCTGCGGACAACGGCGGAGCTGCTGGGCGGCACGGTGGAGTGGGACGCCTACTTCCAGGGAGCCGCCGTAACCTCCGCAGGGGCCGAGTACAACGCGGTGGACTTCTACTGGCTCAGCCGCATCATCAGCGCAGAGAGCCGGGGAGAGCCGCTGGAGGGTCAGATCGCCGTTGGCAATGTGGTGCTGGAGCGGGTGGAAAACGAGGACTTCCCGGACACCATTCCCGACGTGGTCTTCCAACAGGCCGACGGCATCGTGCAGTTTGAGCCTGTGGAGAACGGCACCGTGTACTTAGACCCCGCCGAACAATCTGTGGAGGCTGCCAAGCGCACTCTGGCCGGTGAGAAAACTCTGGAGGGCGCCATGTTCTTCTATGCTCCCGCCCTGTCCGAGGGCGTCTGGATCAACGCCAACCGCACCTATCTCACCACCATCGGCTGCCACCGTTTCTATCTTTGAGCAATCCGTCTATAAAAACTAAAAAACGGCCAGATCCCGGCGGAGTATTCCTCATTGGAGTGCTCCGCCGGGATTTTTTGTAAAAACCGTAAAAGGTTTTTTAAATCTTTTTTTTTATTTCGGCAACTTCGCCCTTGTGTAAAAGCCCCGTTTTTCGGTATCCTATTATAGTAAAACTTTTTCACATTAAATTCGCAAAGAAAAGGGGCGGTCACGCATGTTGAAGAGCGAATATCTGCAGCGCGTATACACACAGGTTATCACCCGGGACCCCGACCAGCGGGAGTTCCACCAGGCGGTTCTGGAGGTGCTGGAGAGTCTGGATCTCATCGTGGATAAGCACCCGGAGTACGAGGCGCACGGCATTATCGAGACCTTTGTGGAGCCGGAGCGCATGATCTGCTTCCGGGTGCCCTGGGACGACGACCAGGGCCGCGTCCACGTGAACCGGGGATACCGCATTCAGTTCAGCTCCGCCATCGGACCCTACAAGGGCGGCCTGCGGTTCCACCCCACGGTAAACCTGTCTATCTTAAAATTCCTGGGCTTTGAGCAGATTCTGAAAAACAGCCTCACCGGCCTTCCCATGGGCGGTGCCAAGGGCGGCAGCGACTTTGACCCCAAGGGCAAGAGCGATGCGGAGGTTATGCGCTTTTGCCAGAGCTTTATGACGGAGCTGAACCGCCATATCGGCCAGTTCGTAGACGTGCCCGCCGGCGACATCGGCGTGGGCGCCCGGGAGATCGGCTATCTCTTCGGCCAGTACCGCCGGGTCCGGGGCAGCTATGACGCCGGCGTTCTCACCGGCAAGGGCCTGTCCTTCGGCGGCTCCCTGGTGCGGACCGAGGCCACCGGCTACGGCCTGTGCTACCTCACGGAGGAGATGCTCAAATGCATGAAGCAGGAGAGCTTTGCCGGCAAGACCGTAGTCATCTCCGGCAGCGGCAATGTGGCCATCTTCGCAACGGAGAAGGCCGCTCAGCTGGGGGGCAAGGTAGTGGCCCTCAGCGACTCCAACGGCTATATCCACGACCCCAACGGCATTGATCTGGACGTGGTGAAGGACATCAAGCTGGGCCACCGGGGCCGCATCAAGGAATATGCGGACCGGGTCCCCGGCAGCACCTATACCGAAGGCTTCCGGGGCATTTGGAGCGTCCCCTGCGATATCGCGCTGCCCTGCGCCACACAAAACGAGATTGACGGCGAAATCGCGAAAACTATCGTGAAGAACGGCGCCATCGCCGTGGCCGAGGGGGCCAACATGCCCTGCCTGCCCGAGGCCATCCGGGTCTTCCAGGAGGCCGGGGTCCTCTTCGCCCCCGCCAAGGCGGCCAACGCCGGCGGCGTGGCCACCAGCGGTCTGGAGATGAGCCAGAACAGCATGCGCTACTCCTGGAGCTTTGAGGAGGTGGACCGCCGGCTGAAGGACATCATGGTGAACATCTTCCACAACGCCTACAACGCATCCCAGGAGTGCGGCGTCCCCGGCGACCTGGTGGTAGGCGCCAATATTGCCGGCTTCCTAAAGGTCTCCCAGGTCATGGTGGCCCAGGGGCTTATCTAACCGCCTGCCCCCGCAACGGCGGCGAAGCCACATACACGGTATAAAAAGCAGGAGAGAGGACTGTCCGTCCTCTCTCTTTGCGTTTACTCCACGGGGAATTCCGGACTCCCTGCCGCACCGGCGGCGATGGAGTACTCGGGGAATACCAGCACCGGCACGCCGTCCTCCCGGATGTAGAAGGCTGTACTCTCGTCCACGGTGGTGAACCCGCCCTGCTCCGGGGTGAAGAAGAGCGTGAAGCCCTCCTGGTCCATGCTGGCGTCAATGCCTGCCCGGACAGCCTCGTTGCAGCGCTCCACCCAGTTCTCACCCAGAAGTTCTGCAAGGGTGATATCCCGGTTCTCCGCCAGGTCCAGGTTGTAGCAGTACCGCTCCTCCATGGAGGCCACCCATCCCTCGGCCAAGGTCACAACAAACGAGACCCGGGTGTCCGTCTGGCTCTTGACCTCGTACTCCACGATGACGTCCATCTCCCGTCCGGCCCACTCCTCCTCGGTGCCGCCGGTGGCGAAGAAGGCGTCCTTGTAGTCCTCCCAGTCCTGCCGGGCCTTGGCCATGTGGGCGTCCACCTTCTCCTGGACCACCGCGTTGACCCGCTGGGCCAGCTCGCTCTCTCCGTCGGTCTCCAGCCGGGGGACGGAAACCACATAGTTGATGCCGCCGTCGGAGGCGTTGTAGCTGATAAAGGTCATCACCCGGAACAATCCCCCCAGCACCGGCACCTCCGCCGCCGCCGCGGCCACGGCGGGGGACAGGTTCAGTGTGCCCACCAGCACCACAAAGCAGGCGGCCGCGCCGGTGGCAATCCGCCTCCACCGCCTCCGGCGGTAATTGGTCTTCCCCTGGCGGATGCCTGCCCGGACCCGGCTCCCCAGCTCCTGGGGGATGGGGGTGGACTCGTAGTCCTCTTTGGCTTTCTTGAATTCGTTCATTGCATTGACACCCCTTCCAATGATATCCTCAGTTTTTTCAGCCCCGCGTACAGGCGGCTCTTCACGGTGTTCAGGTTCCAGCCGGTGACTTCGCTGATCTCTTTAAGGCTCATGTCCTCATAAAACCGCAGCTTCACCACGGTCTGCACCTCCGGCGGCAGGGCGTTCACCCGACTGGCCAGGGCGCCGTCCTCCGGCAGGGGGGCCTCATAGCTGCCGGTATCCAGATCCTCCGGCGGTACGAAGGTCACCCGCTTTCTCTGCCGCAGCAGATCCATGCACGTGTTCACCAGAATCCGGATGAACCAGGTCCCCAGGGCCGCCTCATCCCGCAGGCTGTCCTGCCGCTCCAGCGCCCGGCAAACGGCGGTCTGCACCGCGTCCAAAGCCTCCTCCCGGTTCTGGAGATAGCTGTACGCCAGGCGGTAAAATCCGGCCTGCCCGCCGGTGAGATAGGATTCCAGCCGCTCCTCCTTCAAAGACGCCATGTACACACCTCCCTTCTTTGCTGTTCTGTATAATAGACGCCTCTAGGCCGGAAAAAGTTTGAGAGGAGAGAAAAAATCCCGGTGAATGTTTTCACCGGGATTTTCTTGCGGTCAATCCGCCAGACTCCGCGCAGAACTCAATCATACCGCAGGGCGTCAATGGGGTTGAGCTTCGCCGCCTTGTTGGCGGGCAGATATCCAAAGAGCACGCCGATTCCCACCGATACGCCGAAGCTCACCGCCACGGCGCCGAAGGTAGGCGTGGCGTTAAAGGTAACTCCGCTGGCCCCCATGGACTCCACCAGCATTCCCCCCATCAGGGTCCCAATGCCCGTTGCCAGCAAAAATCCAAAGCCAATGCCCAGCAGACCGCCCAGGGCGGAAGTCGTGCCGGCCTCGATGACAAATTGGCTGCGAATATCCCGGCGTTTGGCCCCCAGAGATTTACGAATGCCGATCTCCCGGGTGCGCTCGGTGACGGAGACCAGCATGATGTTCATGATGCCGATGCCGCCCACCAGCAGCGAGATGGCGGCGATGGCCACCAGCACCGCCATAGCCACGCCCATCATGGAGTTGATCATGGCCACCTGCTCCGCCATGGTCTGGATCATGAAGGTGGTGGCACTTTCGGTGTACTGCGCGCCGTAGAAGTCCAGCATCAGCTCCGTCAGCAGCTCCTTGGCAAGGCCGGAGGTCTCCCGGGAGGTGCAGGTGAGCTGAAAGAGCTGGACCTGCCGGGTGCCGGAGAGCTGGAGGGCATTCTCATAGGGGATATAGACGACATCGTCTCCGCCGCCCTCCTCCATCAGCTCACTGCCCTGCCTCATCACGCCAATAACGGTATAGGGGACGCCGCCCACGATGATCCCCTGGCCCAGGGCGTCGCCGCCAAAGGCGTTCTTCTCCAGATACGCGCCGATCACACAGACATTGCTCCGCTGGAGAACATCCACATAGCCCAGGAACCGGCCCTTGGCCAATTGATCCCCGTCCAGCGTGGTAGACAGCTCCGGGTTATAGAAGGCCTCGCTGACGCCGAGGATACTGGTCTTTTCATACTTTTCACTGCCTTTTCGGGTGCCGCTGCCGGCGCTGACCCAGGGGGTAACCCCCACGAACACGTCCGGCCGCTCCTCCACCAGGTCATAGATGTCCTGGGCGTCCAGGGCCAGGGCGCCGCCGCCAAAGCCCCAGTTATAGGCGTAGATCTGGTTGATGCCCACCTTCTCCACCTGCTGCTCCACCATGCCGGTGAGACCGTTGCCCAGGGAGATGATGACGATGACCGCCGCCACGCCGATGATGATGCCCAGCATGGTCAAAATAGCGCGGGCCTTGCTGGTCCGCAGAGACTTGATGGCAAGTTTAAAGGACTGGGTAAAGCTCATGCCCCCACCTCCCCGGTCTCCGCTTCCTCCGCCTGAACCACCGCCTGCGGGGCGCTGGCGTCGCCGTCATAGATCACCCGGCCGTCCTGGAGGCGGATGATCCGCTTGGCCCGGACGGCAATGGAATTGTCGTGGGTAATCAGCACCACCGTATCCCCCTCGGCGTTCAGCTTCTGTAAAAATCCCAGCACCTCCCGCCCTGTGCGGGAATCCAGCGCGCCGGTGGGTTCGTCGGCCAGAATCACCGACGGCTCCCCCGCCAGCGCCCGGGCGATGGACACCCGCTGCTGCTGGCCTCCCGAGAGCTGGCTGGGCAGATTCTTGCGCTTATCGGCAAGGCCCACCCGTTCCAGGGACCGGACCGCCCGCTCCCGGCGCTCCTCAGTGGAGACCCCCGCGTACAGCAGCGGCAGCTCCACATTCTCCTGCACGGTGAGCTTTGGAATCAGATTGTACTGCTGGAAGATAAAGCCCAGCATTTTATTGCGGATCTCCGCCTGCTGGTCGTCGTCCATGGTGGACACGTCGGTGCCGCCCAGGTGATAGCTTCCGGAGGTGGGCACATCCAAACAGCCGATGATATTCATGGCGGTGGACTTGCCGGAGCCGGACTGGCCCACAATCGCCACAAACTCCCCCGGGTCAATGGCCAGGGACACGCCGTCCAGGGCGTGGACCTCCTCGGTCCCCATCTGATAGATCTTGTAGACGTCTTTTAGCTCGATGAGATGCTCCACTTACTCTCAGCCTCCCATAACTGCCGCCTGGTCCACAATCAGCACGGTCTCTCCCTCCGTCAGGCCGGAGGTGATCTCAATGTACGCCTCGTCGCTCCGGCCAAGCGTCACCGGGCGCTCCTCCAGTTTGGAGAGGTCCGCCACGGCAGAGCCGTCCTCACTCATGGCGCCCTCGCCCGGAACCAGAACCGTGTTGCCCCGGTTTACCGCCCCCACGGGCACACAGAGGGCATTTTCCGCCGTCTCGCCCAGAATCGTGGCGGATACGTTCATTCCCGGCTTCAAGTCGCCGTAGTTCTCAACGACGATGGTCACCGGATAAGTGGTAAAGCCGTTGGTGGTGGTGCCGTTGACGCTCACCCGCTCCACAGTGCCCTGAAAGGTCTGCCCCATCAAGGCCGCCGCCGTGATCTCCACGCTCTGGCCCGCCCGCACCTTGCCGATGTCCAGCTCATTGACGTCCATCTCCACCTTGAGATAGCTCATGTCATAGATGATGGCCAGCGTACCGGAGGAAGCGCCGTCCACCTTGTCCCCGGCCTTAAATTTCTTCTCAATCACTGTGCCGGAGATGGGCGCCTCAATCCGGTAGTCGTCCAGGTTGTCGGCTGCGCTGCCCGCAGACAGCCGGGCCGACTGAAGCGACAGCTCCGCATTGGAAACCTGGCTGCGGTTGGCCTCGGACTCCACAGTGCACAAAACCTCTCCCTTGGCCACGGTGCTGCCTGCCAGCTTGTCAAACCCCGTCACCGTGCCGCTGCCTGTGGCATACACCGTGGCGGAACCCGTCATGGCAACCGTGGTCTGGCCATAGCTGCAATAGCTGCCGATGGCGGCGGAGGCCTTAAAGTTATCCGACAGCACCCCGGGGTTCGTCACCTTCACCCGGACGGAGCTGCCCTCCTGGCCGTTGCTCATCACGGAGGTGGTATCGGACACCGCCACCACTGTACCTGCCACTGAATCCTCAAACTCCCCCACAAACACGGTGGCGGGTTCGCCCACATAGAACTCCGACGGCTCTACATAAGGAAAGAGAAAATCAATGGTCAGGTCCCGGTTGGTCATGATCTTGGCCAGCGCCGTTCCCGCGGCGACGCTGTCTCCATTGTGGACAAAGACCTCATTGATCGTGCCGGCGATCGGTGCGGTGGGGTGCAGGGCCTCCCGGGCCTGCTCGCAGCTCAGCCGGGCCTGTTCCACAGAGATTCCCGCCCGCTCCACGGAGGTCTGGGCATCGCCGCTGTCCAGGGTGTACAGCAGCGTCCCCTTTTCCACCAGATCGTCCTCCTCAAAGGGCGCGTCCATGATCGCGCCGGAGACCAGGGTGGACACATTGTAGGCGTCTGCGGGAACCAGCGTGCCGCTGCCGGAGACCGATATCGTCAGATCCTGCCGGGTAACGGATGCGGGCCGGTAATTGGCTCCCGCCTGGGCCGTGCCCCCCTGCTGGAGGCGGGAGACTATTACCGCCAGCACTGCCACAACGGCGATCCCTGCCAGCAGCTTAGTCCGGCGGGATTT
Source organism: uncultured Oscillibacter sp. (assembly GCA_910588005.1). Classification (GTDB taxonomy): domain Bacteria; phylum Bacillota; class Clostridia; order Oscillospirales; family Oscillospiraceae; genus Oscillibacter. The sequence goes on from CAJUQM010000004.1 coordinate 44,178, forward strand.
CCTCCCCTTGGGCAGACGCCACCTCTTTTGCTTCGCCTCCGCCGGGGTCCCGTCCTCCCGGACCTGTTCTGTCAGCTCTGTTTTCATACTTCGTATTCCTCGCTTTCTGAGATTCCCGGGGCCTTATCCCTTGCCATGCCCCGTCTTAAAATATCCAAGATCCCATCCAGATGCTCCCGATAGCCGGGAGCATCTCCGGCCTCTATGCCGGCATAGAGCAGCGGCCCGGCAACGGACAGCAAAATTGCCAGCATCTGGCCCAGATCTCCTTCCCGCCGCAGGTCCAGCAGCTCCGGGTTTACCGACTGCCGCAGCCGCTCCAGCACCGCGCCGGAGTCCAGCAGGTCCAACAGGGCGCCCCGCTGCATTCCGCCGTTGCGGCTGATGATGGCCGACATAGCGCCCATACCGCCCAGAGCCTGCTCCTCCCGCTTTTCCCACACATAGTCAAACAGGAGCCGCAGCGCCGCGAATATGTCGCCCCGCTCCCGCAGCAGCAGCTCTTCCAGCACCATCAGCAGCTGCTCTACGTATCCGTGGACCAGATAGCGGAACAGGTCCTCTTTGTCCTGAAAATACATGTAGAAGCTGCCCCGGGGAATGCCGGCGTCTTGAATGATCTTGTTGATGGAGACCTCGTTAAAGGGCTTTGCGGAAAACTCCCAGGAGGCGGCGTCCATCAGCCGGGTTTGTTTGTCCTCCGGCAGATTCAAAAAGGTATTGCTCGGCATGGCCTCTCTTCCTCTCTAAATAACATATAACGAATCAGGGCCGCCGTTTTCTTCATCTCCGGGAAGATTTACGAAAAAGATACAGCTTCCACCCAGGGGAATGTCAAGGATATTTTTCGCATCTTCTCAAAATAATACGACAACCTGTCAGGTATGATACCTGACAGGTTGTCGTATTGCAAGAGGGTACCGGCAATATTTACAAACTCTTCATATTTTATCCGTGGATTCATACAGGGGTCCCGTCCTCTGGTACGATTGGGGCCGATAGGTCACCGAGGAGATCCGCCTGCCCGAGAGGCCGTATTTGGGATGAGTTCCAAAGAGACCGATATATCGCTCCAGATCCTCCCGCTCCGCCGCCATTGCCCGCAGCAGCGCCACCGTCGCCCGGGCGTCGTCCACCGCCCGGTGGCTGTTCACCGCCGTGTCCCCCAGGCCGTAGGCCTCGATGGCATTGCACAGCTTGTGGGGGTAGTCCCTCCGGTCCCGGTATACCGTCAGCGCGTCCAGAAACCGGGGAAGGCGCAGCACGTCCGCCCGCCCGCAGGGGCGCAGGAAGTGGTAGAGGAAATTCAAATCGAACTGGGCATTGTACGCCACCAGAAGCGGGCGCTCACATCCCTCCAGCAGGCGGCAGAAGTCCTCCGCGGCCTCCCGCTGGTCCACCCCCTCCGCCAGAAGCTGCTCATCGGTAATCCCCGTCAGTTCCACGATAAAAGGAGACAGCCGCACCCCCTCCGGCAGGCGGACCAGCGCATCCAAGCTGCCCGTCTCCGCCCCCGCCTCCAGGCTCACGGCTCCCAGCTCAATGATGCGGTCTTTGCCGGGTTCAATACCGGTGGTCTCCGTATCAAAGACCACAATGCGGTCAAACCGCCGCCAAAGCCCCTCCATTAAGCGGCCCCCTGTTCTTCCGGCCAGTTGTCCCCGGTGGCGTAATCAATGCCGATGTCAGGCTGAACGTTGTAGGCATAGACGTTAAAATACACGCCCTCACCGCGGTCCTCCACAGACATGGCCTCCATCTGTACGCCCCGGGCCACCAGCTCCGTGCCTGCAAAATAGGGCGTCACCCGGTAGAGCACATGGTTTCCGGTCTCCTTTACGTAGTCCGCCACCAGGTTTTCAAAGGGCAGCATTCCCTCCACGTTCATATACCTGGTGCCGGTGATGAGATTTTTTTCATTGGCGTTCTCCCCCGCCAGCTGAAAGCCGATGAGGTGGCAGCGGTTGTACAGGCTCTTGCCGTCCACATTGTCGTACTGAACCGACTGCCATCCCGTGGGCTTGATCCGGCCGATGTCCTCCCGCTTCTCCGTTGGCATCAGCTCCAGACAGATGTTTGCATAAGCCTCACCGCAGCGGCCCAGGCCGTCCAGCTCACTGTAGATCTCGAACGGCTCCAGCGTCATGTCCTCCTCCGTGAAATGGGGAACATTTCCGTTCAGCTCCACATAGGGGCTGCCGGCGTAGTCCGGAATAACGCCGTAGTCCTGCTCCGCGCCGCAGTGCGCCTCCAGATACCGCAGTGCCAGCCCCGCCGCACAGATCAAAACCACCAGGGCGACTCTTCCCGGCGTCCACTGCTGCTTAGGTCTCCTCTTCGCCATGGTCCGCCTCCCGCTCATAGATTTTCCGAATAATTCTCTCGTGGGAGCTTCCGGGAAACTCCGTCTCCTCCGCCAGCGTAAAGCCCGCCGCCGCCGGATCAAAGTCCAGATGGACGTCTGCCGGATAGGCCCGGTTCCAGTCATACAGCACCACAGCCTCAATCCGCTCCGCAAAGGGCGCAATCAACCGGTCCTCCACAAAGCAGACCTCCCCATCCTCCGCCTTGGACAGAAAGTCCTCATCCACCTGAACTCCCTCCCGTCCGTCAAAGAGGGGGGCGGAATAGGGGGCAATCCAAAGCCGCCGCCCGCCGCAAAACCGCAGCAGGTCCTCCCGCTGAACCCGGTCCTGGCTCTGCCTCCGCCGGTTGAACAGCACGCCGCCTCTCCCGTCAATACAAACCGCGATAATCAAGGGACCGTCCTCCTTCCGCGTGCCGTGCCATCCTCTCTTCTCCTCCAGGCCGCGCCGGCAGTCCCCCAAAGAGACCAACCGGTCCGCCATTCCCGTTGTAATTGCCGGCCGCGGGGCTATTGTACCATCTGTTTTGGCATTTTTCAACAGTTTATGACCCAGTATCCCGCCCGCTCTTGCAATCTCGCTCCTTTTGTGGCAAACTGGCAGAACATCAGGGGCATTCCCCTGCGGCCTGTCCCCAGACGCGGAAACAGCGCCGCAGGAGGAGAATCTCCCGCGGCGCCGCTTCAATTCCATTCACTCGATCCTCACTCCATCAGGCCGGACTCCCGGAGGGACTCCGCCCGGGCCTGCAGCTCGTCCAGCGTTCCCACGCTGCTGTCCTCCCGCCGCAGGGCGGTCTGCACCTCCGGCGCCAGCGTCTGAAAATACTCATAGGACGAGAGGTCCTGATCCAGCAAGTCCGTCAGGCAGAGATAACTGGGAAAATCATCCATCAACATTCACCTCCGGAGATATTCTGCCCGGAGGTTCTGAGGCCCATGTGGCCGGGAGGTTCTTTTTTATGGAAATCCGTCAAGTTTTGGAAAATAAACAGGCCTATCTCCCCCTCTTGCTGCTGGGGGACGAGCAGGAGGACCTGATCGCCAGCTACCTGGACCGGGGAACACTGTCCGCCCTGTACGATGGCGGCAGTCTGCGGACCGTCTCCGTGGTGACCGACGAGGGCCACGGCATCTTTGAGCTGAAAAACCTGGCCACGGAGCCGGACAGCCGGCGCCGCGGCTATGGCCGGGCCATGGTGCAATACGTCATCGAAACCTGCCGGGGCCGGGGAACACGGCTGCTGGTGGGCACCGGGGACAGCCCTCTCACGGTTCCCTTCTATAAAAGCTGCGGCTTTCAGGAGAGCCACCGGGTAAAAAACTTTTTCACGGACCACTACGACCACCCGATTTTTGAGGCGGGGCGGCAGCTGGTGGACATGGTCTACCTGGCCATGGACCTGTGAAACGCCTCTTCGCAAAACAAACGCAAAGCGGGACACCGTCCCTCCTCACAAGGCCTCATCCGGCAGCCGGACCGAAATCATGGAGGCCGCGTTTTTCTCCACGCCGTTCAAAATAAAACCGGCCAGATCACAGGCGTAGAAATTCCCCTCTGTCCGCAGGCCATGTTCACGGATATAGCCGTCCAGCGCGGCGTATCCCTCGGAGAGATCCCAGCGGCCCCGGCAGCACAGATACAGATAATTCCCGGCGGGCTTCTCCACATAGTAGGGGAAGTCCGCCTTTTCCTTGATGCGGGTATAGAGGTGGCTGATCGTCCTCTGTCCCACCTGCACCCCAGGCGGATGAACCGCTCCCAGGTGGAAATCCGTCTGCACTCCATACCGCCGGCACAGCTCCCGGCAGCGCTCCAACACGGCGATTAACGTCTCGTCCTCTCCGGGCAGCGGGGCTGTCAGCTCCTCCAGCTCTTCCACCGGAAGGGCCATCAGGTGTTCCCGGTCAAACCAGGCAGTTTTCAGCGCCATATCCGGGGTGGTCCCCAGCTCCAGGTTCCGGACAGTGCCGGACAGCACAAAGTCCATCTGCTCCAGTCTCCTCCGCTCCTCTTCCAGCCGTTTTCTCTGCTCCCGCAGCAGCTTCAGAATCTCGCCGGAGTCCTGGCCCTGCACGCAGCGGCGGATCTCCTCCAGCGGCGTTCCTGTCTGGCGGAAGATGGAGATGGCGTAAAAATCGTAAAACTGCTCCGCATCATAATAGAAATATCCGTTGTTCCCCCGGTGGGCCGGAGACAGCAGGCCGATGTCCTTATAGTGCCGCAGCGTCTCCTTGGTGGTACCGCAGAAGGCGGCAAAGGCCCCGGACGCCATCCATGTCTTCGGATGCCCCATAAAAATCTCCCCAATAAAAAATATAAAATCCCTCTTGACTGCGTGGCAGCCACACGGTTTATGATACCTCCCACAAGGAATTTTTTCAAGGGCATCAGAAAAAAATACCCATGGACAAGGAGGAGTTCATCATGAATTTTGGATGCAGCAGTTTTTCCTGGGAGACAGAGGACGGCCGCCACCTGCTGGGGCGGACTTACGACCAATTTGGAGATCTGAGGGCAAATCAGGTCATCAGCGTTCCCAAGGGGGATCCCTGTTCCCCGGTACTCCACCCGGAGAGTGGCAATGAGGAGGGCCGGTACGGTTATACCGGCATGGCGGTGCTGGGCTTCGGCCAGCCGGTGATGGTAGACGGGGTCAACACCGCCGGCCTGACGGGCGCGCTGCTCCACTACCCGGAGTACGCGGTATACCGTTACGCCCCCCGGCCGGGGACCACCGCCGTCCACCCCGGCCGTCTGCTGGCCTGGCTCCTCAGCCGGTGCGCCAGCGTGGAGGAGGCAGTGGAGGAGCTGTCCCGCCTCACCCTGGTGGACGAACCCATCCAGGGCAAGCCCCTGCCCGCCCACTATATCCTCAGCGGCAGGAGAGGCGAGACCATTATCGTCGAACCGGACGAAGGCGGCCTGTCCATCCACCGGAACACCATCGGCGTGCTGGCCAACAGTCCCAACTATCTGTGGCACCGGACCAATCTGCGCAACTTCGTGGGGGTCACCAACCTGCCCAAAGCCCCTCAGACCATCGCGGGCCACGAGATTCGGGAGTTTGGGGAGCGGCTGGGAGGCGGCTCCGGCCTGCCGGGGGACTACTCCTCTCCCTCCCGGTTTGTGCGGCTGGCCTTTATGCGGGAATTCGCCGTACGGGGCAAACATGAGCTGGACGGCGTCTCCCGGATGTTCCGCGCCTTCGCCCTGGTGGACATCCCGGAGGGACTTGCCAAGGCGGACCCGGATTACGAGGTGTACGAGCAGACCCTGTGCACCAGCGTCATGTGCGCCGAGAGCGGCGTCTACTACTTCGCCCCTGCCTGGAACCGGCGCATTTCCGCCATCCGGCTTCCGGCACAGGGAAGCGAGATGCAGTATTTCGACCTGGGAAACGGTCAGGACATCGACTGGAGAAATTAAAATATGCTTGCAGGGCGCGGCAACCCGGCACACCGCGGATTTGGCCGCCGGGTCGTTGGCCTCTGCGGAACGGAGGTTATTATGGACAAGCTTGACTCTTACCATCTGCCTGTCACGGGCAGAAACATCCTGCGCTTTGCCTTCCCCACCATTGTGATGACGGTGTTCAACACCTTCTACACTATGGTAGACGGACTGTTTGTGTCCAATCTCATCGGTACGGGCGCACTGTCCGCCATCAATCTCACCGCTCCGGCCATCGGGCTGATTACAGCGCTGTCCGGAATGCTGGCCACCGGAGGCAGCGCAGTGGTGATGAAAAAAATGGGAGAACACCGGGAGGATGAGGCCCGGCAGGACTTTACACTGCTGATTCTCACCAACGCCGCCGCCGGGGCCGTTATGATGGTTCTGGGCTATACGCTGATGGACACGCTGTTGGGAACGATGGGCCTTTCGGCGGAGGTCTTCGGATACTGCCGCACCTATCTGAGCAATTACCTGCTGTTCACCATCCCCATTTTGCTGATGTATAACTTTTCCCTCTATTTGATTGCCGCCGACAAGTCCACCCTGTCCCTAGTCTGCACCGTGGCAGGGGGCGTGACCAATATCATTCTGGACTACGCCCTGATTGCCCTGTTTGATCTGGGCATCCAGGGGGCGGCCATCGCCACCGGTCTGGGCTACTCCATCACCGCCGTGGCCGGATTCCTGGTATTCCGCAAAAAGGACAATCTGCTCCACTTTCAAAAGCCGGCCCTCCGGTGCGGCGTGCTCCTCCGCGCCTCCACCAACGGCCTCTCGGAGCTGGCCACCTCCCTGGTGTCCGGCATCACCACCCTGCTGTTCAACATGGCGATGCTGAAATACGTGGGTGAGGACGGCGTTGCGGCTATCACCATCATCATGTATGTACTTATGTTTGTCAGCGCCCTGTTCATCGGCTACTCCTACGGCGTGGCCCCCATGATCTCCTACTACCACGGAGAGCAAAACCACGAAAAGCTGAAAAAGCTGGTGAGGTTCAGCGTCCGCTTCATTGCCGGGGCCTCCGTCCTGTGTGCGGCGGCCTCCATTTTGGCGGCCGTCCCCTTGGTGGGCATCTTCACCCGGCCCGACAGTCCGGTCTACGAGCTGGCGGTGACGGGAAACCGGCTGTGCTCAATTGCTCTGCTGTTTGTAGGGCTGAACGTCTTTGCCAGCGGAATGTTCACTGCCCTGTCTAACGGGGTGGTGTCCGCCGTGCTGGCGTTCTCCCGGTCGTTCCTGTTCACGGTTGCCAGTATCCAGATCATGCCTGTCCTGCTGGGCGGCGTCACGGGCGTCTGGCTGGCCACTCCCGCGGCGGAGCTGCTGGGGGCGGCTATGGCGGCGGCACTGCTGCTGAAATACCGCAAGCGGTACGGATACTAGGCCTTGTTTGATAAATGGTGAGATGCACAGCGGCGAGGGATTTTTTCGCCGGACGGGGCAAACATTTGCAGGAATGCTTTGTGTATCTCAAAAAATTTTAACGCGGCACAGTGGAATAAGATCCGCTGTTTGGGCGTTTTGATATTTTTCAAACAGGGCCTAATCCCTGTCTTTAACTCCTGTCCCAGGGAGGGCGAACGTCTCAGCGGCAAAGCGCCTTTGCAAAGCAGCCGGAGCGAAGGAGACATGGCAGGCCCCCGCGCCCGAAAAAGAAACCGGATCTCACCGGACAGCGGCATGGGCGGCTGAAACTCCCGTGCCCCACAGAGAGCACGGTACCCCCCCGTCTGTTCCGGTGCTGCCGCGGCTGGAAGGCCGCGGATTAAATCCGCCCCCATGTGGAGCAGGCCTCGTCCAATTCAATTTTCTCCCCTGGGCAGGCGAGCCCTCCGGCAAAAGCCGGAGGGCTCGTCTATAGCTTGTCCGCCAAAAAGCCTCCCTTTGTACCGCTCTGTCTCATTCCCCGCACCGAGGCGGATTCTCCGTATCCAGCAGAAAGCGCTCATAGGCGTTGATAACCGTCGTCTCCCCCCGCCGCAGGACCCGGGGCAGATTGGCGCCGTAATTGGCGTGGACATGGCCGTGGATCAGATATTGGGGGCGGTACTTGTCCACCAGGCGAAGGAGGCACTCAAAGCCCCGGTGGGCGTAGTCCTCCCCGTCGCCGTATCCCCGCATGGGGGAGTGGGCCAGCACAAGATCCACACCGCCGCTCTTCCAGAGCTGGAACTGAAGGCGGCGGATACGGCGGGCCATCTGCTCCTCTGTGTACTGATGGGGGCCTCCGCTGTACAAAACACTGCCGCCCAATCCCAGGATCCGCAAGCCCTTGACACGGAGAAGGCGGTCCTCCGCGCACTCGCAGCCCTCCGGCGGATGCCGGTCATAGGTCTTGTCGTGATTGCCGTGGACGTAGACCAACGGCGCCCGTCCCATGGTCACCAGAAAGGAGAGGTACTTGGAATTCAGGTCCCCGCAGGACAAAATGACATCCACTCCGTCCAGCCGCCCGGGCTGGTAATAGTCCCAGAGGTACGGACTCTCCTTGTCGGAAATCAGCAGCAGCTTCACAGGATGGGGTCCTCCTTCTCCGGTGGAATACTCTCCCGGTAGACGCCCTGGAGCCGGACAATGGACCGGGCCATGGGCAGCAGCTCCTCATACCCGGGGATCGCTCCCTCCACGCACTCGTGCAGCCGGTCCATGTGGAGGACCTCCTCCGTGGTGGCCTGGGGGAACGGCTGGATGGAGCCGTCGATAATCCCCCGGCGCAGAATCTCCGCCAGCTGGCGGACGCCCTCGGGCAGGTCGTTTGCCAGCAGAATGTCAATGGCCCGGCTGTTCATGCCCCACCAGTAGTTCACCGCCTGGTTTCCCCGGGGACCCAGGGCGTCCCAGCCGCCGCCCAGCACACTGCGGACCAGATTGGTATAGACATTGCCCCAGTGCCAGTAGGGAGAGGCCAGGGAGCGGAATTTTCCGCCTTCCACCCGGCAAAGGCCCCAGGGTTCCCGGATCCGGTCCGGCGTGGGAATATCCCGGTTGGAGATCAGGGAAACCCCCTGCCGGGCGAGATCCGCCATGGCGTCCGCCTCCACACAGGACCAGCGCAGAATGATCCGCGCCCCCGGATTGGTCAGCTGAACTCCCTGGGCAAAGGCGTTGATGCTGGCCGGCACACCGAAGATGGGACTGGAGGCCACATAGCCGATCCGCCCCTCCCGGCTGAGCACGCCGGCAATGGCTCCGGCGATAAACTTTCCCTCGTAGATCCGGCTGTAATAGGTCTGCACCCCGGCGTAGGGCATGGAGACCGAGCAGTTCAGAATCCGCACGTCCGGATGCTGGGCCGCCGTCTTGCGGCAGGCCCCGATCAGGGGCGGAGTGACGGCAAAAATGAGCTGCGCCCCATTGGCGATGGCCTCCTCCATGGCGGCCTCGGCATCGCCGCCGGGGCGGACACCGTTGAACACCTGTGTGGACACCCGGTCCCCCAGAACGGCCTCCAAATACTGCCGTCCCAGATCGTGGGCCCTGGCCCAGTCGCTCTGCTCCGGCAGCTGGTCGCTGACAAAGGCTACGTTGAGATGGCTGGGTTTGCCCTTAAACAGGCGGCCCAAAAGGCCGCCGTCCTTGGCCTCCGGCGCGTCCGTCTTCACGTCAATGGGTTCCGTGAGGGCCTTGACATCCGCCCACACCGCCTTGATGCTCTTCGCCAGCTCCGCGGCAGGAAGGGAGAGAAGCTCGTCAAAGCCATAGACCTTCAGCCACACCAGCATGGCGTCCGCCGTGGTGATGGGCAGCTCCCCGCCCCCCAGCTTCCGGAAAGGCTCCTGAAAATAGGTGTACCCAGCGGTGAAGCGCCGCCGCTCATCATCGCTCCACACGTGGTCCGGCTCATAGCCCAGGGCCTTCTGGAGCTTTTGGAAGCTGCCTGCCCGGCTGAACCGCACCCGGTAGAGCCGTGTCTTTGGATAGGACTCCATAAAATCGTAATAGGCCTGAATCTCCGGGTCCTCCGACCACACCGGCACCATGCGGGTCACATAGCCGGGGATGACCGGCGCGCCGTAGCTCCTCAGCACGCTGACCCGCTTGTTGCCCTCCTGGACATAAAACCGGCCCAGATACTCAAAGCAGCGGACAGGGTCCCGAATGCCCTCATCCCCCAGGTGGGCCTGACACAGATCCATCCACTTGCCCGCAAACTCCGTGTCCGGCTCCAGCAGCGGCATAAAGTCCGCCGCGAAGGCGGTCCGGCGTCCCGCGGTTTTGGTGCCTTTGATCTGGTCGATGGGGATCTCCACCACGCCCAGGTCCATCTGCCCGGCCACCATGGCCTCGCTGATGATCTCGTCCAGCACCTGGGGATAGGGATACCGCCCCCGGAGCACACAGTCGTGATAGGTCTTGCGGCCCTGCTTCAAAGCGGCGCCATACTGCGCCGCGGCCTCCTGCCGGCCCATGATACCGCCTCCTGCATTTAATCGTTTACCTTTGGTCCTATTCTACTGGATTTATTTTGGGAATACAAGGGGGCGCCGTCGTCTCCGGAGCCAAAATTAACTCTGCGGCAGAGGGGCGGTTCAGCTGTTTTGACGGAGAGGGGGCCGCGCCTGCGGCGCGGCCCCCTCTCCCGGGCGCTCTGCCTATTTGCCGAACCGGTACTGCTCGGCAGTCAATGCCAGCTCAATCTCCCCATCCGTGAAGGAAGAGGCGATCAGTTCCAGCTGGTTTTCCAGCGGCAGCTCCTCGTTGACGCGGAAGGCCCGCATCAGCTTCTGCCCCGCCGGAACGCGGACGTTGCGGGTAAAGCTCTCGCCGCCCTCGTTGCCTACGGTACAGGGACGGCGCACCGCTATGCAGGCGTCCTCGTCTCCGATGTTCTCAATGGTGATGACCGCGTACTCCCCCAGATACGGCGTAAAGGCGAAGCGCCGCGTAATCGTGGTGGAAAATTTGTCGTCGTTTCGAAAAACCTGCCGCTCCAGGGCGGTGCCGGACCAGCTGGCCAGATCCACCTTGGCCGGGTCCTCCTCGGTATACATGCCGAATGTGACGCCGTACTCCGGCTTCATGGGCGCCTCCCGCCGATTCTCCTCCCAGATCGCCTCCATTTCCGCGCGCTCCTCCGCAGGCATCTCCGGAGCTTCGCTTCTCGGCAGCCTTCTGGCGCCGTTGCCCGTTGTTCCGTCGGCATATCCCACCCATTTTCCATCCTCACCCCTTGTGAGATTGTATCCAATGTCGCATTTTATCCGTCCGGTGAACCAAATGGGTTCTCCTGTGTGCGCCTTTATCTGCTGCTCTCCCTTGTCATTCACAAAGGGCTTCGCCCCGAAATCCACGCAGTTGATGTCCTCGTGATAGGTCACGCCGAGGGCCACGTCCAGGATGTCTCCGATCATCCCCGCCTCTACATAGTAGTGAATCTCACCCTTCTCGTCGGTGTAGGTCAGCACGGCGGGGATCTCCGCGCCGTTCTCCGCCTGCACCTTCTCGCCGGGGGCCACCCGCTCCACACCGAACAGGGCAACGCCCGCCTCTCCGCAGGCCAGCCGGAGGTCTCCTGCCTGCACCCGCACCTGGGACTCCGCCTGGGGCTGGGCCGCCGGCGCCTCCTCCTTTGCCAGGGAGGCGGAGATCAGGCAGGCCAGCAGTATCATGGTGGCCATGCCGGCGATGAAGGGGATGTAGCTTTTCTTTGTCTTATTCATATTTATGCTCCTCTCTAAAGTTACCACTCCAGATTTTCCGCGATCTTAAAAAAGGTCTCCCGGTCCAGGCCGCTATCGGCTGTCAGCTGGAGGACGTAGGGTCCATCCGCCCACAGCAGGATATACCCGGAAGCATCCTCCGCGGCATGGATAAAAATGCCCTCACTGCCCTGGACGGTGACGCCCTCCCACTGGTAGTCTCCCATCAATGTCTCGCTGTACTCCTGCCCCATCCACTGGCGCAGGGCGATATACTGGTAGTCCTCCGTGCGGTAAGAGGTGCTGAAATACACGGTGTCCTCCTCCAGCTCACTCTCGGTCCACAGGGCGTATCCCTCCGGAACCCACCCCAGGGTGATCCGGTGGAACCGCTGGGGAACCACGTCCTCCTGGGGGCGGGCGCTGTAGGTGAGGATGCCCTCCCGGGCCGCAGCCCGGACATGGTAGTCCTCCGGCTGGCCGGCGCGGACCGCCGTGCCCAGCAGAGCTATGACTGCCGCCAGCAGCAGCGCCCGCTTCCAGAGCGTCCCCTTTTTCCGCCTGGGCGCCAAAACGCGCATCCGCTCCTCAAAATCCGGGGAAAAAACGTGTGCGCACGCCTCCCGTCCCGGCAGGGCGCCCAGATACCGCTCCGCCGCCTCCGGCGCGGCCTCATACAGCATCTCGTCGGTAATTCTCATACGACCTCCCCTCTCTCCGCCAGCTCCGCCGCCAGGCACCGCTTGGCGCGAAGTGTCAGCTGGCGCACATTTCCCGGCGTCAGGCCCAGAAAACCGGCGATCTCGGCCGCGGAATAGCCGTTGTAATATTTCAGCAGCAATACCTCCCGGTACCTGGGAGGCAGCGCCGCCATGGCCCCGGCCAGCGTCCCGTCGGAGGGCGGAGCCGTGCAGCCGGGGATCTCCTCCAGCTCCGCCATCGGGCGGCGCTGCTTGGCCCGGTAGAGGTCAATGGCCTTCCGCTCCGCCACAGTGGCGGCCAGACACCGGGCGCGGGATCCCAGCTCCGGCGGCAGGCTGTGTTCCGCCAGGCTGAGAAAAGCCAGGTGTACCGCGTCCTCCGCGTCCTGAGAATTTTGTAAAATCCGGTTCGCCACATGGAACATCAATCCCCGGTAGGTCCTGTACAGCGCCTCAAACCGCGTCCGATCCTCGGGACTGTCCATCGCCTGTAGATAGACCAGCATGTCACCGCCTCCCTCTGTACTCTGTAACGCTCCGCTTTGCCGGAATGTGACACGGGACGCAAAATTTTTTGAAATTTCCCCAAAAGAAGATGCGCCGCCCTCCGGCTCCCCGGAGGACGGCGCACTCACTTTCACCAACACGCTCAAAAAATCTCCCGCCGTTTTCAGGCGTTACGCCTCTGCTTCCAGCAGATCCGTGAAAAACACCGGGTAGTCTCCGGCAAACCGCTCCAGCAGCATACGCGCCACCTCCCGGCACTGGGGATGTGCCGCCGCATCCGCCCGCAGGCGGAAGAAGTGCCGCCACTCCCGCAGGTTCATCGTGACCACCAGCTCTGTTTTCAGGGAGTTTGGCAGAACGCTTCGGGCCTCCTGCGGCGTGGCCCCCAGCTCAATCATCTGGAAATAGCTGGCCTCGGCGTTCTCCATGGCCCTTCGCCACACGTCGTACTTCTTCCGGTCCGTCTCGCTGTCCAGATCATATTGGAATCCGGTGGCCAGGTCAATACAGGTGATCTGGCTGCCAAATTTCTCCTTCCCATAGTTGCAGTACCGGGTGCTCTCCTGAGAGTAGCTGGCAATCCGGTGGCGGACAATCTCATGGGTCACGCCCCGGTCGCAGATAAACTTCACCGTGAGGCTCTCATGCTCGATGACGGACTCGTGGCCCCGGCGGATAATTCCCCGGATAAATTTTTCCGCCGACCCATCCTCGATCTTATCCTCGCTCTTGTAACATACCCGGCCGATGCGCTCAATGCGGCGAAGCATCTCCTCATAGCGGTCTGCCCGAAGCACCTCCACCGCCGGTTTTTGGATCATCATTCCAATTCTCTCCTTGCGTCAATATTTTTTCCTATTATAATTCAAATTCACACCGGGCGCAATAGACCTTTTTAGTTGTTTTTCGACGTTTGCTGTGGTAGAATAACCGCAGTGCAATCATTTCCCTTCCCCGGGAATTTTTTGCAGCGGCATTTTCGCCGGGTTTCCCCGGCTTTCTCAGGAGGTTTATTCTATGCTGGTACCAAACCGCTTAAAGACTCTGTATGAAGGTCCTCTCCCCCCTATGGGGCTGACAGATTATGAGTCCCTGTCCAAATTTCTAAACGCCGGCGCACAGCGGTGCCGGACCTCGGGCCGGAATTTCGACCTGTTTTTGGACTGGGTCATCCACGCTCTGCTTGCGAGCCTGACCTCTGACAGCGCCGCCCGGATCTTTCTACCCAAGACCAGGACCGCCCCCTTTGTGCTGGACGACCTGATCCCCCTCTCGGGCATCCGTCCCACCGGCAAAAAGCGTATTCAGCTCAGCGAGACCCACCTCATCGCCCCGGTGTGGAACAACACGGACTTAGGCCTGGCGCTGGAGGCGTTTTACGACAGCGGTTTTGAGGACGTGAAGATTGAGCAGCACTTTGGCGGCGCCTATATCGAGGAACTGCGGCTGGCCATTGTCGACTCTCCCGCAGACGTGGACATTCCCAACGTGCTGCGGGTATGGAACCGCGGCAGCCTGCAGCTGGATACTTACACCTTAAAATCTTTGGAGCCGGTGCTCAGCACCAATGGCGACGCCTGGTATCTCCAGGAGGACGGCGGCGAGCGGGCCGAACCGGTGCGGGAGCCGCGGATGGCGGCCCTCTATAACTGCGGCCTGCGGCGTTACTGCGGAAAATAAACTACGAAGGGGCTGCCGCTATGGGGCAGCCCCTTCTCCACATCCTCCGGCAGGGGTTCTTCCGCCTCCGGCGCTTCGCCGCCCCGCTCTGATCCGCCGGGAGTATCCGGACTCAACGACACCAGTTTGCCGGGGATGGGAAGGTCCGGATTGCCCTTGTGCTCCTTACGGTAGCGGCTGGCATCAAAAACCGTCATGTCATACACATCCGCCCGGACCTCCTGCATTCCGGCCCTTTTCAACGCCTCGCAGCGGTGGAAGCCGTCCACCAGCTGATAGCCGCCCTTCTCACCCTGCCGGAGGATAACCGGCTTTTCCAAGCCGGACTTTTTGATGCTGGCAATCAGGCCGCTGTAATCCTCTCTGGGGGTGTCCTTAACATAAGTGCCAGGGAGCGGCTGAATGTCCGAAAGTTTGACATACCGCAGGTTCTGATCTTTCGGCTGCTCCGGCGGCCTCTTTTCGTCGGTCTTACCCGGCGCGGCGGCTCCGGCTCCTTGGGTCTCGACTTTGGGAGGTTCCGGCGGTTTTTTCTCCTCCGCCTTGCCGGGGGGACTTTCCTCCGGCGTTGGAGTTCGGAAAGCGCCGATCAACGGATTTTTCTTTGGGTCTGCCATAACGTTTACCTCCAGTTTTCTTTTATTTGCTGAAACTCACATCAGTTTGAGGCAAGTTTTCAACCAGCTTCGGCTTTTGCATGGGCGGGTTCTGCCGCTATCCATCCAGATCATGCTGCACCTCCGCCTGATAATGGTGGTTGATTGTCGCCGGCGCGTTGTACAGGGCGGTCAGCAGATACCCCCGGATATTGCGGACTTCCGTTGTGTTTCGCCGCAGGCAGTCAAACACATATTCCAAATGCTCATAGGTCAGGCGGAAAAAGCGTTCTCTCACCACGGCGGCTGGAATATAATCGCCGCCAATCCGTATCGTGAGACGTGTGGCGCATAGCGTATCTACGATCAGCGCCACGATTTCATCCACATCCTCACAGGCGAATTGACGGCACAAACGGTCATATTCAATATTGGCCTCTATTTCTTTCTCACAGTCGTATCGGTCTATCCATCTGCTTTCTCCCGGGGAAACCGATGGAAGGATTGATTGATGAAGCTGACTGTTCTCAGTCTGATTTGATTTAATATAACTCCCGGCGGTTTTTCCGCAGTCTTGACCGCTGGCCCTCTGCGGTCTGGGGGATACCGAGGGCGGAGGCGGCAGATCACGGGTAGTAAACCGCTTTACATAGATTTTCGTGGGGCGGCCCTGGCCCTGCCGTACACGCTCAATCAGGCCAAACCCGTTTTTTCCATTGTCCAATTCCACTAGAAGTTTTGTTGCCTTGTCATAGCCGCAGTTCATGTCCTCCTGAATTTCATCCAGGGTGTAGTAGATATAGACACGTCCCTGCTGATCGTACCAGCCGTTTTTTGCGGACAGGCCCATACGGTCCAGCAGCAGGCCATACAGCAGCTTGGCATCCGCGGATAACCGTTTGAAACGTTCTCCCGCGATGAGCTGGCGGGGAATGCGATAAAAGGAAAATTGGCTGCTTTCGTCTCCGTAGTAATAATCGTAGACTGTTTCTGCGGCCATGGTGCGGCCTCCTTTCTAGACAATAAAAAAAGGCGTCCCTTTCGGAACGCCTTTAACAAGGGGAGGGGATGAATGGCACTCATCGGATATATCAATCTGCAAAACTGTTGGAAAATGGGAAAAGCTCGTTTTGACTTTCATCAAAACGAGCTTTTCAGATTCCCAATGGTGGAGATAAGCGGGATCGAACCGCTGACCTCTTGAATGCCATTCAAGCGCTCTCCCAGCTGAGCTATACCCCCATATGCGGTAAACCACATTTACAAACTTGCAACCCGTTCCAGCAACTCACTCGCCGGAACATTTGCTAGTATAGCAGGCAAGTTTCCAATTGTCAACAGAAATTTTTCATTTCCACAGATTTTTTTCCTTGCATCCGCTGCGGCAATTTTATCTTGCAATCCAGAGGTAAAATTGTTAACATAGTTCTATCACCCAGTATGTTAGGGGGACTGACTGTGACAATCCACGAATCCGCAGAGAACTATCTGGAATCCATCCTGATTTTACAGGAGAGGCGCGGCACTGTACGTTCAATTGATATTGTAAACGAGCTGGGATACTCCAAGCCCAGTGTCAGCATAGCTATGAAAAAACTGCGGGAAAACGGCTACATCTCCATGTCGGCGGACGGTTTGATCACGCTCAACCAAAGCGGTTTGGACATCGCCAGCCGGATTTACCACCGCCATAAAATTCTCACTCAGTTCTTTACGCTTCTGGGCGTTTCTCCCCAAAACGCGGCGATCGACGCCTGCAAGGTAGAGCATGATCTCAGTGAGGAGACGTTTTCCCACATCTATGCCTTTGTAAAGCAGAAAGGGCAGGAAGCACCGGAATAAAACCCCCTTTTACCTTTCGTGTTGTTGGCTCAAAACTCTGGCAATTTAATAAATCATACGGTTGAAGCCCAAAATTGCCTATGATATAGTCAAAGTAGCAAATGGGAATTCGCGAGGGCAATAGTATATGGATAAAGAAATTCTGTTATCTAATATAGACAAAGTTCATACTACAGAAATGGGAATCGATAGAATAAAGAAAAATCTGGGATTAGATACCAATGACGTGGTTGAATGGTGTAAGAACAAGGTGTTAGATGAGGGGTGCAATATTTGCAGGCAAGGAAAGAATTGGTACTGCGAAATTGATAAATCCCAATTTGGCTTTGTGTTCCTGGTGTATACGCCAACAAATCCTGATAAAAGGAAAATACTATTATGAGAAAATGTATTCGGTGCGATATAGAAATGGTAGAAGGATTGGATATCATAGAACCAATGCATGGTTCCAAGTTAAAAGTGACCAGGCCGGAGACGTTAGGGGTAATACCCAAGAACAATTTTGGAAATATGAAAGCGTCGGTTTGCCCTAAATGCGGCTATGTGGAAATATATCTGTCACGTCTGGATAAAATTCAGCAGTATAACCGATAAATATACAAACCGAACTGGATTTTTTCCTGGTGGGAACACGAAAGCGAATTGGGACATTGATAATATCAAAATAATAGTTTAATAGATTTCAGATTATCTCTTTAGAAATTCTTATATGCCGGTATAGCCCATAACTACGGGCTTTCCCGGCATTTTCCGTAACGGGAGAAGCTCACATTTCCTCTCATAACCCCTCATGTTTTTGCGTCCTAAAGTAGTAGGAACGGTAGTAAATACCGGCTTCCTGTTTAGGCGGCAGCCTTGGTTTCCTCCGTGTTCTCCACGGTGGTTTCCGCAGCGGCTACGGCGGTTTCCGCCTTGGCCGCTTCCAGCCGTTCCATTTCCGCCTGTGCGGAATTGAATGTGGCGTGTGCGTAATAGTTCAGCGTCATAACGATGTTGGCGTGTCCCATGATGTACTGTAAAGCCTTGGGGTTCATCCCGGCGTTTGCCATCCTTGTACAGAATGTATGCCTCATGGTGTGGGGCGTCATTACCGTTGGCAACGGCTCCTTGTGACACTTGTTGAATTTCTTGGCGAGGCCCTTAAACATGGCGTCATAGTTGACGGCCACTTTCGGCAGGCCGTCCCGGTTCAGGAACAGGAAATTGCTGTACCCGTCAACCTCAATGGCCTTTGCGCCTCTGCGGTTCTGCAACACTCGCTGGAACGCTTCATACGCGGCTGCACTCATAGGCACCTGCCGAAATCCACTGTCCGTCTTGGGCGTTTCGATATAGTAGCCATCCTCTGTGCTTCTCAAAAGCTGGTGGTCTACATTGACAAAACGCTTTTCAAAGTTCAGGTCGGTTTCGGTCAGGCCGCAAAGCTCGGAAATCCGAAGCCCTGTTTCCAGCAGGATCACAACCTCGTCATAATACTTGGCATACACGGGATCGTCCTGCATGAATTTCAGGAGTTCTTCTTCCTGTGCGGGGGTGAGAGGCACCTTTGGTTCCGTGTCGTCGTTGATTACGTCATTGATCGGGAAGTCAAACGGGTTCTTGCGGATGCAATCGTCCTGAATAGCCATATAAAAGATCGCTTTCAGGGAACGCTTGCTGTTGCAGATGGTGTTATAGGCAACGCCCTGTTCCTGCATACGCAAGGCCCATTCTTTTGCGTCGGACAGCTTCACGCTGTCGATGCTGGCCGCCCCCAGCTTGTCATCCGATAAAAGTTTCATCAACTGTTCGCGGCTTTTTTTCGTCCCACGCTTCACGTTTCCCCGCTGCCGGATGTACTTGGCATAAAGCTGGCAGACCGTCATTTTCTTGCCGATGGGGTCGATCCCGTCGGCAATGTCCTGTTGTATCTGCCTGACCTTTTCGCGCAGAGAAAGGTCGGGGCGCTTCCCGGCAGGAATTTTGTCGGTGGGTACTAACTTCCATGAGTACACAAACTTGGGGTTTCCAAAGGTGTCTATATATTTGTAAGCGTATCTTCCGTCTGGTCGCTGGCTCTCTCCAGATTTCAAAAGGCGGCCTTTGCTGTCGCGCCTTTTTTCATCTCGTTCTTTTCTCGGCATATCGTCATGCTCCTTTCCATGACGGAAAGAGCCTTGACACGCTATAAGGATATTATAGCATATTCAAGGCCCGATTTCACTATATGGCGTCAAGGCTGTCAATAATTTTTTCAAACTGCTTCCGCTTGATTTGGATGCGGTTGCCGTTCATAATCACCCAGCCAGCGGTAGGGTTTTCCTCGGCCAGTTTACGCAGCTTGTTTTCCCCGACGCGGAAATATTTGGACGCTTCTTCAATCGTCAGCGTGTATTTTTCCCAGATTGGCACATCAGTATTATTCATACTTTTAGCCCCCTTTCCAATGGCTAAAAAAGTTTGTAGTTGCAAAAGGGGCCATAACGGACGGCTGTTGGCACAGCTCCACGGGACTTTCACCCCCGCGTGGTTCTCACACGGCCATGCTCGTTGCCTGCGACGCTTTGAACGCTCGGACTACGACGGCAAGGGAGTATCATTGTCCTGCCTGTACGTCGTCGCCCGCAAGCTGCCACACTTGCTTTACGGCCCTGTGTTTTTCGCTCCGCTTTTCCCGTAGGGAAAAGCCTCATGGCGCACCAGCCGCCCGGCTCGGCACAGACAGAATGTGTCCGTTTTGCCCTATGATGCGCCGCCGTTATCTTGCGGGCATATTTGTCAAGGTGCGAGCCTGCGGCCAGCGGGTCGGCGGAAATGTGGAAAGGGAGTAAAAAGCGATTTCCGTTTCCGTGGCCGGGTCGTTACTTCAAATCAACGACGATGGCATGAATGAGCTTGATTTCCAGACGGCGCTTCATGTACTCGTCCACGCACACATAAGGGATGCCGTTGCTGTCGTACAAGGTACGGGTACAGAGCTTGTTTATGTAGCACTCGTAGTACCGCAGCACTTGTTCCATAGCTATTGCGTCCCCAGCGTGGGCGGCTTCCATCACCGAAAGGGGCAGAAGCTCCCTGCCGTTGAATGTGGGCTGCTTCATCCGCGTTACCTCCCTCCCGGCATTAACGCCATCAATTTCACGCGCAACTGTTTCAGGGTGCTTGTCCTGTGGCGCTGGACGGCGCTGCGGGACATTCCCATGAGGCTGCCGATTTCTCCGTCGGCCATTTCCAGAACACAGTGCAAAATCAAAATGCTTTGTTCCTGTTCCGGCAGGCTGGCGAACGCCTCGGCCACAAGCTCGTTGTTAATCAGCAAATCATATCCATGCGACGAAAAAATGTAGCTGTCGCTGGGGTACTGATCCACAGTGGAGAGCTTGTCCAATTCCTGCTGGGTCAGGGCGTCTAACGACTTTTCACGGTCGCGCTGCCGTCCCATCTCATGCAGATAATCTTTGGCCTCATTGCGGAGTACCGCCTTGCAAAATGCGTCATAGCGGTTCCGCAGGATAAAGTCATTGCGGGGGATCGTATCCATCTTCTCACCCCCTTTCTGTGGGGGATTTCGGTGGTTCTCTCCCTTTCCGCCAAAGTTACTTTTGAAAGGCCGTCAGCTACCCGGTAAACGCCGCTTTTTTGAAATTTTTTTGAAAAAGTTTTGGCCGGTGGCGCGGGCCGCAGGAAACAACAAATTTCGCCCGGCAGGTCGCAGACCCACCGGGCGAAAGTAGAAGTGATATGCAGTTGGTTTACATGGTATAGTGCATACTCATGGCCGCTTGTCCCCCTTGCCGGGGACGGGCTTTTTAGGGGTGGTGCAACCCCTGTCTTATTTTGTCGAAACGCTCTTTGCTTCATGGCGGCTCCCTCCGTGGGCCGCCGATCCTGCCAGCGTCAGGGCGTCATTCTCATAAGGGCAGAAAGAACGGCGGCCTTGATTTTGTCAAAGCCGCCGTAATCTAATCAGGCATGGGAAAATGGCTGCTGTACGACGGCTTTTTTTCTTTTGCCGTCGTCCGGCAGATTTTCGCAATCTAAAATAAGTTTGCTGTTATAACCAGCTATCAGCAGGTCAAATGTTGGCTGCTACCGTCAGGTAAATGAAAAAGCTGAAAAACGCAACATACAGAGAACTAAGCGTTAATGCCGCTTTCGATATGGCCGTCCGCGTCCTTTTGTTTTTCACCAGCCAGATTGCGAACACAAAGCCCGCAATAATCAGAAGCGCGTACAATGCAAAGATGATATAAACCCACGGCGCATCCATACCAATCTTCAAATGCCGGATGATAAACAAGGTCAACGGGAGTGCGCTTACCAACAAAGATAATCTTCCTAAACTTTCTGCTTTCATTTTTCCTCCTTTATCCGGCTACAACATCCGCTTTTTTCAGATGATGGGTAGCCAAAATCACAAATAATACCGTGTAAACAAGAACCATAGGAACCAAAGTCGTTATGCTGTCAATCGGCAGCATTTCGTCCTGTGACGACAGGCCGAGAATAATCTGTGAATAAGGGAACATCTTGCTAAAACCGGCAATATGGAAAGCCAGACCGCCGATGCTAAGGCAAACTGCCAAACCTACCGGCACCGCAAAGCTCCTGATCCGCATGGACAAATAAAGCTGAACAGCTCCAACGCTCAAAGCGGAAAACCAGCCCATAAACAGCCACCACAGCATATTGATGGGAAGGGGCTGTTCAAATCGGAACACAACTTTTCCCACGATAATGATAAATACCATCAAAAGAACCTGCGCGGCTAAAATGGATTTTGCCAGCACAACCAGCTTCGCAATGAAAATTGTTGACCGGGAAACCGGCGTAGTCATAAGGCTGTTCCAGTTGTGATTTGTGTGTTCGAGCCGCCACAAATAGGACGCGCAAATGGCAATCAGGATTGGAAAGAAAAAATACCCATAAAACAACCCTGTTTGAAGCCAAAGCTGCTGCCATACCGCGCCGTCGTATAAATTGGCCGAAGCATTGATGCCATAAATGATTGCGCCAATGGCGGCGGTCAGAAGCGGCAGAATGAGAACTGCTACCCACATATTAGAATGGCGGCTTTTCAGATTTTCCGCCCGAATTGCATTGATAAGCATGATAATCCCTCCTTTAATACTCGTATTTTTGAAACTTCTTCTCAAACAGGACAAAGGCAATCAATCCAACAATAAAGAGGATCGTAAGCGGAAGAAAGTCAATATTCCGAACAACAAGCTCGCTGGATTGCAAATTGCCGGAAGAAGTATCCTGCCCCAGCACCATCATTTCTGCGTAATTTCCCCAAATGAGGATGTTGCGGATGCCTGTGGGGAGCAAAGTAGAGATAAAGCCAATCAATGCGCCGATCATACCAATGGACATCGGGACGAGCTGGTTTGCAAAAACAAGGGAAAAGAATACCTGAATGGTTACAACCACAAATGTAACCATCACTGTTCCCAAAACAAATTCCCACAGTGTTTTTACCGGCAGCGGTTCAACAATCCCCACAGCATTACCGTAGGCGACAATCACAAGGGCCTGAATGAGAATTGCCGCCAGCATGAGAACGGCTACTACGGTAAACTTGCAGAACCAAATTGCCTTGCGGTTTTCATTATTGCACTCCAACAGCTTCCATGTATTTCCCCGGTGTTCCATATCGCAAATGCGGCTGGCAATAACCGCTGCAAGAATAGGGAGAAAAAGCCCGTTCATAGTGGCTGGCCCAACAATTAAATCCTCCCATGCCGGTGCGTTGGGGTCGGAAATCATGCCGAGGAAATTCGCATTGTTTCCATAGTTGGAAAATACAAAGAACAATTCCACACCGAGGATCAGCGCAAAGGTCAAAAAAACCTTTCTGCGTTTTAGCTTGTATAATTCAAGGCGTAGGTATTTCATCACAATGTCAGCTCCTTTCCAGTCAGGTTGAGGAAAATATCTTCCAGACTTTCCCGGTGTTCCTCAACACGATAAACAGAAATCCCATTGGAACACAAGCATTGCACAACAGCGCCGATCTGTTCGTCGGACAGCGCGCCGATCTGCAAGCCATCTGCTGTGCGCTGCGGATTGGTCTTTTTAAGAAGCTGATAAGTGCGGTTGTTATCGCTGGTTCTCAATACAATCTGCGGCTCTCGCTGCATATCCAGAACCGACATTCGTTCTTGAAAAATCAGGCAGCCTTGATTGATAATGCCGACAACGGTAGCCATCTGGTCGATCTCACTTAAAATATGGCTGGAAATCATCACCGTCATGCCATACTGTTTCGGCAGCGTTTTAATGAGTTCCCTCATTTCTTCAATGCCTGCGGGGTCAAGCCCGTTGGTCGGTTCATCCAAAATCAGGAGTTTCGGGAACCGGGCCAGCGCCATTGCAATACCGAGCCGCTGCTTCATACCGAGAGAATAGTTTTTGACTTTCTTCTCCATCTGGTTTTCCATGCGGACAATATGCACCGCTTCTTCAATGTTCTTTTTAGGCAGGTCAAGCAGCCTGCGAATGATCTCCATATTCTCGCGTCCAGTCAAATGTCCGTAGTAAGACGGGGACTCAATCAGGGAGCCAACGGATGCGAGAATATCGCGGCGGTTTTTTTCGTTGAACGGTTTCCCCATAATTTCAATGGTTCCGCTGGTGGGCTTGACGAGGCCGAGCAGCATTTTCATGGTGGTGGACTTGCCTGCCCCGTTCGGGCCGAGGAAGCCGTAAATATCGCCCTCTTTAATCCGAATATCCAATTCCTGAACACGGTAAACACCGTCATATTCTTTCGACAAATTATCTGTTGCTACAATCATTTTTTCCTGCTCCTTTCCTAAGCTGCTTATATCATATAGCCCCCACTTTGCTTTGCGTTGGAGAGAACCTTGATTTTACCTTGATTTTCACGATCAGAGCCGCAAACATAAAAAGATATGGTATAATACATACGGAAAGGAGTGAGCCGATGGGGACGATCAAAGACAAAATCATTTTGCTGGTTGATGATGAACCGGCGATTTTACAAATGTGTCAATCCATCTTGAGAGAGAATGGTTTTGAAAATATCGTAACCGCCAGTACAGCCCTGAACGCATTGGAAAGAATGAGTGCAAAGCCGGATATGGCGGTTTTAGATGTTATGCTGCCGGATATGGACGGCTTTATGCTGGCAAAGACAATCCGGGAACAGAATCCGATCCCTATTCTCTTTTTAACGGCAAAAGGCGAAATCGACGACAAATCAAAGGGGTTTGAGGTCGGCGCAGATGATTATATGGTAAAACCGTTTATCGCACAGGAATTTGTATGGCGCATTACAGCTATCTTGCGGCGAACCTATAAGGAAAGCGAGGAAAGCAGCTTTTTACTAAATGCCTGTAAAGTGGACTTAGAACAGGCAGAGGTCTACCGTGAGGGGCAGGAGCCGGTTTCCCTGACCGCAAAAGAAGTGGAGATTTTGAAAAAACTGTATGCAAATGCGGGCCGCATTGTAACTTTAGGTACGCTTTGCCAAACGGTTTGCGGAGATATTTATATAGGCTATGAGAAAACGCTTATGTCGCACATCCGCCATATCCGTGAAAAGATTGAAGAAAAGCCATCTTCGCCGGTTTCACTGGTAACGGTAAAGGGCATTGGATATAAGCTGGTCTTAAAGGACAAGTCAAGGTGAGCCTATGAATAATATCCAACGATTTTTTAAGCGGTATGTCCATTCCAGTGTAAAACTGTTCTGCTTCTTTATCCTGATAAACATTGTTCTTTTTATTGTGCTGGCCGTGGTGTCAAGCAGCCGGGGCAGTCATAGCCCGACACAGCTATTGGAACAAGTTTCCGCAGACTTGCGGCAAAGTGGGGAAAGCTACCATCTTTCAGAAGATACGGCAGCCCAAATAACAGAAGAAAACGCATGGTGTATGCTGATAAGCAATGACACCGGCGATGTGATCTGGAATTATCAAACGCCGTCCGAATTGCCTTTGCATTATACACCGGGCGATATAGCGGAAATGACAAGGTGGTACTTAGAGGAATATCCTGTATTCGTATCAAATCAACCTTATGGTCTATTGGTTGTGGGCTACCCGCAGGATAGTTTTTGGAAGTTGTCTGCCTACAAAACTTCTGACAGCATCAAAATTGATATAATTGGATTGGTTACTTTATTTTTGCTCAATATCTTTATTGTGCTGATCCTGTTCATCCACAATAACCGCAAGATTGAAAAATCCATTAAGCCAATCCTCACCGGCATAGAAGAAATTTCATCCGGGAAGAAAACACAGTTGGTTGAACGGGGCGAATTGGCGGAAATCAACGCAAAGCTGAACAAGGTCGCTAAAACCCTGCAACGCAGGGACAGGGCAAGGGCAAACTGGATCAGCGGTATTTCACATGACATCCGCACACCGCTGTCAATGGTTCTCGGCTATTCCAGCAACTTAGAGGAAAGCCGGGAACTGAACACGGAACAGCGGGAAAAGATTGTGGCAATCCGCCAGCAGGCTACTAAAATCAAGCAGCTCATTGAGGATTTGAATTTGACTTCAAAGCTGGAATATGATATGCAGCCGTTACGGATTGAGGAAATTTCCCCGGTAGAATTGGCCCGGCAAGTGGTATGTGATTTTCTGGACAGTGGGCTGGATGAAAGTTTTTCTATTGATTTTCAGTCAGACGAGGAAAGCGAACTGCATTATATGCTGGGTGATGAAGCTCTCTTAAAACGGGCAATTACCAATCTTCTTCAAAATAGTATCGGCCACAATCCAAACGGCTGCACAATTACAATTTCGGTTTCCTGTATGGATAGACACACAGAAATCATTGTCGCTGATAATGGCGTAGGGGTAACAGCCGAAAAATTGCAGGAATTGAACACCAAAACACACTATCTTGAAAGCACAGATGAAAAACTAAACCTCCGGCATGGACTTGGCGTATTGTTAGTACGGCAAATCGTAGATGCACATAGGGGTACAATGAAGATTGAAAGTGCGCCGAACTGCGGCTATAAAACAACTCTTGTTTTTCAACATTAGTTATAGGCCGAAAGGAATAGTAAAGACACTTCTTTTCTACGCATTTAGGGCGGTAAAAAGCCCGCTATTTCAAGGTTTTCCCGCCACAGTTGGCGAACAGATGGGACAGATTATCCAATCCCCACCAGAGAGGGCTTCTAAATGCGTAGAGGAAACCCCATAAGAAAGCGCCGGACGCGGCGGCCTGCTGGCCCTGCGCCCGGCGTTTTCTCATAGGCTGTCCTTTAGGATGGCCCGGATCAGCTTGTTTTGCAAGCGGTGTTTCATGTACTCGTCCACCCGCACATGAGGCGTTCCGTCCAGCTCGTAGAGTGTCCGACACCAATGCAAAATATGAATTATAAAGTTTAATCTACCTGCATATAACAACATTCCATCGGGTAAATATGAATTATACAATGTAAATGGGTGATGTTATATGGCGAAAGTAGAAGATTGCCCCGGCTTTGAAACTTTCGGCGCGGATGTAAAGGCTGCGCGGAAAGCCCGGCGTCTGGCGCGTAAGGCGCTGGCGGAAATGGTAGGTATTGAGTGGCGGTATCTCGCCAACATTGAGAATAAAGGGACGATCCCCAGCCTCCCGGTCGTGATCCAGCTTATCAAGACCTGCGGGCTTCCTGTGGAACGGTATTTTAATCCCGAAGTGCTGCGCTCGGAAAGTGAGCAGCGCCAGCGGGTCGGCCACAAGCTGAAACTTTGTCCCGAAGAATACCTGCCGATCATCGAGGGCGCGATTGACGGGGCTATAAAAATTGAACAGCCAAAGAAGAAAGAAACGGGGGATGCCTGAAAACCATCCTCTGTTTTCTTTTGTTTGCGAGGGGCGCAAAAGCGTCCTTTATTTTTTTGCGCTTTTTTCTGGAAAGTTCCTGTTTTGCGGGTAGTTTGAGGGTTTGCGAAGGTACTTATAGCGGAGAAGAACAAAAACAGCAAGCATAGGAAGTGTAGCCACACTTCCGAAAAACGCACCGTCCCGCCCCTGCGGGCCGTCCGTTTTGCTTGTTGGGGAAAGCCCCAAACCCCTTTGCCGGAAAGGAGCGTGAAACGCAATGGCAAACCGAAAGCGTCAAATCGTGCTGCGCGTCCCGGTGACGCCGGAAGAACGGGCCATCATCCAGCAGAAAATGGCCCAGCTCGGCACAAAGAATTTCTCGGCCTATGCCCGGAAAATGCTGATTGACGGGTATATCATCCACATGGACACCAGCGACATCCGGGCGCAGACTGCGGAGCTGCAAAAAATCGGCGTCAACGTCAATCAGATTGCGCGGCGTATCAACAGTACCGGGGCTGTGTACGCGCAGGACGTTGAGGACATCAAGGGGGCGCTGGCACAGATATGGCAATTACAAAGATCCATCCTATCAAGGTAAATCTGAAAGCGGCCCTTGACTACATCGAAAACCCGGACAAGACGGACGATAAAATGCTGGTATCGTCCTTTGGCTGTTCCTACGAAACGGCGGACATTGAATTTCAAATGCTGTTAGATCAGGCGTTCAAGAAAGGCAACAATCTGGCCCACCACCTGATACAAGCCTTTGAGCCGGGCGAAACCACGCCGGAGCAGGCCCACGAGATCGGGCGGCAGCTTGCCGACGAAGTGCTGCAAGGCAAATACCCCTATGTGCTGACTACCCACATAGACAAGGGCCATCTGCATAACCACATCATTTTTTGTGCCGTGGATATGGTACAGCAGCGCAAGTACATTTCCAACCGGCGCAGCTACGCCTACATCCGGCGAACCAGTGACCGGCTGTGCAGGGAAAACGGCCTGTCCGTGGTGAAGCCGGGCAAGGACAAGGGGAAGTCCTACGCCGAATGGGACGCCCAGCGCAAGGGAAAGAGCTGGAAAGCCAAACTGAAAATTGCCATCGACGCCGCCATCCCGCAGGCCAAAGACTTTGACGACTTCCTGCGGCTCATGCAGGCGCAGGGCTATGAAATCAAACCGGGCAAATTCGTTTCTTTCCGCGCTCCCGGTCAGGAACGCTTCACCCGCTGTAAGACCTTGGGTGAGAACTACACCGAGGAAGCCATCACCCGCCGGATCAAGGGGCTGGCCGTGGACAGAGGCCCGAAACGGAACGCCACAAAGGAAATCACTTTGCGGATTGATTTGGAGAACAGCATCAAGGCCCAGCAGAGCGCGGGCTATGCAAAGTGGGCGAAAGTCCACAACTTGAAGCAGGCCGCCCGGACGCTGAATTTCCTGACCGAACACGGCATAGACGACTATGCGGCGCTGGAAAGCAAGGTGGCCGAAATCAGTGCGGCAAACGACGAAGCCGCTGCTGCGCTGAAAGCGGTGGAACGCCGCCTGTCCGATATGGCGGTGCTGATAAAGAATATCTCCACCTACCGGCAGACCCGGCCTGTGGCGCTGGAATACAAAAAGGCCAAAGACAAGGCCGTGTACCGGCGCGAACATGAAAGCCAGCTTATCTTGTATGAGGCAGCGGCAAAGGCCATCAGGGACGCAGGCGTGACAAAGCTCCCCAATCTGGCCGCCCTGAAAGCCGAATACCGAAAGCTGGACGAGGAAAAGGAACGGCTGTACCAGAAGTACGGCGAAGTGAAAAAGGAACTGGCCGACTACGGCATCATCAAGCAGAATGTGGACAGCATTTTGCGGGTGACGCCCCATCAAGAAAGGACACAAGAGCTATGAGCATACCGAGAATGAATTACCGGCAGTACCGCAAGGCCCGGAAGCTGACGCATGAGTGCTGCAATTACTGTGACGGGAACTGCCTGCTTTTGGACGATGGAGAGGAATGTGTGTGCGTCCAGAGCATTTCCTATTCGCTGCTGTGCCGGTGGTTTCGGGCCGCCGTCCTCCCGCTGGACGCGGCCCTGTGCGCCGAGATCAGCAAGAGCCGGGACGAGGTGAAACGCTGCGTCGAGTGTGGGGCCGTGTTCACACCGAAGTCCAACCGGGCTAAATACTGCCCGGATTGCGCGGCGCGGGTGCGCCGGAAGAAAGAGGCCGAACGGCAGCGGAAAAGATACCTCCTGTCTACGCATTTAGGGGAATAAAAGCCCATGAAAATCAAGGCTTTTCCGGCATGGTTGGCGGGCAGTCAGGACAGATTTTCCAGTCCCCGCCAGAGAGGGCTTCTAAATGCGTAGGAAAACACTTCCGCCGCTGGTATTTCTGCCGGTTCTGTGTTATGCTGATACAAGCATAAAAAAGACAGGAGTGGACAGAATGGCCGAACAGGAAATGTTGCTGGACAGCGCCACGATCAAGGCCGCCGTCGCAGGCGAGAAGTGGGCTACGGAAAAGGTGATTGAACACTATGCCCCTATGATCGACGAGCTGGCCGTGGACGAGGATATGAAACAGCACTTGATTATGAAACTGTTGGAAGCCCTGCCGAATTTCCCGATGGAGCAGGCATAAAGGCAAAAAAACAGCGCCGGACGCAGAGGCCATACAGCCCCCGCGCCCGGCGCTTCGTTATGCTTTATTTACTCGTCTGTGAAATGGAACTTCCGCGCCTCAAAGTCGGCGTCGGTCATGGTGTCCAGCTTGGCAAGGGTCTGACGGGCCAACGCCGCCATTTCCCCGTCCATATCCGGCAGCGCGGCATGGAGCTTCGCCATCGTCCTGCGCCGGTCGGCATTGTGATACAGACAGATCAGGTTTTCTTCTTCCACATTAAACTGCATTGTCATACCTCCAATTCGTTTTTCTTGGTGCGGGCCGGGGCCTTTTTCGGGGCTTGGGCCTGCTTACTTTCGGATAGCTGCTTTCGGATAGAAGCGCGGGGCCGCCGCACTTCCTTGTCCCGTTTCTCGTCTTTGCTTATCATGGCATATATCCCATGTCTGTCCTTGATGCCGGTAAACACCAGCGATTTATAAGGCAGCATGGAAAAGAGGCGGTCAGTGTCCTTGCTGGACGCGATTTGCGTAAAATAGGGGGACAGTTCCACCATGAAATGCGTCTTGTTGGGGCTGTTGGGGGTAGAAAGACCTTTCATTTCCGCAACAATACGCTGGGCCTCGTCCCGGATCAGGCGGTCATGCAGCGTCGTGACGTGGGCTTTGAAGTCGCCGGGGGCAAGCTGCTCCCGGCCTTTCTGCTCCTTACGCAGCACTTCCCGCAGGTTTTCCGGCTCATTGGGCTTTGCCTCATACCGCAGGAACGCCCCCAGCTTGGGGTCAGGCCGTCCGTCAAAATACAGGCTGGCGGGCTGTTCCCGGTCGCCCTTTTCATAGTGCAGGATGATAGTGTCGGCCTGTACCGCCTCGGCTGCGACGTGCTGGAAATGCTGGGGATAGTCCAGTTCATAGAGATTGCCCCGTATCTTTCCGCCCACCTTGCCGGTCAGCTCCACGGCGTAGGCCAGAATACGGTCGCGGGTCTGCTCCCCATAAAAACGCCATGTGTTGTGCTGCCGGGTATCTTGCAGGAAAACGTCGCGCTCCCGGAAACAGTACGTCCCGGACGGGCGGGACATCCACAGCAGCGTTTTGTCCTCGGCCCTGTCGCTGGCGGTGGCCTGCCGGATGATTTCTTTGTCAATTTTAAAATCGTTGCGGTAAAAGGCGGTGTTCTGGCGCATAAGCTGTTCCAGCGCGGCCAGCACATCCACATTTTCAAATCTGTTCACGGCCTACACCTCCAATTCCTTTGATTTTTCCCGCTGCGGCGGCTTTTTGGCCTGTTCCTCCTTGGCGGCTTTGAGCTGCGCCCGGATGGACGGCTTTTTCTGGCGCTGGGCGGTCTTGGATGCCGGGCGGGGCTGCTTTGGCTTTTGTGCCTCCGCCTTGGCTGCCTCGGCCACATCGAAAAGGGAAATCTGTTCCCCGGCCTTTGCTCTGGCTTCCAGTTCCCCCATCGACGGGGCATTGTTCAGGGTGCCGTCAATCATGTTGTAATTTTGCTCGGTGGACATTTCAGCGGTCTTGATGGAGCTTTCTTGCATAAACTCCGGCACAGGGGTAAACCCGATGCTGTCACAGTAATGGGCTTCCCCCTTGCCGCCACGATTTACCACAACAACGTCCGAAACGGACAGGCTGTGTCCCCGGAAACCGGCGGGCCGGTCGTCGGCGTTGAACGTGCGGTAAATATCCTCCAACGTGGTCTTGCCGTCCAGAGGGGCCGTGTAGATAAGTTCATAGTTTTTCCTGTCCACGGTCAGCCCTGCGGCCTGCAATTCCTCATAAGGCCGATAGCGGAAGTCGCGCCCCTCTGGGCCAGCAGGCACTTGATAGATGGAAAAGGTGTCCCGTTCCGGCTGGTCGGCGCTGCGCTGGGCCAGCGTTTGTTCCGCCCGTTCCCGTACATCCTCCCGCAGCGGCAGCGCATAGAGGGTGGACGCAGAGGAAAAGCCCACGTTGTTAAACACATAGTCCACATCGGTTTCTTTCAAGGCCCCCGCTGTGAAGTAGTCTGCCCGCGTGGGGGTGTCGCTCACCTTGCCGTCTGCTATATCATGGCTCAATCCCGTTTCCAAATGGGTGCAGATTTTTCCGTCCACGGCCAGCGTCACATAGTACCAGCCGATATAGCCGCCGGTCTGCTCGTCGGCCCCGTCGTTAAACTCCACATTCAGCAGCGTGTAGGGCTTTAGGCCCTTTTGGGCGGCGATCTCGTTGTCCTTGGCCTCCCGCTGCAACAGAACAGGCAGGGCGGCTTCCTTGGTGGCCTGCACGATCTCCGGGTTAAAATGCACCAATGCACTGTTGACACATTCCGTCTGTACCTTTACGGTTTTGGCCTTTGGCGTCAGGTGGTTGCCGATAAACAGGGACGCTCCGTTGTCAAAGTGGATGGACATATCACTGGTGCCGCGCCATTTGCCGGTACATGGGGACGTGCGGATTTCGCCGGTCTTGCAGCCAAACGCCTGCGCGATTATATCAATCTTGCCTTGCAGGGGCAGGTCTTTGTAGCGGTCAGCGATTTCCACCGCCTTTTTCTGCAAGTCGGTCAGGGGTTTGTCGGCGGACTTTTCCTGCGGCTCGGCGGCGGCCACATCATCCTGCGCCGTTTCAGGCTCCGGCGTGATTTCCTGTTCCGGCTCTGGTGCTGCCTCCTGTTCGGGGGCCGCTTCCTGTGGCTGCTCCTGTTCCTTGGCGTACAGCTCCTTGACGGCTTCCTGCGTTAGCTCCCCGGTGTTGAGCTGATCCAGCAATTCCCGGCATTTTTCCTCCATCCCGGCATAAAGAACCGCCCCGATTTTTACGGTGCCATCCGACTGCGGGACATAGGCTTGCAGCAAATACAGGTTTTCCGGGCTGTCGCTGCGGGTGGCGGCGTGTACCCGGTAGACACATTCCTCCGGCTCGGCTTGGGCCTGTGCCATCTGCGCCTGCTGCTGCCGGATGCTGCTGCGTTGCAGCTCCGTGGGCTTCTCGCCGGTAAGGGGCTGAATACTTGAAATGCGGTCGGCGGCGTAATAGGCGTTCCCATTCAAAAGCCGCTGCCATGCCCCGACGCTTGGCGCCCATCGGAAGCCGTGTTCTTTTAGCTGTTGGCGGGCGTCAGCGTCCGGCTTATCTTCAAAGAACACCTGCAAACGGCTCTGTTCCCGGTTGGCCTCCACATGGCCGCCCTCAAACTCCCAGCCCACATAGACGGTTTCTCTGGCGCGGGTCAGGCTGTCGATCCGCTGCCGGATGCGGCGGATTTCCGCGTTGTTGTTAGACAGCTCCCAGCTCTGAAAGGGTTTCTTTTCATAATGCCAGCCGGACACCATAGCCGCTTTCAGCTTTTCAAGATTTTCAGGGGAAAGGTGCGGGCAGCCGTCCAGCGTGCCGTGTTTGCGGTAGTAAGCGTTCACGGCTTTCATGGTTTCCTGTGCCTTTTCCAGACCGGCCAGCTTCTTTTCCAGCTTGGGGATGGCCTGCGGGTCGTCCTGCCGGATGCCGCCCATGCCGGTACTGCGGATTTTATTAAGCAGCCCTTGGATGTACTGCCATTCCTGCATATTGCTGTCGCGGGCCGCGTTTTGCTTTTCTTTCTGGCGTACCGGGAAATTGGAACCACCGGCAATCAGGATTGAGGGAACACGGGCGTCAATGGCATAGCTGTGGTTCATGTTGGCGGCCAGTTTCCGGGCGTAGGTGTCAAGCAGGCTGTCGATTTTCTCATGGTACATGGGATCAACGCGCTTTTTCTGTGCCTGCGCGATTTCAAAGGCATTATCCACATAATGCCGGTACTCCGCCGTGGCGCTGCCGGGCTTGTAGTCGGAATAGCTGTTCATCTCCTTGGCGCGGCGGGCCGCGCCCTCATTGATGGAATAATAGTAGTTGGACGCCGCAGGCTCCTTTGTCGGCGGCTCCGGGGCTTCCTGTTGTGGCGGTTTTTGGGCTTCCTGCGGTTGCTCCGGGGCAGGCTCCGGCTCTGGTGCTGCCGGGGCCTCATAGCCAGCCGCCGCGTATTCCTCCACGGTCATACCGGCGTCAGCGGCTTCCTGCGCGATCTCGGCCTGTACCTGCTCCTTGTAGTCCTGCAAGCTCTGGTCGAAGTCAGAAAGTTTCGGCGGCTCCGGCAACTGATACTGGCCCTGATTGAGAAGCGGGCGGCACTCCTTGGCGTAGTTTTCCAGCGCCCCATAGTAGGCTGTTTCCTCCGGCGTCAGGGTTTCGCCGGACGCCAGCCGGGTTTGCGCCTCCTGTTCCAGCCGGGACAGGTTACAATGCAGCTCCATATAGGGGACAAATTCAGTCAGAAGCATATCCCGCTGGGCCTTGTCTGCCTCCCATGCCTCCGGCCCCTCATGTTTCAGCACATGGTTTTTCCAGCTTTCATCCTGTGCGTAGTATTCGTGATAGCCCCGGATATGCTCGATCAGGGAACCGTCCCCGTCGCCAAAATCCTGCCGCCCCTCGTAGTTGTCCGGCTGCCCCTGAAACGAGAAGTCAATGCGGAACTTGGTCTTGTCGTACCAGCTCCCCGCATGGTCGGGCTGTTCCCGTTCCAGCCGTTTGGAACTGTCCAGCGCCCCGAAAACGGCTTCGGCTTCATGCAGCGGCATTTGCTGGCCGTCTTTTAAGTGTGGGCTTTCGCTCCAAATAATCGTGACAATCGGCTCCGCTGCCGGGTCGTTGGCTATGGTCTGTTCCGCCCTTGCAACGGCAATTTCACTTTCCATCTGGCTTTTCATAAAGTCGTCCATGTAGCCGTGTTGCAGTTCAAAGCCCTTTTCGCACAGACGGTTGATAAGCTCGATCACCTTATCGGTGTCGTCCACGGCCTCGGCATATTCCATAATCAGGCGGCGTTCTCCGTCGCCCAAACGCGGGCCGTCCTTTTCGGCCAGCGCCACCAGCGCGGCGGCCCGTTCCGTAGGGGACGCCTCCGGCATCAACGGCTTTTCATTCAAAAGGCCGTCAATCCCATTCCATGCCTGCGGCTCCTGCCGGGGTTCGGAAATATCGCTGGCCTGTTCCGGGGCAGCGTGTTCCTGCTGGGCCTGCCGTTCCTGCTGAAGCTCTAACAGGTGGACTTCCATTTCATTGATAAGGTCATTGGCAGCGGCCCGGATCGTTTCAAGGGACGCCTGCAATTCTTTCAAATCCCTGCCGGAACTCCAATTTGCGATATACCCAAAGGAATAATCGGACGTGTCCAGCCCCCAATACTGGCATACCGCATAGGCTACGCTCTCGGCCTGCACCTCGCGGGTGGCCTTGTCTGGCTGTTTATCCTCCGCAAGATGGCTGTTTTTTTCATACAGGCGGGCGTGGGCGACTTCATGGATGGCAGTCTTTAGGGTCTGCAATTCGCTCATGCCCGCATTGACGGTGATCCGCTGTTCCAGATAGAGGCAGCGGCCCTTGGCTCCGTCCAAAACCGGCTCAATGGATATGGCATAGGGGGACGATTTTTCCAAAGCCGCCTGCAAATCCTGAAACTGCTCCACGTCGCCGGACAGCATATCCACATGGGTCTTTGGAAGCTCCTTGCCCTCGGTCTGGCTTACGTCATACACTGATACCACACGATAGTCCGGCACCGTGATTTCCTGTTCCTCCATCACCGGCTTGCCGTTTTTGTCCTTGATGGGTTCGCCGGTGTCAGGGTCTTTCTTGGGAACGCGCTTTTTGACTGTGTAGAATTTAGGGGCTATGATTTTCAGCCCGGCTTCGCCCTGTTTTCGGGTGCGTTCAAATTCCGATTGCCATTTCCCTAAACCAGCTACCAGAGAAGCGTCCGGCTTTTGCAGGAAAATCAGCATGGTATTTCGGAAACTGTATGTGTGGAACTTGGACATTGAGGTGAGGTAGGCTTTGTAATTCTCACTGTCCAGAACACCCCGCACCCCGGCTTCCAGCCTGTCGGTGATCTCTTTCATGTATTCGTCTTTAGTCATGCCTTTTATGATAATCGGGCCTGCCTCCGGCAGAACAGCGGCGGGGGCCGCCGGTTCGGTGCGAAAGGCTTCCCGGTCGGCCTCCGGCTGGGGATAGGCCATCACCCGGTATTCCTCCGGCACTGGCTGTCCCTCATAGACACGCTGCCATTCGTCGCCGCTTTTCACCAGATAGCCGTAATCAGTGAAAACGCCATGCTCGGCGTTGGCAATATGCAGGCCAAAGCGGGGCAGGAAGATCCCCGCTTTCCATTCCTCCGGCATATCCACCATGCCGGAACGGTTCAGGTAGTAGTCCCCCAACTGGCCGGTGCCGGTAACATCCGGCAGATGCACATAGAAATCCACGTTGTCGGGGTAGTCGATGATCTGGCCGATGCTGTGGAAGTCGCTCTGCGGGCTTGTCAGGGCGGCGTTCAGCTCCGCAAGCTCGGCGGCGTCCAGCTTTTCCAGTCTTGCAGCAAGGAAGTTCAGTTCGTCCACGTCGGCGGACAGCACCAGATCGCGGGGCAGCTTGACAGGATGCTCCTGCGGGCTTCGATAGTCGTACAAGAAAAAGTCCTGCGGATTGTCGGCGCTGATGCCGATTTCCCGCAGGGCTTCTTGTAGCTTTTCGGTTGTGGTCGGCAAAGAAAGCCAAAGGCCCTCTTTGCCTTGCTCATAACGCTGGCGGTTGTGAAGCAGGATAGAAAATACTTCGCTCATGGGTTCACTCCTTTCTCGGTCTTGCTCCATCAATTTCTG
The DNA here is from genome assembly GCA_910588005.1 of uncultured Oscillibacter sp. Taxonomy (GTDB): domain Bacteria; phylum Bacillota; class Clostridia; order Oscillospirales; family Oscillospiraceae; genus Oscillibacter. The sequence goes on from CAJUQM010000004.1 coordinate 80,061, forward strand.
CATCAACTCATAGTCCTCAATGCTCATGTGGCCGTCATAGGTGTACGGGTCGATGTCGTCCCCACGGTAGGGGCGCTCATAAAACGGCAGTCCGGCAGCATGGGCTTTCTCCCGCGCTGCCTCCAACACATCCGGCGGCAGCTCGTCGCTGTGGGCCTCTATGAATGGGGAAATGTTGTTCAGGCCGTTGTCGTAGTGGTGGTGTACTCCGGCAGCCAGCTCCGCCACGTTCATTTCCTCGCCCAGATAGCCGGAATAGTAGCCGTTTACCACAACGGCCTGTGGGTTGGCGGCCTGTATCTCTGCAAGCCGCGCCCTGTCCTCTGGATAAAGGGTGTCGTCCAGATCAAGGTGAAACGCCTCCGCCTGCCAGCTCCGGCCCTCGCGCCAGAACGCCAGCCATGCAATGCCGTTTCGCAGGTCGTCTTGATACTCTGATACCATGTCCCTAAGACTTGCCATCGGCAGCCCTCCTTTCTGAAAAATGGCATAAGAAAAGCAGGAAACCTTTCAAAGATTTCCTGCTGGGTCGTGCCGCCGGTGGGCGGCGGTTATTCAGTTTTGAAAGTTCGGATTAGATTGGCCCGATACATTTATTATTCTTTGACTGTACCAGCATAAATAATACTATCGTCAGAAATACCATCTATCTGTAAAATCATTTTGCAATGTATTTCATCTCCAGTAAGATAAAAGGTGTTTTCTCCCGCTTTGAGTTCTACGCTTTCTTCACTCCAAATAGCATTATAGGCTTCCTCTGTTGCAGGCAATAATTCTATTGTGGTAGGCGTAGTGTCGGAATTATTATAATACCCTAAAATTGCGCCTTCTTTATCATCTGTACTATAAGTGTATCGTAAGATTGCGTTTGCATCGTTGGCTAAATTGAGATAATAGATTTCTGTATCTTCGGCAGCCAAATCCAATTCTACTGTTGTTTCTGTGCGTTCACTCTCTTGCTTGGAAGTTGTATTGTCGGTTTGGCTTTCATCGTTTGTGGACGTTTCGCTGATAGCTTCTTTTGTTTCCTCTTTATTTTCGTCATGGCTGTTTGAAGAAACGCAACCTGACATGGAGAGTATCAGGCATATAGCACAAAATATTGACAGAGCTTTTTTCATATACTCATCCTCCGTTCCATTTACTATCCCAATATTACCATAAAAATCTTTGAATGTGTTTAGGAAATGCTTAAAACTTTCTTAAAGTAGATTTCCTGTCGGGTGGTGTCGCCAATATAATAGGCTGTTCTACCAATATCTAATTTGCTACCAGTTTTATTATACCATGCTTATTACTTATAAAAATAGCTGAATTGTAAACTTTTTGAACAGAAACAGGGGTTTGGGGATATGCCCCAAAAAGCAAAATCCCCGGCCCGGCAGGGTGGGCCGGGTCAGGGATTTGCCGGAAGTGTGGCTACACTTCCTATGCTTGCTGCTTTTTAGTTTTTGTCCCTCCGTTCAATACGATAGTTGACGTATTTCCCGCCGGTATCAGCCAGAAGTACCGTCCCGTCGTAGGTTTTCCCGGTTTTCATGGAGCGCAGGCCCTTTACCTTTGCCTTTCCGTCTTTGAGCAGCGCAGCGGCGATTTTCGGCGTGAACGCCTTGCCCCGTTCCTCAAAAAATCGGTCATTCTTCCACATGACAAACTGGCAGGCCCGGTTTCCGCAGTAATAGTTCTTCTTGCCCTCGTAGACAGCTTCGCCGCAGCGGGGACACTTGCCGATAGCCACGCGCTCGGCCTGAAACAATTTCTGCGCGTCCTCGCTGATCTGCGAATAGCCGGAAATCAGGCCGCGCGTCATTTCCTCAATGCCAGCCATGAAGCCGTCCGGGTCAGCCTCGCCCTTGGCAATGGCCGTCAGCTTGGTTTCCCATTCGGCGGTGAGCTGGGGAGAGGTCAGCACATCCGGCAGGACACAGGCAAGGTTGTGGCCGTCCTTGGTGGGAAGAAGCTGCTTGCCTTTCCGTTCCACAAATCCCATCTGCACCAGCTTTTCCAGAATGGAAGCGCGAGTGGCCGGGGTTCCCAATCCCTGCCGCTCGGCGTCCTCCGGCATATCCTCGGCCCCGGCCCGTTCCATAGCCGACAGAAGCGTGTCCTCGGTGTAGGGCTTGGGCGGCGTGGTGAAATGCTCGGTGATAGAAGCCTCCACCTTGTCAAAGGTCTGGCCCTCGGTGATCTCCGGCAGTTCCCGCGCCAGCTCCGGCGCGTCCTCGTCGGCGTCGGTCTTGAAAGAAGCCTTAAAGCGCCGGTCAATCTCTCTCCATCCCGGCGTCAGGACGGTCTTTCCCTTGGCGGTAAACTCTTTCCCGGCGCAGGTGAATGTGGCGGTGACGGCCTCATACACATGGGGCGCGGCCACGGCGCACAGGAGCTTGCAGCACACAAGGGACAGCAGTTTCTTTTCGCCCTCGGTCAGCCCGTCAAAGCCTTTCCGCACAAATTCCATTGTGGGGATGATGGCGTGGTGGTCGCTCACCTTTTTGCTGTTCAGCACCCGGCCAAACTGCGGGGAAATGTCAAGGCCCACCGCAAAAGGAAGCAGCGGCCACAGGCCGGACACGATGCTTTCCGCCGCAGGCTGCATATCGTCGGTAAGATACTGGCTGTCGGTGCGGGGATAGGTCAGCAGTTTCTTTTCATAAAGCTGCTGGGCGTAGTCAAGGGTCTGCTTGGCGGTAAATCCAAACAGGCGGTTGGCCTCCCGCTGCAACGTCGTAAGGTCGTAGAGGCGGGGCGGCTGCTCCGTCTTTTTCTCCCGCTTCACCGATACACAAACGGCCTGCGCTCCTGCACAGGCCGTCTTGATGGCGTCGGCGTCGGCAGCACTGGAAACGCGGTCGCTGGCCGCCTCCATGCCGCCCGCCGCGATATGGACAACGTGATATTTCTCTTTCTTGAAATCGCTGATCTTGGCCTCCCGGTCAACCAGCATTTTCAGGGTAGGCGTCTGGACACGGCCCACGGTCAGGGTCTTGTGGTAGAGGATGGAGAAAAGCCGGGTGGCGTTAATCCCCACCAGCCAATCGGCCTGCGCCCGGCACAGGGCCGATTGATACAGGTTGTCATAGTCGGCCCCCGGTTTCAGGTTGGCAAAGCCCTCCCGGATGGCGGCGTCCTCCATGCTGGAAATCCAAAGCCGCTTGAACGGCTTTTTGCAGCCCGCCATCTGGTAGACGAAACGGAAAATCAACTCCCCCTCGCGCCCGGCATCCGTGGCGCACACAAGGCCGTCCACGTCGGGGCGCTCCATCAGGGAACGCAGGATGTCAAACTGCTTTTTCTTCTCGTCCGGGATGATGTACTGCCATTCCTGCGGCAAAATCGGCAGATCGTCATAGGCCCATTTCTTATAGCGGGGGTCATAGGCCCCGGCGTCGGCAAGGGAAACAAGGTGGCCGATGCACCAGCTCACCAGATAGCCGCCTCCCTCCATGTAGCCGTCCTGTTTCTTGGTGGCCCCGATCACGCCCGCAATGCTGCGGGCGACGCTCGGTTTCTCTGCAATTACAAGAATATGTGAAGTCATAATTATTCATCCTCCTTTTTCGGTTCATCTTCATCCAGCAGGTAATCGTCTAACGGTCTGGCCTCCACCTCGCCGGTGTCGTCGTCCACCTCCGGGGCCGGTTCGTCCTCGTCGTCGTCCTCGTCCTCCCCGAAGTCGTATTCGTCCAGATCGTCATTGCCCTTGGTGCTGGCTTTTGGCTTCTTAAACTTGAAGAAGTAAAGGGCCGCGCCGCCGCCAATGAGCAGTACCACAAGGAACACAATCAGGCCGCCCATGCTGTTTCCGGCTTCTTCCGGCTCGGCGGTTTCTGCCGGTTCCTCGGCTTCCGGCGCTGCGCCCACACAGGCCGTCAGGTTATTTTTGCAGACCGGGCAGGCGGTGTTGACAGCCCCGGCCTCGCATTTCTCCGCACAGGTGCAAACCTCCGGCTCCGCCTCGCCGTCCTCCAACAGTGCTTGCAGGTCGGCGTCGTCCACTTGGTTGAGGAAATGGACGGATGTTTCCTTGTCCTCGTTGGCCCGGTCGATCAGGATATAAAAATAGTTGCCTGCCTTGGTGGTAACGGTAATAAGCTGTTTATCGCCGTAGAAATCATCCACCAGTGCGGCATTGCCCTCCGGGGTGACGGGTACGCCCTCCGGCTCCATCTCGATCCCCCCGGTGGTGGGTTCCTCGGTTTCCTCCGGCACTTCTTCCGGGGCCTCCGTGGTTTCCGGCAGCGGTTCCGGGTCAGGGTCAACGCCCCCGGCAAAGGCGGTGGTGGAAAAGGCCGCAAAGCACAGCATAACGGCCAGCGTCGCGGCAAAGGTACGGATGATTTTCTTATTCTTCATCGGCATTGTCCTCCTGTTCAAACTCCGGCTGCGGGGCCGGGGGTGCCTGTAAAGCGCCGCCGCGTACAAAGGCGGCGAACTCCTGCGGGGTCATGTTCAGGCCGCGCACAAGCTGGACGATCTGCAAATTTTCCTGTTCGGTTTTGGCTGCTTCCAGCTCCCGAAGCTGCTTTTGCAGCTCCGCGATCTTGGTTTTGGTTTTCTCAATATCCCGTTCGATACGGTCAAGTTTGTTGGTTGCCATAGTCATTACTCCTTTCCAAATCGTTCTTGCCACGAAAAGTTGCGCCCCAATCCCTTTACGGTTTTAAGATAGGGCATGGCGTTGGTTTCCAGTGCAAGCGCCCTCTGATACAGAGTGGGATAATGGTGTTTCAAATACAAAATCTCCGGCTGCCTCATGCTGGGACAAAAAAAGCAGGAAGATTTACCCGGCTGCGGTAAGCCTGCCGTCTGAATTGCTCGGATACAATCTTTCCTGTCCCAGCCCCATTCTTCAATCAAAGGGTAACAGTTATGATATTTTTTGTCGGCCTCGTCAATTTTGCTGGAATGGAGATACCGCTTCATTTCCCCGGCATCATAGCCGATAAAGCGGTTGACTTTCTCTCCATTCCTCCAAATTTCCCGGCATGGTTGATACTGATTGCAAAATTTTTCCTGCGGCCCGATTTTGTGTTTTTGGGAACACCGCTTATGCCCGTAGGCAATCGACGGCAGAGTGTGAGAACATAAACACTCCATTTCAAGGGTCAGGCGGTTCCCATAACGGTCAAACTTTTCAACCACGGTGATCTGCGGCATCCCGTGGACGGTCAGCCAGCGGTTCATTTGCTGGATAAATTGATAGGTATGGGGATGCTCTGCCCCGGTGTCTGCAAATAAAATCAGGTCAACCGGGATGTGGTGCTGATAAAGGCCAACAAGTAAGGCGGCACTGTTCGTACCGCCCCCAAAGGAAACAATATTGATAAAATTCCTCCTTTCTGGCGTCAGGGTAGACGCCCGTAACAGTAAAGATGTTGCTGCCAGTAGCTTGAATTAAGGTTCGTGTAACTGATGGGGTCGCCGCAATGCAACATCACGGAATTGCCTACATACAGCCCCACATGGGACACGCCGGGGGTATCGTAGGTGCCGACGAAAAACACAAGGTCGCCGGGTTTGGCCTGCTCCGCCGTGACAGGGGTGCAGATGTTGTAAAGGCCCTGCGCCGTCAGGCGGCCCACGTTCCAGCCGGAATGATTGATTACCCAACTGATAAAGCCGGAACAATCAAAGCTGGTGCTGGGTGAGCTGCCGCCCCACACATAGGGATAGCCCACATACTTATCTGCCTCCGCAATCATGGCCGCAAAGGTTTCATCCTCCAAAGCCTCCGGGGGGATTTCGTAATAGGTCGGCTCCTTGACGGTGGAAGCGTTGGGGTAGCTGCCAGAGGGGAACAGGTCGGGCCGGTTGCCTAACGTCTGCATATAGGCGGCGTAGAAGCTCAACTGTTCCTCGTCCATAATGGAAACAGGCAGGTGGGACAGGTCGTTGTTTACCAGTTTCACGTTGCAGATGTAGTAGGTGTACGGCACTTCCACGGTGTAGGTGTTGCCCTCGCTGTCCGTCCTCGTTTCGGTGCGGTAGCGGGTTTCCGTTTCAATGGTCTGCGTCAGGGTGTATTGCAGTCCAAACAGCCGGTCAAGGTCGCCCTGTACTTCATCCAGCGTGTAGGCCCCGCCGTGAAGCGCCGACAGGATAGAGGTCAGCACATAGGGGTCATGGCCGATGTCGTCCAGATCATAGCGGTACTCGTCATAGCCGGGGTGCAGGCTTTCGTAGTTGTCAAGCTCATGCTGCAAGTCGGCCTCCAACTCCGCGTAGGCAGCTTCGGCTCCCAGCATATCCGCGTCCTCGGACAGATAGGACGTGGCCGCAAGCCCCGTCCCGGTGCCGCCAAACATGGCGGTGCAGGATTGCAGGCCGCCCATAATCATCAGCAGCAAAAGGCCCACGCCGCCGATCAGCAGCGCCCCTTTCCAGTGGCGGGCCACAAAGGACGCGGCCTTTTCACTTTTTTGGGCGGCTTTTTTCGCGGCTGCGGCGCTGGCCTGCGCGGTCTTGGCGGCGGCTCCCGCCGCGCCCTGTGCCGTCTGGCCTGCGGCCCTCGCTGCCTTGGCGTAGTCCCGTTTGATTTTCTGTTTCTGCCAGAACCGGGACACGGGGTTGCTCACCGCCTGCGCCAGCTCCGGGTTATCCCGCAAAGATTTCTGGTAGATGTATTCGGCGTTGGCGGCAATGGATTTCCGTTCCGCCTCGGCTGCGGCCCGGTAGGGTTTGAGCTTATGACGGCGGATGCCGCTGCGGATGGCCTTGCCCGCCTGCCGTTCCGCAAGTTCCTCCCCCTTGTGGCCGCCCTCCACGCCCACGTTTTCATGCTCGACTTCGTGGATTTTGCCGTGGACGAACAGCCCGGCTTCCTGAACCGGGCGGCTCATGGGGTTGGGCTTTAGCTGGGGCGCGGGCTTCTCCACCTTATCAAAGCGCAGCTTGGTCTTGGCCCTGCCGGATGCCTCGTCATAGACGGTTTCCTTGGTGACGACGCGCTTTTTCGGCAGCGCGTCTTTGGCGGCGTCCAGTTTATCCGCCTGTTTTTCTGCCTTGCGGACGTACTTGGAAAGCTGGGGGTCAGCCCGTTCTGCGGCGGTAAATTGCAGCCGGGAAGATGGCCGGTGCAGGGCTTCGCCTGCCTCCGTCACCACGTCCCCGGCGTCCTTGGCCGCCTGTTTCGCCTTGTGGCGGTCGCGGATGTCCCCGGCCCGTTCCAGTACCTTTTCCGCAGCGCCGCCCGGCTCGGCGGTATATTCCTGCTCGGCCTCCCGGCTGGACACGTTGACGCTCTCGCCGGTGGTCTGGTTATCCAGCGTCAGCCCGTCGCGGGTCATGCGCTGCGTCACCTTGTCACGGGGTTTTAGTGGCTTCACGGCAAATCACCTCCTTTGGCGGCTCTGTGCCTCATACCGTGGCCCCCTCGCCTAACCGGGTCGTCATAATCCTGTAAAGCTGGGTGTTCTGCGGGATGGGGTTCTTAAAGGGCAGGATCACATTCTCGTAAATCAAAAGCCCCTCGCCGGGTTCCGAATTGTCCACATACCGTAGCTGCTGCGGGGAAATGTTCAGCCGTTCCGCAAGGATTTTCCGGTCGCCGGACGCCTGATTTAACAGGCAGATAAAGTCGCTGTTCTCCAAAATGTTCTCAATCTCCGGGGAAGAAAGCAGGTCTTTCACGTTCTGCGTGGCCCCTGTCGGGACGCCGCCCCATTTTCGGAACCGCTTCCAAATCTCGCAGGAAAAGGCTGCCGTCTGTTCCTCCCGCAAAAGCAAGTGGAACTCGTCACAGAAATACCACGTCGCCTTGCCTTGGCTGCGGTTCTGCGTCACGCGGCCCCAAATCTGGTCTTGGACAATGAGCATCCCCAGCTTTTTGAGCTGCTTGCCTAATTCCTTAATGTCAAAGGCCACAATGCGGTTTTCGATGTTGACGTTGGTGCGGTGGTTAAACACGTTCAGGCTGCCGTTCACATACAAATCAAGGGCCTGTGCCACCCGGTCGGCCTCCGGGATATGCTGCGCCACAAGCGCCGCGTGCAAATCCGAAAGGATCGGCATATTCTCCGGCTTGGGGTCTGCCAGATAGGGCCGGTAGATCACCTGCACCGCCCGGTCAATCACCGTCTTTTCGATGGCTTCCAGCCCGTTCTTTCCGCCCATGACAAGCTCACAGAACGACAGCACAAAGTCGGATTTTAAGGCCAGCGGGCTTTCATCCTCCGAATAATTCAGGTTGATGTCCAGCGGGTTCACATAGGATTTGCTGGTGGGTGACAGCTTTACCACCTGTCCGTGAAGCCGCTGCACAAGGGGGTAATACTCGGCCTCCGGGTCACAGATATACACGTCGTCCTGCGTACAGAGGAACACGCTCAAAATCTCGGATTTGCAGCTCATGGACTTGCCGCTGCCGGGCGTCCCCAGCTTCAAACCGTTGGGGCAGCGCGCCCGTTTTCTGTCCAGCATAATCATGTTGCCGGTCTTGGCGTTGATGCCGTAATACATGGCGTTGCCGCCCTGAAAAAGCTCCTGCGTCACGAACGGGACGAACACGGCCACGCTGGAAGTCGTCAAAGAACGCTCGATTTTGATGTGGCTGGCCCCCAGCGGCAGGCTGCTCATAAGGCCCTGTTCCTGCTGGTAGTCCAGCCGGACAAGGGAATTGTTGTACTTCTGCGCCACGCCGGAAGCCCAAAAGATTTCGTTCTCCAACTTCTGCCGGGTGTCGGCGGTGTTCAGCACCAGAAAGGTGATCTGGAACATCCGTTCATTGCGGCTTTGCAGGGTTTTCAAAAGCTCCTTGGCGTCCTGTCCGTAGGTGGCAAGGTCGCTGGGAAGTATGTCCATGTCATATCCGCTGCGGACGGCCCGTTTCTGCTCCTGTATCTTCATGGCGTCAAGGTCGGTGATCTTCCGCTTGACGGTTTTAATGGCCTCCCCTTGGTCAATGGCCTGCACATGGAGATTGACGACAATGCCGTTTTCCGTGTTGAGGAAGTCGGCCAGCATTTCGTCTGACAGCTCCGGGGAGAGGATTTGCAGGAAGCTCACGGCCCCATACTTGCCGCCCAGCCCGAACATCCGGGCATTACCGAAGCGGAACGAGGACGGGGCAATGAAATCCTTGGTGGAAAGCCCCGACGGGGCCAGCCACTTCCAGTCAAAATGAAACGGTTCCCCGTCCGGGTGGAAGATGCTGTGCATGACTTCCAGCCGTTCTTTCGCGTCCAGCACCCATGCCACGGCCCCCATTGTGCGGAAGTACCCCAGCAGGTCGGTTTCAATCCGGCGCAAGCGGGCGCGGGCCATTTTCAGGCTGTCGGCCTCAATGGTGAAGGTCAGGAACTTGCGCTTTTGCAGGCCGTTGTTGCCTTTCACAAGCTGGTCTTGCAGGATGCCGGAATACTCGGCCCGGATGTCGTCGAAGTCGTCCCCCTGCGCCTTGATCTCAAAGCTCTTGGCGTACTGCTTGGGGTCGATTTTGCGGTTGATAAAAGAAAACTGGACGTGGATGGAAGCGTCCAGATAGTTGTAGAGGTCGCACAGGTTTTCAAAGACAGCGGTTTTCGTGTCGGCCTGCGCGAGCTGATAGCTGATGTCCAGAAATTCAATGCACTTGGAAAACGTGTTGGCCGTCACCCGGCACACGCCGTCCTGATACATGGCCTCATAGGGGATGCTTTCCTGCGCCGAATGAGGCTTGCCGTCGCCCTTATACTTGCGGATGATGGCCTGAATTTCTTTCTTTTCGGCGCGGGTGAGTTTTACCGGCGTCTTTGCCTGCGGCTCTTGCTTTTGCTTTTTGGACAATGGCATTTACCTCCTTTTCCATTTGGTGCTGCCGCACAAGGGCAGAGTAAGCGTTGTTGGTCTGGTAGGGCCTCTCCTTTGGCTGGATGAAGCTGCACTGGATAATCTGCCATACCACCACTTCAAGGGGCTGCCCGTGGCGTTCGTACAGGGCCAGCAGGAAGCCGGGGAGCATGGCGAATACCATAATCAGCGCGGCGGCGCTGGTGGGGACGCGCCCCCGGATCAACAAAAAAAGCGGGACGCCAACAAGAAGCGCACCGCCAAAACAGATCAGTTGTCGTTTCGTCAGTCCCAGTACCACCTTGGATTTCACACGGGTTAAATCCTTGGGTACAGTCACATAAGCCAATCAAATCACCTCGTTTCTTTCAAAAATCAGGTCAGGGTCAGGTCGCTTGTTACCTCGTTGCCCCACACATCCCAGCCCGGCGTTTTTTGCCGGGCAAACAGCTCCACGCGGGAGAGGTCGCCCGCCAGCTCCACAATCTTGTCACGGGTCACGTCCGGCTTTTTGCTGTGTTCCTCCACCGGGGAGATAATGAACTGGTGGACACCGGCGCTGTGGCGTTTGGGCTTGCCGCGTTTGGCAAGCAGACAGATTTCCGCATTGCCCCGCGTCCAGTAGCCCAGCCCGTAAAACCATGTAGGGCTTTTTTTGTTCCGTTTGAGCCAGACAAAGGCCACGGTCTTAAACTGGAAGCCCCATGCCTTGATAAGCTGCAAAGCCTCTGGAAGCTGCGGGAACGTGGCCCACAAAAACAGCAGGCAGTCCTTTTTTGCCAGCTTTCCCACTGGCAGGGCGCACAGCTCGTCAATGCTCATGGTGGGATAGTGATGCTCCGCCGCCCCTGTTCGTTTACACTCATACCGCCACGGCGGATCGGCGTATATGATGTGATATTTCTGCGGTTCCTCGATAAGTCTTTTTCCTCCTGCGTAAAAATTTCAACGTCAATGGGCTGTGAAAACTGCTTTACTGATGCTGCCGGTCTTGAACAGGCAGAAGCACAAAAGCACTGTGTAGCCCATGCAGCCCCAGATCGCGCCGGAAATGTCCTCCGCCGTCCCGATTTCCTGTATCAGCACCGCATAGATGCCGACGACAACCATAATCAGGAACGCTTGGAAGCCCAGCGCCAAAAGGGATTTCAGATAGTTTTGGCCCATGCCGCGCCACTCCGCGTTTCCCAGCGTGGCAAGGGGGATCGGCCCCAGCGCGGTCACGGCGTATATTTCAATCATTCTCCCGTAGGTCACAAGGAAAATGCAGATGGATAGAATGTTCATCGTCAGCCCCACAACAAGGGTCTGGAACCATAAGCCCAGCAACGGCCCAATGTCCATTGCTTCAAGGCGGCTTTCCAGATCGGGGAGCAGCGTGTCAAAGTCAATGCTGGTTTCTCCGATGATTACCCCGGCGCTCTGGTTGACGACGGCTTGTGTGGCGTCGAAAACGCCCATGACGATATTCCATGTGTTCGTCACAATGAGGATGGCAAAGGCAGATTTGAACATCCAGCGAAAGAACATAGAGCTGTCGAAGTCGTGCATATTGTTTTTCTCGACAATCATCTCGATCAGCTCATAGCACATGACAAGGGCAAGGATGGCCGCCGCTATGGGGACAATCACCGTTTCGGACAGGGATTGCAGCATACTAAAAATGCCGCCGTTCCATTCCTGCGGCGTCGTCCCCACGTCGGAAGCGATTTCCCCGACTTTGGTATTTACCGTGTTGAACAGGCCGGAGAGGTTGCCCATAATGCCGTCAATTAAAATGCCTTTCAGCCAATCCCCAATGAGATCACCTATCATGCGGGTACACCTCCTTTCCCGCGCCCTCCCGGTTCAAACGAGAGGGCGCGGCGGGGATTATTTCAGGTTTCATGCAGCGTCAGAAGTTACGGTTCGGACAGGGATGGGGCCATCAGCCCAGCAGCCCGGACAGCAGGGGAACAAGGGTCAGGCCGATCAGGGCAACCCCACCTCCCGCGACAAGCTGTTTCATCTCAAAGTTAATGAAACAGCCCACGGCGGGCGGCGGCATCCTCAATCAGCATTACCCCGGTTTCTCTGCTGCCCGGGCCTAATGTTGCAATATTCAGTTATTTCTTGCGGATAATCCTGCGTTTATCCGCTTTATCGTTGAAATTGAAATGGATTTCCACAGTCTGGCGAACAGTCTCGCCGTCTATGTCCTCGTGGATGACGATTTTCTGAACAAGCCGGTTCAGCGTCACAGCGTCCAGCTCTTGAATGTCCGCATAGTCCTTGATGATTTCCAGCCAGCGTGTGCTGTCCTCCTGCT
>CAJUQM010000005.1 GCA_910588005.1 uncultured Oscillibacter sp.
TTAAAAAACATTGATTTTACTGGGGTTTTCCATGTTTTCTTATGGCAACGCCCTTTTATGGGGCGGCCTCTTTCCGTCCATATAACAGGAATATGCGTCTTTGTTCAGCGGACATTTTGTTGGAAAACGCAATTGACAATTCCGTGGCGCCGTGCTAAGGTAATACCACAATGGAAAAACGGCATAGGAAGTTTCTGGGAAAATGACGCCAGTCTGCCGAAGGAGCAACACTCTCAGGCGTCCGGAAATCCGGATGAGGACCAGAAATGGATGTGGCTCTGGAGAAGCCCGGCGGCCCCGGGTACCGAAGGTGCAAGGCGGAAAACCGCTGAATCTCTCAGGTAAAAGGACAGAGCAGGCGCTTTCACCGGCGGTGTGTACCGGCGGAAGGTCTGCCTATTTCTTGGAGCCGCAACCACGGCTCCTTTTTGCCGTTTGCCACCAACGCAAACATATGGAGGGAGTTTATGGGAATTTTCAACACTATTTTAGATTTCTTCAAAGGTCCGCTTAATGACTTCGCGTGGCTGTACACCTTTCTTCCCTGCGCCATCTTAGGAGGTCTGTTCCTGACCATTCGCTGTGGAGGCGTCCAATTCCTCCACTTTGGCTACGCCATGAAGAATACGGTAGGAAAGATGTTCCAAAAGCAGGAGGCCGGCGAGGGGGCGGTGACCCCCATGCAGGCCGTGACCACTGCCCTGTCCGCCACTGTGGGTACCGGCAACATTGTGGGCACCTCTCAGGCCATCGCCCTGGGCGGATACGGCGCGGTGTTCTGGCTGTGGCTGGCGGCGTTGATGGGTATGGTCACCAAATACTCTGAGATTGTCCTGGCCATCAAGTACCGGGAGCGGGACACCAAAGGCGATTGGGTCGGCGGCCCTATGTACTATATCTCCAAAGGTCTTGGTAAAAAGTGGAGATGGCTGGCGGCGCTGTTTGCGGCCTTTGCCGCCCTGGCATCCTTTGGAATCGGCAACATGTCGCAAGTAAACAGCATTACCGGCTCCGTCATCAACGCCTTCGAGGCGTTTACCACGGTCTCCGGCACTATGGAACTCATCCTCAAATGGATTCTAGGCATCTCTCTGGCCGTTTTGATTGCCGTTATTCTGCTGGGCGGTATTAAGCGGATCGGCGCGGTGACGGAAACGCTGATCCCCTTTATGAGCATTTTCTATATTCTCTTCACGCTGATCGTCATCGGCGTTCACTGGAAGAACATCGATAATGCCTTTGGGCTGATTTTTTCCACCGCGTTCACTCCCCAGGCCACGTTCGGCGCCGCCAGCGGCATTGTACTGCGGCAGACCATCATCTGGGGCCTGCGGCGCAGCGCCTTTTCCAATGAGGCAGGGCTTGGCTCCGCGGCTATCGCCCACGCGGCCGCAGACACCAAGGGTCCCGTAAACCAGGGGCTGTATGGAATCTTTGAGGTGTTTATCGACACCATTGTCATCTGCACGCTCACCGCTTTGGCGATCATCGCCAGCGGTACCAGCATTCAATTCGGCGTAAAGCCCGGCAGCGAGTTGATTACCGCCGCCTTGGCCACAGTATTCGGCGACAAATTTGCGGCGCTGTTTATCGCCATCGCTCTGATGCTCTTCGCCTTCTCCACCGTATTGGGCTGGTCTTTGTACGGTACCCGCTGCGTTCAGTACCTCTTCGGCCACAAGGGGATCCGGATCTTCCAAGTGATTTTCATTTTGGTCGTGGTGGTAGGCTGCGTCTCCCCCCTGGAATTCGTATGGGATGTGGCGGACACCTTTAACGGCCTTATGGCCATTCCCAACTTTATCGGCCTCTTTGCCCTCTCCGGTGTAGTGGCTATGGAGACCAAGAAATTTTTCAGCGACAAAAACAATCTGCGGTGATCCCAGCCGCGCAAAGAGGCGTCCGCCAAAGGCGGACGCCTCTTGACATTTTTACTTGTGACGGCAGTAACGGAACCGCCGTCTCCACAGCAGGCATCTCTCATGAATGCGGCAGCTTTTCCACCGCCTGGCGAATCTCCCCTGAGAGATACAGCGATCCAAGGGCACAGACAACACCCTCCGGTCCGGCAGTCTCTAACGCAAGCCGGACTCCCTCTTCCGCCGTATCGCAGGCATGGGCAAATATTCCCCGCTCCGCCAGCAGCGACGCCAGCAGCTCCGCCTTCATAGCTCGGGGATTCTCAGGCCGGAGAGTGAAAACCCGATCCGCCAGAGGCGCTATAGCGTCCAACATGGCGGACACGTCCTTATCCGCCAGCAACCCCACCAAAAATACAACCTTACAGCCCGGAAACAGCTCCCGCAAACTGTCTCCGGCGGCGGCCATACCGTGGGCATTGTGGGCGCCGTCCAACAGGAACACCGGACTTCGCCGCAGCACCTCAAACCGCCCAGGCCAATGCACCTGGGCCAGCCCCCGGCGAATCGCCTGCTCATCCGCCCTCCATCCCCTTTTCCGAAGAACTTCCAACGCGGTGACGGCAGCAGCGGCGTTTTTTATCTGATACGCGCCAACTAAAGGAATCCTCAGATTCCCGTATGGCGCAAAATCAAACGCCGTTCCCTCCAGCCCTATTGAACAGGAATGCAGCCGGGAAAAATCCACCTCTATCAGATTGGCCCCCCGCTCCTCACTAACCCGGCGGAATACCAGATCCGCCTCCGGACACCCTCCGTAACTGACCACGTCTCCGCCAGGTTTGATGATCCCGGCCTTAGCTGCGGCCACGTCTCCCTGGGTAGGCCCCAGTAAAGAAACATGATCCATGCCCATGGCGGTAAGAACGGCAACCTCCGGCACGTCAATCACATTGGAGGCGTCTAAAGCGCCGCCCAACCCCACTTCCAACACGGAGATCTCGCAGCCCTTCCGCCGAAAATGCAGCAGCGCAACGGCTGTGATCAGTTCAAATTCCGTGGGGTGTTCCGCCATGGCCTCCGCAATCGGGCGCACCTCCTCTGTCAGAGCCGCCAGATCCCCGTCAGAGATCATCTCTCCATTCACCCGCACACGCTCATGAAAATTCACAAGATAGGGAGAGGTATTCAGTCCCACCCGGTAGCCCGCCGCCTGCAATACGGCGGCAATACAGGCACAAGTACTGCCTTTGCCATTGGTACCCGCTACATGGATAAACTTTTGCCCGCGCTGAGGATCTCCCAATGCACGGAGCAGCGTCCGGATCCGGTCCAGCCCCGGCGCATGCCTCTGCCACTGAAAGGAGTGAATATAGGCGATGGCCTCCTGTCCAGTCATGGCGCAGCCTCCTCTCCCTATGCCCGGGCCAGGCCCTGGCGGCGAAGCAGTCCGGCCATAGGCAGAGCCACGGTGGCCACAATGACAGCGATCAGCATACCGGATCCCAGCCGATACAGCAGCTCTCCGAAGACATAAGCCCTGGAGTAATAGCCGTAAATCCACGCGTCGGCGGCAATGACAGCGGTATTGGAGATGGTGGTGCACAGCGCCGCCAAAACACAGACTGCGTAACCCAATACCGGACGGCGCTCCAGAGGCCGGTCCGTGGGCCGGAATGCCAAAGCCGCGATTCCGACGACCACACCCCGCACTGCCGGAGGAATCAGCCACAGCGCTGTGGTGGCGGTAATGCCGTAGCCGCCGATCAGCTGATTGATAAACTCCCCCAGCAGCGCTGTCAGCGCGGATTCCACAGGTCCGAACAGCAGCGCCGAGAGCACCACCGGCAGCGAGGCAAAGGTAATGCGAAGATTGCCGGCCTTGATGGCAATGGTGTTGTTCAGCAGCACATACAGCGCCGCCAGCATGGCGATCCGGCACAGGGCCTTAGTGTTGAATTTGGACATAAAAATACCTCCATCCATAACGGCAGTAAGCCGCATAGAGGAGGACTCCTTCATGCGGCAGCGGGATGCGGGACACACACTGCGGTTCACCCTTTCGTCCGAAAAGCAACTCCCCGTCTTTCCGGCACTGCGGACGGCTCTCGCCGTCCATTGACACATGCGTCCCTACTCTGCCTAATTTCAACTCCATTATACCGCGTTTTCGAAAAATAGCAAGAGGCAAGTTTTTTGGTCCCCTTTGAGAAAGGTGCCGCCAGAATCCCTTGGCAGCTCCTGCAAAACCAGGTTGATGCGGCAATAACTGTGTGCTATAATCAGCTGAAAAAATGGGAAGTTGTGGAGTAAGATATGGAAAAATTTTCAATACTGTTAATAATAGCGGCCATTGCCTGTGCTCTATTTTCAGACAAAATGGATCTGGCGGCAAAAAAAGTGATTTTCGTATTCAGTGTGGGGGTATTATCAGTTTGCACAATTACATTGATCGTGAGTATCCTATCGTGAACATCCAAACCGAAAAATTGCGCTTTATTGAGGAATTACCCAAATAAAGCAGGCCCTCAGTTTCGATACAGGCATTTTCGGGTTTCACAAAAAAGCGGGGAGCTGCGGAGTCCCCCTGCGGAATTCCAATCAGCCCGCAGCAGCGGCCGCCTTTTGCCTGCGGTAAAAGGCGAGGGTCAAAAAAGGAGACACGCATCGCGTGTCTCCTTTTTTGGAATAACTCCTCGCTTTAGATATTTTACTTCAATCATTTCTTGAAATGGTGTTGCGGAACACCGATCCGGAAGGAAGGATTTTGGAAATTCTCTCAAAAAAGAAACCAGAATATTGTTGCAGACGCAACAGTATTTAGATTCCGCCTTTGCTATAGTAATTTTGAAAATATGGAGGAGGCCATTGTAAAATGCTACGAAAAATCGTCAAAATTGACCGGGATCTCTGCAACGGCTGCGGTGCCTGCGCCGCAGCCTGCCACGAGGGGGCCATTGAAATGGCGGACGGAAAAGCCGTGCTTACCCGGGAGGACTACTGCGACGGGCTTGGGGATTGTCTCCCCGCCTGCCCCGCCGGAGCCATCACCTTTGAGGAACGCGAAGCTCCGGCCTACGACGAGGCCGCCGTTCTGCGGGCAAAGCGGGAGAGGCAGTCCCTTCCCCAGGGCTGTCCCGGAAGCCAGGCCCGGACTCTCCACCGCCAGCCGGCAGATGGACCTGCGCCGGTTCATCCCACCGCCAGCCAGCTCACCCAATGGCCGGTACAGATCAAACTGGCTCCTATTCTCGCCCCCTATTTTAACGGGGCAGATCTGCTGATTGCCGCCGACTGTACGGCCTATGCCTTCGGGGACTTTCACAATACCTTTATCAAAAACCGCGTCACACTGATCGGCTGCCCCAAGCTGGATGAAGGCGACTACGCGGAGAAGCTGACGGAGATCATCTCCGGCAATCATATCAAAAGCATAACCATTGTCCGCATGGAGGTTCCATGCTGCGGCGGTCTTGAAAACGCCGCCAAGCGCGCCCTTCAGGCCAGCGGAAAATCAATCCCCTGGCAGGTGGTTACCATCTCCACCGACGGGAAAATCTTAGAGCTTTGATCCGCCTCCTCCGTGTCATATTCCGTATTCGGCATTTGACACGGAGGCTCCTGCGATGCCGTCGCTTTTGCCAACGGTCAAGGGCGGCACGGAAATCCGTGCCGCCCCGCTCACTCTGTTTTTAAAGTCTTCCCTGTTCCTGCAAAAGGCTCTCCAGGATCTCCACCGATGTGACAATCATGATATCGCAGTGGGCGGCAGCACCCAGCCGCCGGGCTGCCGGAGTCCTCTCTGAAAGGCCCGGACGTGCCTTGAGCAGATCCATGCAGCGGCTCTGTCCAAAAACATCCAAAAAACGCTGGCGAAAGGTCTTTGCCAAACCGTAAATGGTCCGCTTGGCCTCTAGATCTCCCTCCCCGGTGTGGGGGAACAGAATCCCCAAAACCAGCAGCGCCCCGCTGATTGCCCCGCAGGCCTCTTCATGGCTTCCGCCGTAACCGCCGCCAAAGCTGCCTGCGGCAGAGAACAGCTGCTCCGGCGTCCAATTTGTGAGGTCGGAGAAAGCTCCCGCCACGGACTGGGCACAGTTATACCCCTGCTTATGGTATTCATATGCCAATGCGCAACGATCCATACTTGAATCACCTCCCTCTCTCAAAACACAGTATAGCAGGTTCCCGCGCCCCGCACAAGCGGATTTCACCTCACAATTTTTAAAATATCACCCCCGGCGCTGAACAGCGCCGGGGGTCATGTATGGTTCCGTGGGGATATGTCAGTCCGCCTCTCTCTCCCCAATTCCGATCTGCAGATCCTGTCCAGCCTGAGAGGCAGGCTTTTGCATCTTGACCATGGTAGTCCGGCCATTCAGACGGCCGCCGTCCTCAATGACAAAGGAGACTGTGGCCACGTCTCCCTCCACAGCGCCTGTCTTCTCCAGCCGCAAATGATCGTGGGCGATGATATTTCCCTCTACGGTGCCGGCGATCCGAATGACATCCGCCTCAACAGGCCCCTTGATGGCCCCGGTGGGCGTCACAATCAAATAGCCCTTCAGGCTGACCTCGCCCTCTACGATCCCCTCGATCTGAACCACACCCTCGCCCCGCAAGGTTCCGGATACTGTCAGGTCCTTGGCAATTACCGTGTTGGTATGAGGTTCCGGAAGCTGAGGCATCTCCTCAAACTCCTCCCTCTCTTCCACGGCGCCCTGATAGTCCGCCTGCACGGCGGTTTTTACCTGTCCTCCAAACAGTCCCATATCTGCCGGCCTCCTTTGTTTATGGAATATCGGTACCATCGGCTGCCACGGGGACCCCATTCACCGGAGCCGGCGCGGTCTCCAGCAGGCCCGCGCTCCCCTGTCAATCAACGGCCTTTTCAGTATACCACAAAAAATAAATCCTTCAAGGGGTTTTTGTCGAAGAAAAGGCAAGAAGTTTCAAAAACCCATTAGCTCCACTCTTTTTCTGTAGAAATTTTGTAAATTCTCTTGACAACCGCATATCAGCTTTGTATAATACAAATGTTAAAGCCATAATATAGGATGTATGGCCCTTAAAGTATCCTGGAATGAACCGGATACCTCGGAGGGAGGGAAATATAGATGTCTGAGATCCATGTGAAGGAAAACGAATCCATCGACAGCGCACTGAAGCGTTTTAAGCGCAGCTGTGCGAAGGCTGGCGTCCTGGCCGAGGTTCGGAAAAGAGAGCACTACGAGAGTCCCAGCGTAAAGCGGCGCAAAAAGTCCGAGGCTGCCCGCAAAAACAAAAAGCGTTATTATTGATTTGTACGAAAAAATCTGCCGTGCCAATGACACGGCAGATTTTTCATGCGCCGTCCCTCTCAGCTCCCTCTTCCATTCAGTGTCTTCCCGAGAAAAGCTTTTTTGCAACGTCTTTCACTTCCGGCCACATGAGAAAAGCCGCCGCAAATCCCATGGCGCTCCCTGTACGCAGCTTCTGAGCCAAGGTGTCGGCGTCGTCAAAGAGCACAAAATGAGTCTCGCCATCCCGGTTATATGTAAAATACCGGGCACACAGATCCCTGGAAAAAAAGACCGACGGCCGCTCCCGCTCTGTTAATCGAAGAAAACCGTCCTCCGTCAGCGGCTCTCCCTCTCCGGAGCGGGCCGGCAGGCGAAAATCCATCCGCAGCCTTTGAACATCCAGCGCCAGCCGCGCGGCGCCTCCCTGCGCCGTCACAGCCTCCTGGAGACGCTGCGCAAAATTCCCGCCGGATATGGCCGTACAGAGCAGAGGAATTCCCACCGGCGTGGCCTTTGCATAATTTTCGGGCAGATACAGCGTCCTCCGGCCGGCCGACAGTGTCCGCCCCAGCTGCTCCACAAACGCCAAGCGGTCCCGGCGCGGCCGCTCTTCAAAGTCCAGCAGAACGCCGCCATATCCCCGCCGGCCGCACTCCCGCAGCACCGCCGCGCACAGGGCCTGGGGATCTTCAATAAGCGGCGCCTCCCGGTCGCTGACCGACAGCAGCCCGCCTCGCGTCTGCAAAAGCAGGTTCTGCCGCAGCATGGTGGAATTTTGGCCGATACGGTAGGCCACATGGGCGAAGGCACAGCCGTACTTGCCCGCCTCCCGCAACTCCTCCGGCGTCACGGCCAGATAGGTCTGCAATATGATCTCCCCCTTGTGTGGATGGGATTTGACTAGAGTCTGTTTTAAAACCGGCGGAATGCCGGATTGGAACAGATTTTTCTGTCGGGCAAGGCGATTTGACGCAGGAATCCTGGCGGATTTCAAGTCAAATCAACGCGGTCCCGGCGGAAAAAGGCGCTCTAAGACGGCGTTTTGACGGTTTTAAAACAGACTCTAGTATACTGAACATAAAATATGCAAATAAGGAGAAGCCTATGCCGTTTTCCCTCATCCCGCACCGGGTCTTTGATCACTATGGGGATATCACCGTCCAATTTCTCAAAGATCAGGGAATCACTCTGGTCCTCAGCGATTTGGACTATACTCTGGCCGCCAAATCCACCCGCCGCCCGGATCAGGCCCTGCGAAACTGGATTGCTGAATTATCGGCGGCGGGCATCAAATTCGTAATCATCTCCAACAACCGCTCCGGAACCCGTGTCACAGAGTTCTGCACGGATTTGGGCGTTCCCTACCAGGGACATGCCGGAAAGCCCTCTACCCGCGGACTGAAGGCCGCAATGGCCCAAGCCGGAACGGACCGGGTTCACACCGCCATGCTGGGAGACAAACTGCTGACAGATATGCTGGCCGCCAACCGGGCAGGCGTATTGGCCCTGATGGTAGAACCGGTGGACGGGGCCGTAACGCTGTGGCAAAAAGTACTTCACGCGCTGCAGGCGCCTTTTAAAACGGCAAGCCGGAACAAAAAATAAAAGGCCCCTCTATCTCCTATAGAAGTCATGGCAGCTTGGATGGGTTTCATTGAAAACACATTCCGGCCGTGTCGGGGCAGAGCGGAAACGTCTTGCGGCGTCGGATCCTGAAAATAATTTCGCGCCGCTTAAAACAATTGGAGGAAAAATACTTGCAATACCGGGCAATATACGATAAAATGTCTTAGGTCCTTTTAGAAGATTATAGAAATTCAGAGAAAATGCCCTTCTGCAGGTCGTTTTCTCGTAGATTTGTGAGGAGGGTATTATTATGCCTACAATTTCCGCTGGCGATTTCCGCAAGGGTATGATTTTTGAGATGGACGGCAAGCCTATGTTGGTGGTGGACTTTCAGCACGTAAAACCCGGTAAGGGCGCCGCCTTCGTGCGCACCAAGTATAAAAACGTTATCACCGGCGCCATCCGCGAGGAGTCCTTCAACCCCACCGCCAAGTTCGAGCAGGCCAGTGTGGAGCGCAAAGACGCTGAGTACAGCTACAACGACGGGGACCTGTACTATTTTATGGACCCAGAAACCTACGATATGTCTCCCCTGAACCGGGACGTGCTGGGCGAGGCTTTTAAATTCATGAAAGAGAACACCGTATGCAAACTGGTGAGTTACAAGGGCAGTGTGTTTACTGTGGAGGTCCCCAACTTCATGGATCTGGAGGTCACCGAAACGGAACCCGGCGTAAAGGGCGACACCGCCACCAATGTCACGAAGAAGGCCGTTTTGGAGACCGGCGCCGTGATTCAGGTCCCCCTGTTCATCAACGAGGGTGAGAAAATTCAGGTTGATACCCGGACGGGCGAGTATCTCGGACGCTGCAAGGAGTAAATGCAAAGGAGGGGGGACTGACGTCCCCCCTTTGGATTCCCCTTGTTCTTCCGGGACTTAGGAGCAGATAAACACCGGGAATTCTAACGGTCATGCGGTCTGAACCCAGTGAGATCCGCCTCCGGCGGATCAGACGGGAACCTGCGGATCCCCGCCCGCCCTTAGCGCCGCCGGGAACGGCGGCAAAGCAGGTCACGGACGTAGAGATCTGGGAAACAGGCCGCTGTTATACCATCACCAATCACTTAATAAAAGAAAGGAGCTGCTACTATGGAAATCACTGAGAAGGTCGCTTATCTGAAAGGTCTGGCCGAGGGTATGGAACTGGATACTGAAAAAAAGGTCGGCAAGCTGCTCTCTGCCATCATCGACGTGCTGGACGACATCGCTCTGGAGCTGGAGGACGTCAAGGACGAACAGTCAGAGCTGGCAGACGGACTGGATGCCGTCAGCGATGATCTGGAGGACGTTGAAAACGTGGTCTTCGACGAATGGGACGATGGGGACGAAGATGACGGCGGCGAATACTACTATGACGACCTGGACGAGGATGAGGAGTGCTATGCCACCACCTGTCCCACCTGTGAAGAGACCATCTATTTTGACGAGTCCATTCTGGAGGACGGCGAGGTCCTTTGCCCCAACTGCGGCGAAAAGCTGGAGTTTGATTTGGAGGATCTGGACGCGGACGAAGAAGACGGCGAGTAATTCCCAAAAGACGGGCCAAGCCGCCCGGCGCAATATGCGCCGGGCGGCTTTTACCATTTCCGCCTTATCAGGGCTGCCGCCGCAGGCTGTACAGCCCGGCGCCGATGGCGGTGGCGAAGGTGGCGTTCTCCGGAACGATATAATGAATGCCATAGAGCTTCTCAAACAGTTCAAAGTTGGGCTTCACCTGGGAGAGCGTGGTCATAGAACCTGTGAGAATCACAGTATCCGCCCCGCAGCCCTGGCAGGCCAGCACCGTCATGGTGCCGATGGCCTGGAGCACCAAGTTCACCACCCCGGCAGCCAAATCGGCAGGAGCGGCATCCTCCGCCAGATTGCCAAAGTTGGCGGCAGTCATATTCGGGTCCAGCGTAGAGGCCGCGTTTTTGGAAATATCGCGGATCGTCAGATCCACGTGGCGCAGATCCCCCAGCTCCGCCAGGCGCTTGATCTGGCCAAACCGCTCCATGTCCACCAGCTTGCGGCAAAGTCCCCCCAGGGTGCCGCCGCCAATACCGCTGCCGCACAGATGCCGCACCACGCCGTCCCGCTCCGCCCAGAGAAAGGCGGTGCCGGTCCCCATAGTGACCACCACGCCCCGCTCCTGCCCCGACAGGGACAGCGCCCCCGCGCAGCTGGCGGAGAACTCGTCCACCCGGTAGGTCGGCAGGCTGTAGATATCCCCCTCCACATAGGACGCACCCACGCCGGTGAGCACTACCCTCCGCACGTCGGCCAACGCAAGGCCGTTGGTGATTAAATAGTTGCCAAGAGCGCCGTACAGGCTGGTCACCTGGTCCTCTGCCCGAACCCGCAGCATAGAGATCATACCGCCGTCCGGCCGCAGCCCCACAATCTTGGTCGTAGAGCCGCCGATATCAATCCCCAGGATTACGCCCATGTCCATCGTCTCCCTCCGGTTCCGGCAATTCACATTTTCTGCCGTTTTTCCTCTGAAATATCCTCATCATAAAAGAGTATGGGCAACTTGTCAACGGCAAAAAGAAAAAAAGCGATTGCTTTTCCCCCACGGCGGCCTTATAATACATCTAACTTTAACGGGCGGAATAATCGTCCGCCGGAAAACAGCGGCTGCGGCCGGATCTTCGCAGCCTGTGGAGGAAATTATGAAAACGGAAGAAAAGCTGAATATGACCATGCTCTGCGACTTCTATGAGCTGACCATGGGCAATGGGTATTTTCAAGCGGGATTGCAGGACCGGATCACTTATTTTGACGTCTTTTTCCGGGACGTGCCGGACAAGGGAGGCTTTGCCATCTGCGCGGGGCTGGAGCAGCTGATCAACTATATTGAGCAGCTGCATTTCAGTGAGGAAGATCTTCAATATCTCCGTGAGAAAAACCTGTTTTCAGAGGAGTTTTTGGAATTCCTGCGCCGCTTCCGGTTCACCGGTGACATTTGGGCCGTGCCGGAGGGAACGCCCATCTTTCCCAGAGAACCCATCCTGACGGTCCGTGCCCCAGCAATTCAGGCCCAGCTTATCGAGACCTTCGTCCTGCTGACGCTGAATCATCAAAGCCTGATTGCCACCAAGGCAAACCGTATCGTCCGGGCGGCTCAGGGACGTACGGTGCTGGAGTTCGGCTCCCGCCGGGCCCAGGGTTCCGACGCCGCCATCACCGGCGCCCGGGCAGCCTATATCGGCGGCTGCAAGGGAACGGCCTGCACCATCTCCGACCAGCTGTACGGCGTGCCCGCCGGCGGCACCATGGCCCACTCCTGGGTGCAGATGTTCGACAGCCAGTATGAGGCGTTCAAAGCCTACTGCGAAATCTACCCCACCAACGCCACGCTATTGGTGGACACTTATAATGTACTCAAATCCGGCGTGCCGGACGCCATTCGGGCCTTTAACGAAGTCCTGCGGCCCAAGGGAATCACCAAATGCGGTATCCGACTGGACTCCGGCGACATCGCCTACCTCACCCGGGAGGCCCGGAAAATGCTGGACGCCGCCGGCTGGAGGTCGTGTCAGATCTCCGCCTCCAATTCTCTGGACGAGTACCTCATTCAGGATCTGATCCGCCAGGGGGCAGAGATCGGCCTGTTCGGCGTGGGA
Organism: uncultured Oscillibacter sp.; assembly: GCA_910588005.1. Classification (GTDB taxonomy): domain Bacteria; phylum Bacillota; class Clostridia; order Oscillospirales; family Oscillospiraceae; genus Oscillibacter. The sequence continues at coordinate 12,377 of CAJUQM010000005.1, forward strand.
GAGCGGATGATCACCGCCCGCAGTGAACCGGTATTCGGCGGAGTGTACAAGCTGGCCGCCGTGGAGGACGCCAAGGGGACCATCATTCCCAAAATTAAGGTCAGCGAAAATGTGGACAAGATCACCAACCCGCATTTTAAAAATGTCTACCGCATTTTTGACAACGTCACCGGCAAAGCCGAGGCGGACTATATCACCCTCTGGGACGAGACAGTGGACGAGAGCCGTCCTCTGGAGCTGTTTGATCCCCAGGCCACCTGGAAGCGCAAGACCTATACCAATTTCACCGCCAAGCCTCTGCTGTGTCCTGTGTTTCGGGGGGGTGAGCTGGTGTACCGCCGCCCCTCCCTGCCGGAGATTCAAAGCTATTGCCTGCGGCAGGTCGATACTCTCTGGGACGAGGTCAAGCGCTTTGAAAATCCCCACACCTACTACGTGGACCTCAGCCAAAAACTGTGGGATATCAAGCAAACCCTTCTGCGTGAAAGCTCCTGAGGCTTCTCTTCTGCCCACCCGGTATTTCACCTCCTCCGGTAATCCGCGCAGTCCCGCCCTTCAGCGGGGCTGCGCCGTTTTTCGAGGATTGTTTGCAGAAAAGCGGTTGCACCTGCGATGAATTTTTTGTATAATGAGAAAATAAGCGAGAAAGGCTGAGAGAGGATTTGAGAGGAGGCACGGCCCATGCACAAAAATCTGCCAAGGACCACAGAGCGAACTGAACGGCGGATCTCCGCCGCCACCAGCATCGGCATGTGCGCTCTGACGGTGATCGCCCAGATTGCCACCACGTTGTTGTTAACCCACTTTCTCCTGGAGAAGGCCGCTTATGTGTACTCTATATTAGAGCTGACCGGCGCGATTTTAGCCATTCGGGTCTACCAGCGCCCTGGCAGCCCCTCCTATAAACTGGCCTGGATGTGCCTGCTGCTGGCTCTGCCGGTATCCGGCATGCTGCTGTTCTGCCTGTGGGGCGGCACACATCAGGCCAAAAGCCTGAGCCTGCGAAAGGTCCCCCCCATTCCCCTGCGGGACGGTCAACGGCTGTCCAGCGAAAAAAATTTGGCCCAGCTGCGCCGCCAGTCCCCGGCCTGGGGCCGTCTGGCCGCATATCTCCAAAAGCGGGGCTTTATTCTCTACCGGAATACAGACGCAGAATATTTTGGAGACGGTGCGGATTTCTTTGAAGACCTGATCGCCCATCTGAGCCGGGCGGAGACCTATATCTTTTTGGAGTACTACATTCTGGCAGAGGGGCAGTTGTGGAACCGGATTTTTTCCGTCCTGCGGGAGCGGGCCGCCGCCGGTGTGGAGATCTACATCATCTTTGATGATTTCGGCAATCTGACCCGTCTGTCCGACGAAACCCTTCAAGCCATTCAGGACGCGGGCATTGAGGTGGAGGTCTTCAATCCTGTCCACCGCTATGTCAACCGCATCTATTTCAACTACCGGGATCACCGGAAGATCGCCGTGGTGGACGGCTATTTCGCCTGGACCGGCGGCATCAATCTCGCGGACGAGTACGCCAATCTCACTGTCCGCTTCGGCCATTGGAAGGACAGCGGCGTCCGCATTGAGGGCGAGGGAGCCTGGGGCTTTGCCGCCCAGTTTATTCAGATGTGGCAGATGATGGGCCGTACCCTTCCCAATGAGGAGGATTACTACCGTTCCCGTCACGAGATCCCTGCCGCCGGCGGCTTCTGCCAACCCTTTACGGACGGCCCCCTAAATAATCCGGACAATCCCATTGAAGAGACCTATCTCCAGTTGATCTCCTCCGCCCAGCGGATGCTGTATATCACCACCCCCTACTATGCGGTGGAAGAATCCATGCAAAAGGCCCTGTGCATCGCCGCCGACGCGGGGGTGGATGTACGGTTGTTGATCCCCGGCATTCCTGACCACCACAAGTTCACCTATATGGTTGCGGAGACCTATTGGGGAGAGCTGCTGAGCCACGGCGTCAAAATCTACAAATACACCCCCGGTTTTCTTCACGCCAAAAGCGTCTTGGCAGACCGGGAGACAGCGCTGGTCGGCAGCACTAATATGGACTACCGCACGTTCCAGCTCCACTACGAATGCGGCGTACTGCTGTATCATATGCCGGTAGTAGAAGAACTGCTGGAAGACCTGGACCACATCATGGCGAAGAGCGCCCCTTACACCATGGAGGACTGGAACCACCGGGGGATCTTTCGGAAGATGTTCGCCTCTCTCTTCCGGCTGGGAGCCATTTGGCTTTGAGGTACCGCGGGATAAACCGCCATTTACCAAACATGATCTCATCTCTTCCGGAGGTATCTATGCGCGATCTAAGTCCCTGCGAAACCGCAGAGCGAAGCCTCATCAAAACTTACCGCAAAACCCTCTGGAACCCTTTTATCGCCGCTGTCAAACGGTATGAGCTGGTCTCTCCGGGAGACCATATTGCCGTCTGTATCTCCGGCGGTAAGGACTCTATGGTCTTGGCAAAGCTGATGCAGGAGCTGCAGCGGCACACAGACCGTCCCTTCTCCCTCACCTTCCTGGCCATGGACCCGGGCTACAGCCCCGCCAACCGCCAGCTGCTGGAGGCGAATGCGGCGGCTTTGGGCATCCCCCTCGTCATATTTGAGAGTGATATTTTCGACGTGACCACCCAGGTGGACAAAACCCCCTGCTACCTGTGCGCCCGGATGCGCCGGGGCTGCCTGTACGCCCAGGCGCAGGATCTGGGCTGCAACAAGATCGCCCTGGGACACCATCTTTCCGACGTCATCGAGACCACCCTCTTAGGCCTTTTCTACGGCGCGCAGCTCCAGGCCATGCCGCCTAAGCTCCACAGCAAAAATTTTCCCGGAATGGAGCTGATCCGTCCCCTGTACTGTGTCCATGAGGACGCGGTCACAGCCTGGAAAAACTACAACCAGCTGCGATTCCTCCAATGCGCCTGCCGCTTTACAGAGACACGGGACGCCTCCGGCGACGGCATTGGCGAGAGCAAGCGGCAGGAGATGAAAATGCTGCTGCGGCAGTTAAAATCAGAAAACCCCAATATTGAAAAAAGTATTTTCCGGGCCATCCACGGCGTTCAGCTGGACACCTTTCCCGGTTTCAAATACCGGGGGGAGGCCTATTCCCTTTTGGACGTTTATAATTCAGGCGCCGCCCTTCCCCAAAACGGCGCTGGACAGGAGTGATATCTATGGATTACTATCGCTGTGAAAATCCGGACTGCGGCTTTGTGGCAGAATCCGAAGAACCCGACGTTTGCCCCCGCTGCGGCAGTACGTTTTTTATTGCCTTAAACGAAGAGGAGATGACTGCCGGCGACTGGGTATCGATGGGTAACCGGGCCGTAGATGAAAAGCGGGAGACCGATGCCCTGGCCTGCTACCAGCGGGCGGCGGCCCTGGATGATCCCCTCGGTCTGACCAACCTGGGCTGGTGCCTGGAGGCCGGAATCGGCGTGGAGGCGGATCCCAGACAGGCAGTGCTGCTCTACGCCCAGGCGGCCGCCAGGGAATACATGCCCGCCCTGACCAACCTAGGCTACTGCTATACATACGGCATCGGGGTGGAAACGGACGAGGCCAAAGCGCTGGAATGCTTCCAAAAGGGTGCAGAACAGGGGTTTCCCCGGGCGCAGTTCCTGCTGGGCGAGGCCTATCACCGGGGCGCCGGTACGGAGCAGGACGATGAGGAGGCCGCCAAGTGGTACCAGTCCGCCGCATGGCTGGGGTATCCGGCCGCACAGACGGAGTTGGGCCGCTGCTTCGAGTTCGGCACCGGTGTGGAGGAGGACCTGGAGCAGGCTGTGAAGTGGTACCGGGCCGCCGCTGAGCAGGGCAGCGCCACTGGTCAGTGCTGCCTTGGCTTTTGCTATGAGGCCGGACGGGGCGTGGAACAGAGCTGGGAAGAGGCGGTGAAGTGGTACCAAACCGCCGCGGACAGGAACTATCCCAGGGCGCAGTGCAACCTGGCCTGGTGCTATGAAAACGGAAAAGGCGTGGAGCGGAATTATACCGAGGCGGCCCGCCTCTACCGCGCCGCCGCAGACCAGGGGTATCCCCGGGGGCTGGTGTGCCTGGGCTTCTGCTATGAGCGGGGACAGGGAGTCCCCGCCAACAAGGCCGAGGCCGCGGCCTGGTACCGGAAGGCCGCCGAGGACGGCGATGAGGACGGCGCCTGCTGCCTCGGCTATCTCTATGAGACCGGCGAGGGCGTGGAGCAGAGCTGGACTGAGGCCGTCAATTGGTACCGCAAGGCGGCGGAGCTGGGCCTGCCCCGGGGACAGTGCAACCTGGCTTGGTGCTATGAACACGGCGAGGGTGTGGAGAAATCCCAGACGGAGGCCTTCCGCTGGTATATGGCCGCCGCGGAACAGGGATACCCCCGGGGACTTTTCAACGTGGCCCGGGACTATGACTACGGCCTAAGTCAGAAGCAGGATCAGGCGGAGGCCTGCCGCTGGTATCAAAAGGCCGCAGATGCCGATTACGCTCCCGCCATATGTGATCTGGGCGTATGTTACGAGCGGGGCGAAGGTGTGGCGCTGAGCTTTGAAAAAGCGGCAGAGCTGTACCGCAGGGCGGCCGATCTTGGCAACGCCCCGGGGCAGTGCAATCTCGGTTATCTGTATGAAATCGGCCGGGGCGTAGAACAGAGCTGGACCGAGGCCGTCCGCTGGTATAAGGTCTCCGCAGAACAGGGGTTTCCCCGGGCGCAGTGCAACCTGGCCTGGTGCTATGAAAACGGAAAGGGCGTAGACAAAAACCTGACCCGGGCGTTCAGTTGGTACCGTAAAGCCGCGGAGCGAGGGGATCCCCGGGGCATGTTTTACATGGGTTACTACTGCAAGCGGGGCCTGGGAACAGAACAGGATCTGAAGGCTGCCGTATCCTGGTACCAAAAAGCCGTGGACGCCGGCTATCCCCAGGCCATGTGCAATCTCGGCGTATGCTATGAAAATGGCGAAGGCGTCGAGGAAAATCCCGCAGAGGCCGCCCGCCTGTACCGCATGGCAGCGGACAGGGACGACGCCGTCGCCCAGTGCAATTTGGGTCTTTTGTATGAAGAGGGCCGCGGCGTAAAGCAGGACTGGAACCATGCGGCGGCGTGGTATCAAAAGGCCGCAATTTCCGGTTATCCCCGGGCTATGTGCAACTTTGGCGTCTGCTGTGAGTTTGGTCATGGCGTCAAAAAAGATACGAAAGCCGCTGCGGATTGGTACCGCAAAGCGGCAGAGCAGGGCGACAGAACCGCCGCCTGCAACCTGGGCTATCTCTATGAGACCGGTGTAGGCGTAGAGCAGAACTGGAGCGAAGCCGTCCGATGGTATCAAATTGCTGCGGATCAGGAGAGCGCCCGTGCCCGGCACAACCTTGCCTGGTGCTATGAAAATGGCATGGGCGTAAAAAAAGATCTGGCAAAGGCCCAGGAGCTATACCGGGCCGCCGCAGATCAGGGGTTTCAAGAAGCGGCAGAGGCCCTGGAGCGGCTGAAGGAGGGCAAGCCTGAAAAAAAGAAAAGCGGTTTTTTGAAGGGTCTTTTCAGCGGCGAGCATGGCAAATAATCGCCTTGAAAAATTTATTTTAAAAAGCGGAAAAATGCTCTTGACAAAATCTCTCTTTTCTGTATAATAATATCTGTTCGCTGAGGCGGACAGATATAGCGGGTTTGTGTAAAGGTAGCACAGCAGACTCTGACTCTGTATGTGAGGGTTCGAATCCTTCACCCGCTGCCAGCTCAAAAATTCCTGCCATTGTTCTGTTTTCGGTTCCGTCGGAAACTGCACTCTGGTGGGAATTTTTTTTGTCTTCAGGCGGGAACCGCTTCACTGGGTTCCCTGTTGAGGGGAACGCAGAGAGCATAGATCCGGAATGTCCGGCTATTCCACAGTTAATTGACCTCGCTTTTCCTACGGGTCTATTGGGAAGAGTGGTCTATCATATTTGAAAATCTAGGCCTTGTTTGAAAATTGGCGGAATACCGGATTGAGACAGATTTTTTCGTCAGGCAAGGCGATTTTCCGCAGGAATCCTGACGGATTTCAAGGAAAATCAACGAAGTCCTGGTGAAAAAAGATGCCCAGAGACGGCGTTTTGTCATTTTTCAAACAAGGCCTAGGCTAAAATAAAACTTTTACCATGGGGAAGTAAAAATAGAGGGACCAAAAAACTCATTGCCACCTTGCCAATCTCACTCTGATCTCTGGGGAAATCCCCGGTGCAAACGCAGAAAAATAAATGCCGATATACCCCAGGCGCGGCCCTTGGCATCGGCAAAAAGGAGAGACAGGCCTTGGCCTGTCTCTCCTTTTCAGTGTCGGGCAGTCTGTCTCTCAGCAGCCGCATCCACAGCCGCAATTGCAGTTCCCGCTCTCCTCGGTGCACTCGATGCTTGGCTCACCACTGGCCATAGTCACACCGTAACGGATAGGTACAGACACGCACACCTGCTGCTTAAAGGTCAGTGTGCAGCTGGTTCCGCCGCAGTCGGTAGTACAGGTGACACAGGGACTGCCCTGGCAGGTCACCGTAGGCGTTCCCATAACGGCGGTGGGATTCAGCGTCAAGGGCGCGGCGATATCCACACACTGTGTGGCCACCTTATTGCAGCTGCCGGGCGGGCAGGACTCCTCCGGCGGGCAGGGTTGAAGCGGCTTATGCTCATAGGCTTCATTGATTCGCAAAGAAGCTCCCTCATTTCCTGGAAATTATATCCGGCTGTTTCCGAATACACCCCATTCTATGCCAATGGGACGATTCCCGCTCCCGGCTCTCCTTGGAAAAATCCTTTGCAGCTTTTTCCAGACTGTGTTATAATTTTATAAAAAGGAGTCGAGAACTGCCGTAGGGCGGGCCATCCCAGAGAAAAGAGGATCATATGGACGAAAAGCAGGAACAAAAATTTCATCAGATGACGGAGACTCCGGTCAGCGCGCTGATCTGCCGCCTGGCGCTTCCCTGTATCATCAGCATGCTGGTTACCGCTTTCTACAACATGGCAGATACGTTTTTTGTGGGGATGCTGAAGAGCAACAGCGCCACCGGAGCCGTAGGCGTGGTCTTTTCCCTGATGGCTATTATTCAGGCTGTCGGCTTTTTCTTCGGCCACGGCAGCGGCAACTTTATTTCCCGGGAGCTGGGCCGGCAAAATTTTGAAGAGGCCTCCAATATGGCGGCCACCGGCTTCTTTTCCGCCATTGCGGCGGGCGTGCTGATCTGTATCCTGGGGCAGATCTTCCTGGAACCCCTGGCCACGCTTCTCGGTTCCACTCCCACGATTCTCCCCTATACCAAGGCATACCTCCGGGTCATTCTCTTCGGCGCGCCTTGGATGACCTCCTCCCTGGTCTTGAACAATCAGCTGCGCTATCAGGGCAGCGCAGCCTATGCGATGGTAGGCATCGCCAGCGGTGCGGTATTAAACATCGGTTTGGACCCGCTTTTGATCTTTACCTTTGATCTGGGCGTAGCCGGGGCGGCCTGGGCCACCATCATTAGTCAATTCGTCAGCTTTTGCCTGCTGCTGACCGGCTGTTCCCGAGGCGGCAATCTGCACATCCACGTCTCCCGGATTCAGCGGAAGTGGTCTTACTATGAGATGATTATCAAGGGCGGACTGCCCTCCCTGGCGAGACAGGGACTTGCCAGCGTAGCCACCATCTGCCTCAACAGGGCCATGCGCCCCTATGGAGACGCAGCCATTGCCGCAATGGGTGTGGTCCAGCGGATCACGATGTTCGGCGGCTCCGCAATGATCGGTTTTGGTCAGGGCTTTCAGCCGGTCTGCGGCTTTAACTACGGCGCTAAGCTCTACAGCCGGGTAAAGGAGGGGTTTTGGTTTTGCGTCAAGTCCTCCACCATTTTTTTGCTGGCGGTCAGCGCCGCAGGCTTTGCCTTCGCCCCTCAGCTTATCGCCTTGTTTCGGGATGATCCGGACGTCATCGCCTGCGGCTCGGCAGCCTTACGGTTCCAGTGCGTCACCCTCTGCCTCTCCGGCCGGATTGTTATGAGCAATATGATGCTTCAAACGATCGGAAAGACCGCCTCCGCCACCTTCTTAGCCATGGCACGGCAGGGAATTTTTTTCATCCCTTTGATCTATCTTCTCTCCCGCTGCCTTGGACTGGCGGGCGTCCAGATGACACAGTCTGCCGCCGATTGTCTCGCTTTTCTCTGTGCCGTCCCTCTCTCGCAAAAGGCTCTCCGGGAAATGATTTGATCCAATGCCTCCCAGTTGGCCAGATTTTACGCAAACGTTTTAGTTCTATATCGTGAAATCATACAGTTTATTCTTGACTTATTATGCTGAATGTGGAATTTTCTGGAATCCTATTGACTTTTTTTACAGAATACCACATAATGATATTGTTCCTGAGGTCAAGAAATGGGAAATTTTCTTTTCCACTCCTTTGAAAACGTTTACGCAACTGATCTCTGTCCGTGGTACATTTACCCCATGATGGCGGGATTCCGCCGGATGTTCTTCCCTGGCGGGGTCCCCCCCCCTTCTCCTGTTATCCCTGCGTGCAAAAGGTTTGCGCGCCTGTTTCTCCTTTCCTTCTTTTATAGATACACAGCCCTTGCTTTGGCAGAAGCAAGGGCTGTGTATCATTTTCCCAAAATTTACGAGGCACATTTTCAATTCTCAAAAAGCATTTGCAAGAGGGCGGTTAATAACCACACCTGCAGCCGTGCCTTCCAGGCTGCCTTTCTTCTTGGCCGCACCTCTCCCTGCGAAGAAATCCCTATTTACGCCGGGAATCGAGACTCCCCTTTTCGCCGTTTTCGTTACTATTTTGTTACTCTTTGAATTTCAATATGTAGGTTTTTCCTGTCGCACCCTGTCTTTTTCCGCCGAAAGTGGGGCTTAATATCCTATTTTACCGCCAAAACCTTGACAAAAGTGGGGGTTGTGTGTATACTTAATTCAGTTTCCGAGCCGGTAACAAAAGTTACAATTTCTTTTTCGTCCCTTCCGGCGGCGTTTGGTTCGGAGATTTTTTTCAGGAGGTACCATTGTGATCACACAAACTCTGCGAAAAAAACTGTACGAATTTTGGAGATGCAGCGGCATCAATCTCTTTACGGCGGCCATTGTCCTGTGCACCGCTCTGGTCATCACGAACCGGGCCGGCGGCATCTATATCGTCAGCGGTGTGGAGGATACCGCCATCGTGTTGGATGGAAACGGCAAGGCTCCGGATCTTGCCAGCAAACTGATCTACACATCCAACGGCAGCAAGGGCTACGACGTGTGCCTGCGTCTTGGCCAAACTGTCACGGTCCATTACAACGGCGAGACGTTCACTGTCAGATCCCAGAGGGAACCCATTACTAAGACACTTCACCGCCTGCAGATTGTCCCCGGTCCGCTGGAGATGATCGGGGTCGATTTCAATGAAAACGGCGTGGAAATCACGGTGTCTTCGGACCTCTCCTACTACGAGCACGTGGTAGAAGAGGTTGCCTACGAAACTGTGCGGGTGGCCAATCCCAAGATGGAACAGGGCACGGAAAAAGTGGTTCAGGAGGGGGCTGACGGCATCCGCAGCTCTATCTACGAAGTGGTCTGGTCCAACGGCCAGGAGATTGCCCGCCAGTTCGTGGAGGAATTGGACAGTACCGCTGTGGACAAAATCGTGGAATACGGCACTGCCGTCCCTGTCAAGGAGATTCCCGCGGCTTTTCCCTCCAACAATTCCCCTATCGCCAGCGTCTCCACCAATGCCGACGGCAGCGGCATCTTAACCCTGTCCTCCGGTGAAAAGCTGAGCTTCTCCAGCGTGAAAAACATGACCGCTACCGCCTATACCGCCGGATACGACGGCGCGGACTATTGTACGGCCACCGGCACCACTGTCCGGGTGGGTACCGTGGCCGTGGACAAAAAGGTGATTCCCCTGGGAACCAAGATGTATATCGTCACAAACGACGGAATTGTCTACGGTACCGCTGTGGCCGAGGATACCGGCGTACGAGGCAACAAAGTGGACTTGTACTTTAACACGTATCAGGAGTGCATCAATTTTGGACGCCGCAGCTGCCGGGTCTATATTTTGAAATAACGCCGTACAGTTTTGCCCCGGCGCAGAGGATCTGCGCCGGGGCATCTTCTTCTATTCTCTAACTGCTCTACAGGGTCTCCAGCAGCGGCGGTAGCTGCTCCAGGGCGGTAATCTCATAGTCCGGAACAATGTCCGGGCGAGAGGGTCTTTTATGGGGGTTGAACCAGCAGGTGCGGATTCCCGCGTTTCTGCCGCCCCGGATATCGGAGGTCAGACTGTCTCCCACGATCAGGGCAGCCTCCCTGGAAAAGCCGGGAATCGCGGAGAAACATTTTTCAAAAAAGGCCGGGCTGGGTTTGTCAGCCCCCAGTTCCTGAGAAATGAACATCTTCCGGAAATACCGGGAGATCCCGGCGCTCTCCATCCGTCTATGCTGTACCTCAGGGGCGCCGTTGGAAGCCAGATACAGGTCATACCGGGGAAACAGCGCCTCTAACAGCGCCTCTGCCCCGGGAATAAACCAGTGTCCCTCCGCCAAGTGGCTCTCATACCGCTCGCAGGTTCTCTTGGCGGACCGGTCCAGCCCCAGCTCTTTAAAAAGAATATCAAAACGCCCCACCATAACCTGCTGCCGGGTCAGAATCCCCTCCTCTAACAACTCCCACTGGGCGGCGTTGATGGCGTGATAGCGGCTGAGAATGCCGCTGTCCGCCGGCGCATCCATCTCTGCCAGCGTCTTTCGCAGGGCCTCGGCCTCAGCCCGGGTAAAGTCTAAAATTGTGTCGTCCAAATCCAAAAAAATCGTCTTCAACACCTGACTCTCTCCCTCCTCTCTATTTCTCAACGGACGTCCGCTCTCCAGACCATCCGGTATTCCATCTCTCCGGTGTTCTCATCTATTCCCTCCCCCTCAACCTGAAAGCCCTCCCGGCGGTAAAATGCGGCGGCCCTGCTGTTTCTCTGATATACGCACAGCGTCAGGCGGTTGTTGGCGGCCTTAGCATGGTCCAGCAGCTGCTTCCCCAGACCTTGTGCACGGACCGGCCCCCAGATAAAAAGGCCCTCGATCCGCTCGCCGTTGAGACCCAAAAACCCCTGGAGTTCCCCCTCCTCACCTTGAAAGACGAAGATCTTTGCCTGGGGAAGCATCGCCTTTACCGGCGCCAGCTGTCCCTGCCAATACTGCCTGGGGATAAAACTGTGGGCCTGAAGATTGGCCTCCAGCCAAATCTCCACCACCCGATCCAAATCGCCACTTTGAAACTCCCGTATCATACCATGCCCTCCCCGCTCTATTCTATCATGCAGACACCAGTATATCAGTCCCCGGCCTCCCGGTCAACAGGGCTTGCAAAGGGTGCTTTTTCTGGTATACTGAATTATAAAATTTTCGGGAAAGGCGGCGTCCCCTTATGAATCTCTGCGACTATAACACGATTCGCAGCCTGCTGGAACGGCATGGCTTTCACTTCACAAAGTCCATGGGACAGAACTTTCTTCTAGATCCTCAGATCCCGGCAGATATCGCGGCGGCCTCCGGCGCCGGCAGCACCTGCGGCGTACTGGAGATCGGACCGGGCATCGGTCCTCTGACGGCGGAGCTGGCAAAACGGGCCGGTAAGGTGGTCTCCATAGAGCTGGACAAAACCCTCCTGCCGGTGCTGGCGGAGACTATGGCCCCTTTTCCCAATGTGGAAATCATCCAAGGCGACGTGATGCGGCTGGATCTGGGCGCCCTGGCGGCGGAGAAGTTCCAGGGGCTGACGCCCATCGTCTGCGCCAATCTGCCCTACAACATCACCTCCCCGGTCCTGCAAAAGCTGGTGGACGCCCCCTGCTTCCAGTCTGTTACCGTGCTGATTCAAAAGGAGGTGGCCCAGCGGCTCTCCGCTCCCCAGGGTTCTCCGGAGGGCGGTGCGTTCTCCCTGTTTATGCAGTATTACATGGAGGTAGAGGAGCTTTTTGAAGTACCCCGGGATCAATTCCTCCCCGCTCCCAAGGTAGACTCCGCCGTGCTGCGCTGTGTCCGCCGGCAGTCGCCCGCCGTAAGTGTAGATGACGAAGACTTTTTTTTCAAGGTTCTGCGGGGCGCCTTTTTGCTGCGGCGCAAAACTCTGGTCAACAGCCTCTCCGCCGCTCTTTCGGGTTGGGACAAGGCCTCTATTCAATCCGCCATCGAACGCTGCGGGCTTCCGCCCGACGTGCGTGGAGAGCGCCTGACTCTTGCGGACTTTGCCTCGCTTGAAAAATGCCTTCGGGAAAAAACCTGCGTTTAATCGTTTTCGCCCTTGCATTCTGGAAAAAACTGCGGTATGATATAGCCAAATCAGCGCATTTTCCAGAACAGAAAACTATTTCATCAGGAGGAGTTTTTATGTCCACGAGAGCTTATTATCCCAGAACTGAAATTGGTCCTGGAAAGGTGGGGTTTTCTAAGACCCGCTCCATTATCGAAGCACCGTTCTACGGCAACAATGTGGTAAAAATCAACTCCCTGCGGGAGGCCTATGACATGGCCAAGAACTCCCCCGGCACCGTGGTTACCGACATGCCTGTCTACCGGGGCGAGGAGTTCGGTCTGGAGCCGGACGCCAAGGTGCTGCTGTTTAATGACGGCTCCATCACCGGCCGCTATGCCCCCGCCCGCCGGATCACCGGCAAGCCCGGCGTAGACACCGCCGCTCTGGATAAGATCGTCATGGACGCCGTGTATGACACCCGCTGGAAGACGATGTACCATGCCGAGGTCTTCATCGGCCTGGACCCTGAGTTCATGGTGAAGGCCCACCTCCTCATTCCCGAGGGGGAGGAGAATCTGCTCTATAACTGGATGCTGAACTTCCAGTACCAGTCCGATGAATATGTAAAGATGTACAAGAAGTCCCAGAGCGTGGGCGGCGGCAAGGAGGCGGATATCTATATCTTCTCCGACCCCCAGTGGACCGGCGCACCGGGTCAGGACGACGTATGCGACCCCAAGTGCCTGTGCTACTTCAACACCGAGACCAACTGCGCCGCGATCCTGGGCATGCGTTACTTCGGCGAGCACAAGAAGGGTACGCTGACTCTGGCCTGGGCCATTGCCAACCGCAACGGCTATGCCTCCTGCCACGGCGGCCAGAAGGAATATACCCTGGCTGACGGCAGCAAATACGTGGCGGCGGTGTTCGGCCTCAGCGGCTCCGGCAAGTCCACCCTGACCCACGCCAAGCACGGCGGCAAGTACCCCGCCATCAAGGTGCTCCACGACGACGCCTTCATCATCAACTCCGACACCTGCGCCTCCATTGCCCTGGAGCCAACCTACTTCGACAAGACCGCCGACTATCCCGTGGACTCCGAGGACAACAAGTACCTCCTCACCGCCCAGAACTGCTCCGCCACTCTGGACGAGGACGGCAAGATCGTCCTGGTCACCGAGGACGTGCGCAACGGCAACGGCCGGGCAATTAAGTCCAAGCTGTGGTCTCCCAACCGGGTCGACAAAATCGACTCCCCCGTCAACGCCATCTTCTGGATCATGAAGGACCCCACCATCCCCCCCATTGTCAAGCTCAGCGGCGCCTCTCTGGCCTCCGTCATGGGCGCGACCCTGGCCACCAAGCGCTCCAGCGCCGAGCGGCTCAAGGCCGGTGTGGATCCCAACGCCCTGGTGGTGGAACCCTACGCCAACCCCTTCCGCACCTATCCCCTGGTGAACGACTATGAGAAGTTCAAGAAGCTGGTGGCGGAAAAGGACGTGGCCTGCTATATCATCAACACCGGCGACTTCATGGGCAAGAAGGTCCAGAAGGAGGACACCCTGGGCGTCCTGGAGGCCGTTGTGGAGGGCAAGGCCCAGTTCAAGAAGTGGGGTCCCTTCGAGGACATTGAGATCTTCGAATGGGAGGGCTTCGTACCTGATCTGGCCGACAAGGAGTATGTGGCCCAGCTGAAGGCCCGGATGCAGGACCGCCTGAACTATGTTACCAAGCTGGACACCGAGGAGGGCGGCTTCAACAAGCTGCCTGAGGACGCCGCCGCCGCCATCAAAAAAGTGGTGGACGAGGCCAACAGCCTGTAAGACGTTCCGTCCGGCAAAATACCGCAAGCAGCGAGCGCCGTTCCCCTGAGGGGAACGGCGCTTGTTCTTCGCGAATATCATTGCAAATGAAACACACCGGGCGCCGCCAAAACCACAGGGGCTTTGCCCCCGCGGCCCCACCACCCTTTGAAAAGGGCGGCCCAAGACTTTAGGCCTTGTTTGAAAAATGACAAAACGCCGTCTCTGGGCATCTTTATCTCACCAGGACTTCGTTGATTTTCCTTGAAATCCGTCAGAATTCCTGCGGAAAATCGCCTTGCCTGACAAAAAAATCTGTCTCAATCCGGCATTCCGCCAATTTTCAAACAAGCCCTAATCAGTGGTTGACCTCCCCGTCCGGATAGGGGCCGATGAGGCCTGTCAGAACCGGACCCCAGTCCGAATCCCGGAGCCACCCCACAAAGAGATCCCCGTTTTCCAAATACAGCTTCCGCTCCTCCGGGCAGTCCCCCTCGGTCTCCACAGCCGCCTCGCCGGCGTGGAAGATGTGCAAACGCTCATAGTACCAGCCCAGCACAGTCTCCGGCGGGACCCACGCCTCCGGGAGGACCGCCTCCGCCAGGGACAGGGGCGACCAGCCGTTGTCCAGCTCCCGCCATGCAATACGGAACTGGGGAATCCCCCGGCCGCCGCATTCTTCGCCGAAATCTGCGGCAAAGAAGCTCCGCTGGTTAAACCCGTCCGGCAGCAGGGAAAACAGCACGCCATACTCGTTGGCGGCGCAGTAACAGAAGTCCACCTTCAATCCCGTCAGGCTGTACAGCTCCTGAAGGGCCAGATACGCCTGCTGGCGGTGGGTGATGCGAACCTTTCCGCTGTACAGCACATCGTCTGGGTCCAGACCGTCGGACAGGCCGTCAGGGTCATCCGTGATAAACTCGACCCGGGTCCCAGCCGCGTCCGGGTAGTCCAGGACGGTGAAGTCTGTCAGCGGTACCCGTTCCAGCCCGCAGTCCCGCAGCACATAGCGGGCCAGCACCGCGCTGTGGGAATCCGCCACCACAAAGCCGCCTTTCTCCGGGGCGAAGGAGAGTCCCACATTGGCAAAGCCGTCATTATAAGGGTCCAGCGTGTAGACCGTGGCCCCCTCCCGGCCCTCCTCCGTGTCTGTAATCTCCGCGTAAAAAGGAAGATCGTCCAAAGAGATGATCTCCATCTCACCGTCCTCGTCCACGTCCGCCTCCAAGGCGTTATTGCCTACGGTCAGCAGACAGGCCGTGCCGTCGGGCCGCTGTGAAAAATAGAAGTTCAGCACCCCGGCGGAGGCCCCCACGGTGACAGAGAGCTTCCAGCCGTCGTACCCCAGGACATTGTAAAATTCCTCCGCGGAGAATGTGTCCAGATAGACGTTCTCCTCCACAAGGCGCGTCAGAACGCTCCACTCCAGCGGGCCGTCTCCGGCCTCCGGGGCATAGAGCAGATAAAGATTATAAAAGGTGACCATAGCGCCAGACTCCCCTTTTTCGTGGCGGGGGTCGGTCTTCACCACCTGGAGCCAGCCGCCGCCCTTCAGCTTGCCCTGCCAAAGGCTCTCATCCTCCAGCCGCAGCGGGTCGTCCAAAAAGGGCACGCAGGCGCGGTCGTACTCCCCCAGAGTCCAGTCTCCGAAGTCGAAGTCCCGGCGGCTTTTCAGCGGCAGCGTCTCCGGAAATGCCGTCCCCGGCGGACCGGCAGCCTCTACCGGGATGGAGACTTCCCCCTGGACGCTCTCCGCGGGCACACGGATGTTCACATACGCCAGCCAGCCCGCAATCAGAATTCCCCCCAGCGCCAGGCACAGCGCCGCCAGCACCGCCACGGCGATTTTCCAGGGCCGGGCGGAATTTCTGGGGCGGCTGGCCGCCGCCTGCTCCGCGTCAATGGCGGCCCAGGTTCCCTCCGGAATTTCCAGCACCTCCGACAGCCGCGCCAGCTTCCCCCGGGCGGGGCGGGAGAGGTCCATCTCCCACTTGCTCACCGCCTGACGGCTGACATCCAGCGATTCCGCCAGCTGCTCCTGGGTCAGTTCCTTTTCCTCTCTCCCCTGTTTGATCCGCTCTCCATAAGTCATGGGCCGTTCCTCCATTCCTGTTCTGCGCTCAGAATACCCCGAAAACAGGCCTGAAATCAACCAACCGGGCGCAACTTTTGGCGGTTGCGCCCGGTTTTCCGGCAAATTTTACTCCCTGTCCGGGTACTTTTCACACAGGCTGTCCAGCTCGGCGATGAGTTCCTTCATCTCCGCCTTGGTCATCACGGCCTCCACCTCGGCGGTGTCGTCGCCGTCCATGGTGTTGGGCAGGTAAAAGGACACATCCACCCGGAAGTCCTCCCCCTCCGCCTGGGCCGCCACCTCAAAGTAGGGGTCCACAAAGTCGCTGGCGTAGCTGTCCTTGACGCCGGCGTTCAGTACCTTTAATCCCGCGGCCAGCTCCCGCAGCTCATAGGTCAAAAGGCAGCTGTTGGAGTCCTTGACAATGGACCCCTCCTCGTTGATCCAGGTACAGCGCAACACCAACCAGTTGCGGTCGTCGCTGTCCGGGTCGCCGCCGCCGGCCGGGAACTCATAGTTGACAATATGCAGCTCCAGACTGGCATCCTCATTTTTGAAAAGCATCATATTCCCCTTTCATCATCAATCATTGTGATGGGCAGCGTAAAACGCGTCGTAGTCCTCCAGCATGATCCTCAGCAGCTCCGGGGTATCCAGACCATAGGGACAGCGGCTCTTGCAGGCGCCGCAGTGGATACATTCCTCAATCTTATGCATCTTGGCGTACCACTCATCGCTGAGGTAGGGACGGTAGGGAGCGCGGCGCAGAAGGGCCGACATCCGGGCCGCCTGGGGAATGTCGATTCCGGCGGCGCAGGGCAGACAGTAGCCGCAGCTGCGGCAGAAATTTCCCGCCAGCTCCTTTCGGTCCCGGTCGATGACGGCCTGGAGTTCCGGGGTCATCTCCGGATTTCGTTCCGTCAGCTCCAGCCACTGGTTCAGCTCCTCTTCCCGCTGGATTCCCCAGATGGGCACCACGTTGTCAAACTGCCGCATGAAGCAGTAGCACGCCTCCGCGTTGTTCAGCAATCCCCCGGAGAGTCCTTTCATGGCAATGTAACCCATGTCGGCAGCCTTGCACTGGGCCACTAAGCCCAGTTCCTTCTCCGTGGTCAAATAGCAGAAGGGAAATTGCAGGGTTTCAAAGTTCCCGGAGGAAATGGCCTCCTGCGCCACGCCCAGCCGATGGTTGGTAATGCCAATGTGGCGGATGTATCCCTTTTTCTGCATCTCCAGCGCCGCAGCAAAAGCCCCGTCAGGGTCGCCGATGTCCGGGAGCTTCGCCGGATTGTGGAACTGGAAGAGATCGATGTAGTCTGTCCGCAGGCTGCGGAGGCTCTGCTCCATGTGGGCCAGAGCCGTCTTCCTATCCGTAGCGGCGCTCTTGGTGGAGATCACCACATTAGCCCGCACGTCATGGAGAGCCTCTCCCAGTTTTTCCTCACTGTCGGTGTACATATTGGCGGTGTCGAAATAGTTGATACCGCTCTCATAGGCTCTGCGAACCAGTTTCACAGCGCCGGCCTTGGAGATGCGCTGAATCGGCAGTGCGCCAAAGGCCGTTTTGGTGACGTACAGCTCCGTGCGGCCCAGCCGGATCTTTTCCATATCTCTCCTCCTGCTCTATCTCCGTATTAAGCGGAGATTATATTTGAAAAATATTCTATCACACTTTGCCGGGTTTGCAAACCGTGAGAAATATGTTATCATAAAAAACAATAAAAATTTTACGGACAAGCGAGGAACTCTCTATGGACAAGGAGCTGCATCTGAAGCTGACTATCCGGCTCTATACCGACGACAACCGCCGCTGCTTCGGCCCCGGCATCGCCACGCTGTTGGAGCGGGTACGGGAGCACCGCTCCCTGCGAGCCGCCGCCGCATCTATGGAGATGGCCTATTCAAAGGCCTGGCGTATTATCCGCACTGCCGAGGAGGTTTTCGGCTGTAAAATGCTGGATTCCACCACCGGCGGCAGGCATGGCGGCGGCGCATCGCTGACTCCTGAGGCGGAGCAGCTGCTGACGGCATACCGGCGCTATCAAAGCGGTGTGGAGAAATACGCTCAGGGAGCGTTTGAGGAGACCTTCGGATCTTACCGCCGTGCGAAGCAAAAAAAGCAGGGCGGAGAAGCGGTCTGATTCCTTCCACAGGACCATGTGGAACACAGGGGCTGCACAGAAAAACAGGCGTACCGTCCGCCGGCGGAGCTTCCAAGAAGACCCCAGGCAGTCCCCCGGCCTTTTTCCCTGCGGCTCGCAAACCGCCGTTCCAAGACCGGAAGAGATCTTCCAGCGTCCTAAAACAAGTATACTGAGAAAAACAACCGCAAGGGGGAAAACTCCATGAAACGCTGCTTCATCTTTGCCGCCGGCACTTTTTACGGACTACGAAAACGGCCGGAGAGCACAGGGGATTTTATCATCGCGGCCGACGCCGGCTACCGGATCTGCCAGGCGCAGAGGATCGTACCCAACCTCCTGCTGGGGGACTTCGATTCCATGACTCCCCCAGCGGACTTTCCCCGCCTCCGCCGCCTGCCGGTGGAAAAGGACGACACCGACACGCTTGCCGCCCTCCGCATAGGTCTGGAACAGGGCTGTATGGAGTTCCATGTCTATGGCGGTACCGGCGGCAAGCGCTTGGACCACACCCTGGCCAACCTCCAATCCCTGCTGTTTCTCCGCCGCCATGGGGCCAGGGGATACCTGTACGATGACGATTTTCTCTGGACTGTTATTGAAGATGAAACGCTGGAGGTCTCCAGACAGGTGGAGTGGGGTCTGCTCTCCGCCTTCTGCCTGGGGGACCGCGCAGAGGGCGTGGATGAGTCCGGCGTTCAATACCCCTTGAAAAACGCCTGTTTAATGCCGGACTTCCCCCTGGGTGTCAGCAATCATATCATAGAGTCCGCGGCCCGGATCTCTGTCCAAAAGGGCGTTTTAGCGGTGGGATGGGAGCTGCCGCCGATTCCCTAAAAATAGAATAACGAATTGACAAAAGTGTAGTTGCGTATCTCCTGTATTTCAGGTATAATGAACAACAGAAAGGTTGACCTTTCTGAAAATTACATATGACCGTGGGACCGACAGCGGGCACGGAAGCAAGGAGTCTTTTATGGCAACGTTTACTGTAAATGGCAAGACTGTGACTGTGGAGCAGAACCAAAAGCTGCTGCGCCTCCTGCGGGACACCCTGGGGCTGACCTCTGTGAAGGACGGATGCAGCGAGGGCGCCTGCGGCACCTGCACCGTCCTGATCGACGGCAAGCCCACCAAGGCCTGTATCCCCCAAACCGACAAACTGGAGGGCAAAACAATCCTCACCGTAGAGGGTCTAAGCGATTTTGAGCGGGAGGTCTATACATATGCCTTTGGCCACGCCGGGGCGGTTCAATGCGGTTTCTGCATTCCGGGGATGGTGATCTCCGCCAAGGCCCTGCTGGACAAGAACCAAAATCCCACCCGGGAAGAAGCAGCCTTTGCCATCCGCAACAACATCTGCCGCTGCACAGGGTACGTAAAGATTATCGACGCGATCCTGCTGGCGGCGGATCTATTCCGGACCGGGTCGGTTCCCAAATCAGACGAGAACTGGTCCCTGGGCGCCCGGGTCCCTCGGATCGACGTGGCGGAGAAAGTCACCGGAACCGGTATTTACCCGGACGACATATATCTGGAGGGCATGATTTACGGCAGCGCCGTCCGCAGCGCCTATCCCCGCGCCCGGGTACTGGCGATCCATACCGAGGAGGCCGAGGCTCTGCCCGGCGTTGTCGGTGTGTTTACCGCGTCGGATATCCCCGGCAGCAATAAGGTGGGCCACCTGAAAAAGGATTGGGACACCATGATCGCCGTGGGAGATATCACCCATTACCTGGGCGACGCCATCTGCCTGGTGGCGGCGGAGACACCGGAGATCCTGGCCCGGGCCAAGGCCTTGGTAAAAGTGGACTATGAGGAACTTCCCATGGTCCGCAGTCCCCGGGAGGCCATGCTGCCGGACGCGCCTCTGGTCCACCGGGAGGGGAACCTGCTGAGCCACAAGCACATCCAGCGGGGCAACCCGGCGGAGGCCATTGCCAAGAGCAAATATATGTTAACCCAGCGGTTTTACACACCCTGGACAGAGCACGCCTTCCTGGAGCCGGAGTGCGCCGTGGCCTATCCCGACGGGGACGGAATCATGGTTCTCTCCACCGACCAGGGCGCCTACGACACCCAGCATGAGATCATGGGGATGCTGGGATGGCCGGCGGAGCGGGTAAAGGTCCGCAACTGCTTGGTGGGGGGCGGCTTTGGCGGCAAGGAGGACGTAACCGTCCAGCACCACGCCGCCTTGATCGCCTGTCTCACACACCGCCCGGTGAAGGTGAAGCTGACCCGGACGGAGAGTCTCCTGATCCATCCCAAACGGCATCCCATGGAGATGGAGTTCTCTCTAGGCTGCGACGAAAACGGCATCATCCAAGGTGTGGCCGCCGAGGTGATCGCCGATACGGGAGCCTACGCCTCCCTGGGCGGACCGGTGCTGGAACGGGCCTGCACCCATGCCGCCGGACCCTATAATTACCAGAACTTCGAGATCGACGGTTGGGCTTATTACACCAACAATCCCCCTGCCGGGGCCTTTCGCGGTTTTGGCGTAACTCAGACGTGCTTTTGTATAGAGAGCCTTCTCAACCGCATGGCGGATCTGGTGGGCATCACCCCCTGGGAGATCCGGTACCGCAACGCCATCCGCCCGGGGCAGGAACTGCCCAACGGCCAGATTGTGGATGATTCCACCGGCCTTGTGGAGACCCTGGAGGCAGTAAAGCCCTACTGTGACAATGCAAAATATGTGGGGCTGGCCTGCGCCATGAAAAACGCCGGTGTGGGCGTGGGCATTCCGGATACGGGCCGGGTGCGGCTGACGGTGGAGGACGGCAAGGTTCACATCTTCGCCGGTGCCTCCTGCATCGGGCAGGGCCTTGGCACCGTGCTGACCCAGATGGTCTGCGGACAAACGGGAATTGCACCTGAAGACGTGGTCTACGAACGCTCCAATACCTATTTTGCCCCGGACTCCGGCACCACCTCCGGCTCCCGTCAGACCCTGTTCACCGGAGAGGCCTGCCGGAGAGCCTGTCAGGATCTGAGGGCGGCGCTGGACGGCGGCAATTTGAACGCCTTGAATGGGCAGGAGTTTTACGGCGAGTATCTGGGCAGGACGGATCCCCTGGGGGCGGACGTGCCCAATCCTGTCAGTCACATCGCCTACGGATACGCAACCCAGGTCTGTATCCTGGATGAAGACGGCAAAATTCAGCAGATGGTAGCGGCCCACGACGTGGGAAAGGCGGTAAACCCCCTGTCTGTAGAGGGACAGATCGAGGGCGGCGTTGTAATGTCCATGGGCTTTGCCCTGACGGAGCGCTATCCCCTGACAGACTGCAAGCCCACTGCCAAATATGGCACTCTGGGGTTATTCCGGGCCAATCAGATTCCGGAGATCACCGCTATTGTGGTGGAAAAAGAGGGTTTGGACGTGGCCTGCGGCGCTATCGGCGTTGGGGAGATCACCTCGATCCCCACGGCTCCAGCCATCGCGGACGCCTATTACCGCTACGACGGCAAGTTCCGCACCTCCCTCCCCTTGGAGGACACGCCTTACGCCAGGAAATAGCCGAAGCCCTTTTATTACCCGAGTGTTGCGCGTCTGTCTCTCCGCCGGCGGAGCCAACAGTTAAAGAGGGACGGACACTCAGGTCCGTCCCCGCTCTCCAGCCTTCTCTCTCAGATCCCTCATAGCTTCTGCGGTATCCACATCTGCCAACTCCTCCTCCGGTACCTCCAGGAGCCGCAGCTCCGCTTCGTGCCGCCGGATGACGGTGCTGCCGCCGTGGTCTTCCCGCAGCTCCAGCAGCTCTTGGTAAAACCGGGCGGGAAATATACAGGGATTCCCCCGAACTCCGCCATGGCCTAATGCCGCCAGCTTGTCCGGACTCTCCTTCCAGCAGCGGGCCAGCGCAGCCACACTCTCCCGGCGCAGCAGAGGCTGATCGCTGACCAGAAAGCACACCCCGTCACAGTCCCGCAGAGCGGTAAGCCCCAGCTCGATCGTGTGGCTGATGCCGTAATCCGGATGTTCGTTGTAGACCGCTGAAAAGCGGAACTCCCCGGCCAGACGCATGATCTCCGGGTACTGCGTTACCACCACTACGTTTTCAAAGACCTCCGGCGGCACGGTTTCCAGCGTTCTGAGGATTAAACTTCTCCCCCGCAGCTGGGCCGCCAGCTTATTCTCCCCAAAGCGCCGGGCGTTGCCCGCCGCCATAACCACACATCCTAACTTTAATGGTTTTTTCAAGAAAACACCTCCAGTCTTTTTTAGTATATCCGCTTTTCCCCAATCATGCAAACATAAAGGAGGAATCCCAATGAGCAAAAGCGTTGGCAGGAGCGTTACCCGGGTGGACGCCTATGACAAGGCCACGGGCCGGGCCAAATATATGGACGACCTCTGCGGCCGGGAGGCTCTGACCGCCAAAATTTGTCACTCGACCATCGCCCATGGATTCGTAACAGCCATCGATACCTCGGCGGCCGAGACCATTCCCGGCGTTGTGAAAATTTTGACCTGCTTTGAAGTTCCAAACATCCCCTTCCCCACAGCAGGCCACCCCTGGTCGACGGACCCCCACCACCAGGACGTGGCCGACCGCCTGCTCTTAAACCGCCATGTCCGCTACTACGGCGATGAGGTGGCGGTGGTCATCGCGGAAAACGAGGTGGCTGCGTCCCAGGCCGTTCGGGCGCTGAAGATAACGTACGAAGAGCTTCCGTTTGTGCTGGATGTGCAGAAGGCCATGGAGGATGGGGCGCCCCAGATCCATGAGGAGTATTCCAACAATATCCTGGCTCATACCGATATCCGCAAGGGTGACTATGAGGCCGCCCGGCAGGAGCCGGGGCTTGTTAAAGTGGAGGGTTGGTACGATACCCCCACGGTTCAACATTGCCATATCGAAAACCACGGGTGCTTTGCCTACGAGGAGGCGGGACGGATTGTGGTAGTCAGCTCCACCCAGATTCCCCATATTGTACGGCGGGTAGTGGGACAGGCCCTGGGAATCCCCTGGGGAAAGGTCCGCCTGATCAAACCCTATATTGGCGGAGGCTTTGGCAATAAGCAGGACGCGCTGTACGAACCTCTATGCGCCTGGTGCTCCACCCAGGTGGGGGGACGGCCGGTAAAACTGGAGTGCAGCCGGGAGGAGACCTTCGTCTCCAACCGGGTCCGCCACGCCATCCGCACCCACATCATCTCCTATGTCCGGCCTGACGGAACTCTGGTTGCCCGGAAGTTTGAGGCCTTCTCCAACCAGGGGGCCTACGCTTCCCACGGCCACGGGATCGTGGCGAAGGGCATGGGGGCGTTTCCCCAGCTGTATCCCTGCGAAAACCTAGAGTGTGATGCCTGGACTGTGTTCACCAACAAGCCCTCATCCGGGGCCATGCGGGGCTACGGCATCCCCCAGGCGATGTTTGCCGGAGAGAGTCACATCGACGATATCTGCAGGGCCATTCACATGGCGCCTCTGGAGTTCCGCCGAAAAAATCTGATGCCCGTGGGCTACGTAGATGGTTTCTCAAAAAACGAGAACTATTTTGATACCTTCAACCAATGCATGGACAGGGGGACCTCGGCCACAGACTATCTCCGGAAATACGAGGAGTACCAAAACCAGACCGGCCCAGTCCGGCGGGGCGTCGGGATGGCGGTATTCTGGTACAACACCGCCGTATGGCCCATCTCTCTGGAGTCCTCCTCCTGCCGCATGGTGCTCAATCAAGACGGCTCTCTCCAATTCCAGACCGGCGAGACAGAGATCGGCCAAGGCTGCGACACCGCCTATTCCCAGATGGTGGCGGACGCCGTGGGCGTTCCCCTTGAAAGCGTACATGTAGTTTCCACCCAAGATACCGATATCACCCCCTTCGGCACCGGGGCCTACGCCTCCCGGCAGACATACATCGGCGGCTTTGCCATCATGCAGACTGCCCAGGCCCTGCGCCAGCGGATTTTGAGCATCGCCCACGAGCAAACCCGGATGCCCATTTCCAACTTGGACTTGGCAGATGGGCAGATCATCCGCAAATCCGACGGGCGGGTCCTTAAGTCTCTGGGCGATTTGGCCACGGAGTGCCTGTACTCCCTGGAGAGCAGCCAACACATCACCGCCGAGACCACCGCCCAAATCAAGTCCAACGCCTACTCCTTTGGCTGTTCCTTCGCGGAAGTCGAAGTCGATATTCCCATGTGTAAGGTAAAACTCCTGCGGCTGGTAAATGTCCACGACTGCGGCACCCTGATCAACCCCGCTCTGGCTGAGGCCCAGGTCCACGGCGGCATGTCCATGGCCATCGGTTACGGCCTCTCCGAGGAGTTAAAATTTGACGAAAAGACCGGAAAACCCCTAAACGGAAACCTGCTGGACTACAAGCTCTCCACCTTTATGGACCACCCTGCCCTGGAGGCGGAATTTGTAGAAAATCCGGAGCCAACCTCTCCTTACGGCACCAAGGCCCTGGGCGAACCGCCGGCCTGCTCCGGCGCTCCGGCGATCCGCAATGCCATTTTAAACGCCACCGGCGTTTCTATCGACTGCTGTCCCATCACGCCCCATGTCCTCTATCGCTCTTTTAAAGAGGCGGGGCTTATTGAAGAGTAAAGGAGGGCCGACCATATGTATGACATGAAAGCCCTGTATCAGGCAAAAAGCGTAGCAGACGCCGTAGCCCTCCGTCTGGCCCATCCGGACGCCCAGATCATCGCCGGCGGCTCCGACGTGCTGGTGCAGATGCGGGAAGGCAAACGGGCAGGTGCGGAGCTGATCTCCATCCAGACCTTGGATGAGATCCGCGGCGTCTCCATGGACGGCGGCGGCACTCTGCGCATCGGCTCTCTCACCAGCTTCTCCCATATCACCCGTGACCCCCTGATCCAAAAATATATCCGTGTGCTGGGCGAGGCCGTGGACCAGGTCGGCGGTCCCCAGATCCGAAACATCGGCACCATCGGCGGCAACACCTGCAACGGCGTCACCTCCGCCGATTCCGCCTCCACCCTCCACGCCTGGGACGCCATTGTGGAATTAACCGGCCCTGGCGGCATTCGCCGCCAGCCCATCCGCGACTTCTATATCCGGGCGGGTAAGGTGGACATCCGGGAGGGAGAAATTCAAACTGCCATTTTGATCCCTGAAGAGAGCTATGCGAATACCTTCGGCCACTATATAAAATACGCCATGCGAAACGCCATGGACATCGCCACTCTGGGCACCTCTGTCAACGTCCGCCTTTCCTCCGACAAGAAAACTGTTGAACGGGCGCGGGTGGCCTTCGGCGTGGCAGGTCCCGTTCCCCTTCGGGC
Source organism: uncultured Oscillibacter sp. (assembly GCA_910588005.1). Classification (GTDB taxonomy): domain Bacteria; phylum Bacillota; class Clostridia; order Oscillospirales; family Oscillospiraceae; genus Oscillibacter. Next base: position 37,907 of record CAJUQM010000005.1, read on the forward strand.
GGTCCATGCGGAAAATCTGGCGGCGGGCCAGCCCGTAAGCCTGGAACTGGCAGAGAGATTTGCCCAGGCGGTAAAGGAGGATATCAATCCAAGGGACTCCTGGCGGGCGGCAAAGGACTTCCGCCTCCACATCGCCGTGGAGAGCGCCCGGCGGGCCTTTATCGAATCTGTAAAACTGGCGGGAGGTGACCTGTGATGGAAAAGCACCAGATCCAGTATCAGACCGTCCATTTCAAGCTAAACGGCAGAGACGTGGAGAAGACGGTGGATGTCCGGGCCAGCCTCACCGACATGCTGCGCAACGACTACCACACCCTGTCCGTGAAAAAGGGCTGCGAGGTAGGGGAATGCGGCGCCTGCAATGTGCTGATCGACGGCGAAACCTTCAACTCCTGCATCTACCTGGCTGTCTGGGCTGAGGGAAAGCACGTCCGCACTTTGGAAGGACTCGTGGGACCCAACGGCGAACTCAGTGATATCCAGCAGGCCTTTATTGACGAAGCCGCCATCCAGTGCGGCTTCTGTACCCCCGGTTTTATCATGTCCGCCGTGGAACTTCTGGAGAGCGGGCGGGAATATACGGACGATGAAATCCGCAAGCACCTCTCCGGACATCTGTGCCGCTGTACCGGATATGAGAATATCCTCCGGGCCGTAAAAAAGACCATGTACCGGCGCTTGGGCAGGGAAATCCCAAAAAATTAACAGGTTTTAACGTCCTAAACGGCGGCCGCGGAATCTGCGGCCGTCTCTTTTTATTTGACGCTCCCCTTCAAAAGTGGTATAATAGGCACACCAAGAGAGGAGGCGTCCCTATGAACACAATCATCACCATTGGACGGCAGTTTGGCAGCGGCGGTAAAGAGATCGGAATCCGTGTGGCCAAAGAGCTTGGCATCCCATTTTATGATAAAGAGCTTTTGCGGGAGGCCGCCAAAAAGAGCGGACTGTGCGAAAGGATTGTGGAAAACTTTGATGAGCGGCCTAAGAGCCTGCTGTACTCCATCGCCATGGACTCCTATATGTTTGCCCTGCCGGGCAGCGGACTGGGAGACTCCCTGGAACAGCAAGTGTATCTGGCAACCTTTAACACGATCCGCCACATCGCGGAGCAGGGACCCTGCGTCATGATCGGCCGCTGCGCGGACTACGCCCTGGCGGACAATCCCAACCACCTGAGTCTGTTCGTCCATGCTCCTATCGACGTGCGGGTACAGCGGGTCGCCCAGCGGCAGAACATCACACCGGAGCGGGCCAAGACGCTCATTGCAAAAACCGACAAGCGCCGGGCCTCCTATTATGAGTACTATTCCTCTCAAAAATGGGGCGCGGTGGAGAGTTACGATTTCTGCCTGGACTCCAGCTGCCTTGGATTGGGCGGCACGGTGGAACTGATCCGCGCCATAGTGGAGCACAAAGAGCATCCGGTGGCCAGTCCCACGGAGACCGATCCCACCCAATCCCATACATAAACTGACAGGGGGCCTTCCGGCCCCCTGTTTTTCTTATAAGCTCTTCGTCCCGGACAGTGAAAAACACTTTACCGCTTGTCCCATCCCTCCAAGTCATCTACGGAGAGAACCGCCATCACCAGCGCGACCAGGAGGATAATCACATATCCCACTAATACGGTATCCATCAAAAAATCCACCAGCAGCATGGTAAAAAAAAGCGCCGCCGTATCCAACACCACCAGCAGAACCTTTGCCCACCGCATAGAGATCCTGTGCAGCATCAACAGCGCCCGTGGAAGCGCCTTGACTAAAATCTGTACGGGAAAGCCCAGGCCCCCGCAAAAAAGAACATAAAGAATCATGCTGGAGAGAGACTCATACGCGGCTCCAAACCAGCGCATCACCATCTCGCCCGGCAGGTCAAGGGATGCCGCTACCGCCATCATCCCCGCCGCAAATACCGCGCATCCAATAAAAATCGCTATGCGCTTTTTTACCTTTTCGCCCATACGCCGCCGCTCCGCCTTTCCCCCAAAAAGTCTGTACCATATGTTGGAAAGTATAGCATGGCGGAGATTTTCTGTCAACCTTGGGCAAACTCAGAAGAAAACAGGGGGCGAAAATCCGCCCCCTGCTTTCTATAGGATGTGCTCTTCACAGAAGTTATCCAATACCCGAAAGCCCATGTCCTCCGGCGCGGCCACCTGAAATTTCGCAATGGTCACGGGATCAAAGATGGGACACATACGCTTTTCCGGCTCCAGCCGCAAAAATGGCTTGCCATCCGACAGATTATTGACCGCCTCTTTGTGGTCCGGCATAAAATCACCCCGGCAGTAGTATGGACAGAGCCGCCGGAAATATGATTTCACACCGAAACGCAAAATATTGTCTTGCAGACCAAAAAGACGCACATAGGAGGTCTGCAGTCAAAGGGGCGTTGTTATCAATTAAAGTTGGAAACGGCTAAACACCCTCACCCAAGCCTGCACAGCAACGCCTCTCAATATGCGATTATAACAAATATGGAAACAGCTTTACAGCAGATGCGCCAAATATTGATGAAACCTGCGATAAGCGGCATTACAGACACGGTCTGCCTTCCCTTGCAAATGATCTCGTGGCCCCCTTTTCTCTGTAGATGGTCTATGACTCTTCGTTCATCAAACGGACACCGGCCTCCTTATCGCCTGCCACAATTAAATGGGCGTCCGGCTGGAAACAGTAATCCGGACTCAGCAGAGGAACGATCTCATCCCCGTCCTTCACACCCAGAATATTGACGTTGTAGCGGCGGCGGACATCCATTTCCATCACTGTGCGGCCCTCCCACTCCCGTGGCGTCTCAATCTCAAAGACCGCGTATTTGGGCGTCAGCTCAAAATAGTCAAAAGCATTCCGGGCGGAAAAGCGCACGGCGGCCCGGGAGGCCATATCCATCTCCGTATGAATCACATAATCCGCGCCGATCTTCTTCAAAAACTTGATCTGCCGCTCATGATCCGCCCGGGCCACCACGCATTTCGCCCCCAGCTCCTTTAAGGTTGCGGTAGCCTCCAATGAACACTGGAAATCATCCCGCACGCAGACAAAACACACGTCAAAATTCCGAATCCCCAGAGAGGCCAGCACCTGTTCGTCCTGGCAGTCCCCCACGCAGGCGGCAGTAGCCACAGAGGCCAGCCGCGCCACCTGCTCCTCATCCTGATCCAGAATCATCACCTCATTGCCAAGCTCCGCCAGACATCTGGTTAAATGCCGGCCAAACCGGCCGAGTCCTACCACCAAAAAAGATTTCATTCCAATCTCCCCTATCCGATCAGGATTTTTTCCGGAATATTCCGCAGCTTAGGCTGGGGACGGTCCCGCGTCACGGCCATGGCCACAGACATGCTGCCCACCCGGCCGGCAAACATCATCAGCAGTACCACCAGCTTGGAGACCTCCGGCAAATAGGGCGTCACACCACGGGTCAGTCCCACAGTACCCATAGCGGAGATGGCCTCAAACAAGGCGCTGTCCAAAGAAATGCCTTGAAGGCACATGACCATGGTCCCCACAAGACATGCCAAAAAGAAAATGCTCACCGTGGAGTAGGCCTTTTGAATGGTGGCCGTATCCAGACGGCGGCGAAATACATTCACATCCTCTTTCCGCCGCACTTGGGCAACAGCGCTCAAAAACAGCACGGAGATGGTATTCACTTTTGCGCCGCCGCCGGTAGAACCGGAACCCGCGCCAATAAACATCAAAACCATCGTCAGCAGCGTGCCGCTTTGACTCAGCGCTGTCAAGGGAGCCGTATTAAACCCTGCCGTCCGGCAGGTGACGGATTGGAACGCCGCCATCAGTGCCCGTTGAGGTGCAGAACTCCCCGCAAAAGCGTAATCCTTCTCTAAAAAATAGAAGGCCGCGGCCCCTCCCGCAAAAAGCAGCGTGGTAGAAAACAGCACAATCTTAGAGTGCAGCCGCCAGCGGCGGATCTGCCATCTGTGGGTCAGCAGGTCATCCCACACCAAAAATCCCAGACCGCCGCAAATGACCAGTGCCATCAAAACGATGTTGGGAAGCGGCTCTCCGGCGACGGTGGACAGAGACGTCCCCGTTCCCAGCAGGTCGAATCCGGCGTTGCAAAAGGAGGAGACCGCATGGAATAAGGACATCCAAAGTCCCCGTCCCAAGCCATACCGGGGGCAAAACCACAGCGCCAGCAGCACGGCTCCCACACCTTCACAGGTGAGCGTCACCCGGATTGCCAAACGGGTCAACCGCACTACGCCGCCCATCTGCAAAGCGCCCACGCTATCCATTAAAATCGACCGTTGGCGCAGTCCGATGCGGCGGTGAAGCAGGATCGCCACCAGAATCGAAACCGTCATAAATCCCATTCCGCCCACTTGAATCAGCAGCAGAATAACCGCTTGTCCAAAGAGTGTAAACTGGGTGTAAGTATCGTATAACACCAGTCCTGTGACACAGGACGCGGAGGCCGATGTAAAGAGGGCGTCCAAAAACGGCAAAGCCCTTCCATCCCGAGAGGCCAACGGCAGGGCCAGCAGCACGCCGCCCAGCATGATCAACGCGGCAAACCCCACCGCCAGAGTTTGGACGGCGTTTAATTGGATACGGCGTCGAACCATGGCAATCTCCTGCAAAAGCTATGTAATCCGGCGGAGACAGGTCTCCCCCGCTTTGGTGTATTATACGCCTTCCGGCGGCGGTATGCAAGGCACGGCCACAGAATTTTTCCTCTTCCCGGCGGGCCGCGCAAAAAACACCTTCCAAATGACATATTTTTGTTTTTTTTCAAGAAATATTTTCTTTCTCGCCTGTTTATTAACAAAAATTTAACTGCCGCTCATATTTACTTTCTAGAGTTGTCAGTATATAATTGTCTCATCAACCCATTACCAAAAAGGTGGTTTCCCCAATGAATCAAACGGTTGTCCCCACTCAATACCTGCAAATCGCCCTGGATCTGGCCCGGCGCATAGCCAGCGGGGAATTGCCGGAAGGCAGCCGCGTCTATGGCCGCTCTATGATGGCGTCGGAGTATAACGTATCGCCGGAGACCATCCGCCGCGCTCTGCGGCTGCTGGCAGACATGAGGGTGGTACAGGTCAAGCCCCAGAGCGGGGCTGTGGTTCTCTCCGCCGACAGCGCCCGCCGGTATATTGAAAATTTTGAAGAGAGCGCCGATATCCGCTCCCTGCGGACACAGCTGAAAGAACTGATGGCGGAGTATACCGACCTTCACCGCCGCATGAGTGAAACAGTCAACGCCCTGGTCAAACGCCGGGACGCCTTCACCGCCCCTGGTGAGCCTCTTCCCAACTACGGGGTCACCGTCCCAAAGGACTCTCCCTGCCTGGGTAAGAGTATAGGGGCGCTGAAATTCTGGCAGTCCACCGGCGCCACAATTGTGGCCATCCGGAGGGGACAGACCGTGATTCTCTCCCCTGGTCCCTATGCGGAGCTATACGCCGGAGACGTAGTCATCCTGGTTGGCAACTCCGCTGCGGCAGAGGCCGCCTGCAATCTTATCACCGCAAAGGAGCAATGGAATGATTCAATTTCAAAATGTCTGTAAAAGCTACGGCAAAACCCCTGTTCTAAAAAATGTAAGCTTCACCATCCCAGATGGACAGTTCGTCATCCTCATCGGTCCCTCCGGCTGCGGTAAGACCACCACCATGAAAATGATCAACCGGCTGCTGGAGCCGGACAGCGGCTCTATCCTCATTGACGGAAAAGACATCCGCGCCTCCGACAAGGTAAGCCTGCGGCGCCACATCGGCTATGTCATTCAGCAGATCGGCCTGTTCCCCAACATGACAGTGGCGCAAAACATCTGCGTTGTGCCAAAACTTTTGAAATTTGACCGGACCAGATGTGAAGATATTGTCCGGGAGCTTCTGCAAATGGTGGATATGGAGTCCTATGCGGACAAATATCCCTCGGAACTCTCCGGCGGGCAGCAGCAGCGCATCGGCGTGCTGCGGGCGCTGGCCGCCTCCCCGCCGGTCGTGCTGATGGACGAACCCTTCAGCGCCCTGGACCCCATGACCCGGGAGAGCCTGCAGGACGAGGTAAAAAACCTCCAGCAAAAGCTGAACAAGACCATTGTTTTCGTCAGTCACGACATGGATGAGGCGCTGAAACTGGCCGACATCATCATCTTTATGGCCGGCGGAGAGGTTGTTCAGATGGCCTCTCCGGAGGAGATGCTGGAGCACCCTGCCAACAGCCTGGTGCGGGACTTTTTGGGCAAGCACACCACCGGAGACGCCGCCCCCTCCACAGTGGAGAGCTTCATGCGCACCAACGTCCTCAGCGTCAAACGGAACCGCGGCGTACTGGAGTGCGCAGAGCGCATGGCCCGGGGCAGCGTGGACACCCTGCTGGTCACCGACGAGCAGAAGCGGTACTTAGGCACTGTCTCCATTGGAGACATCCGCCACTGGGGACAGAGCCTCCAGAGCATCGAACCGCTGATTCGCCAGACTGCCCGCACCGTCCGGGTAGGAGACGACGCCAGAGAGAGCTTTGACTACCTTCTGGACTCCGGCGCACCCTATGTGGTGGTCCTCAATGAGGACGAAACCATTGCCGGTATCGTCACCAAGACCAGCGTGGCCCGGTCCGTGGCCCAGAGTCTGTGGGGGGACGCCACATGAGAGAACTGATCGCCCTCTACGGCGCAAGACTTGCCACCGATCTCCTCGTACACACCGCCTTTGTGCTGGCCTCTGTGGCCGCCGGTTTCGCTCTAGGGCTGACCTTCGGCGTGCTGCTCTCCCGCGTTCCAAGGTGGTCCGGCGTCATTCTGCCTGTGATCTCCGTATTTCAAACCATTCCGGGCCTGGTGTTTATCGGACTGCTGTTTCTATGGCTGGGCATGGTGCCTGCCACCGTGATTACCGCGCTGTCCATCTACGCCATGTTTCCGGTGCTGAAAAACACCTACACCGGGATCTTAGGAGTAGAGCGGCAATATGTGGAGGCCGCCAGAGGCTGCGGCATGTCCCATCTCCAGACTCTGGTCAAGGTGGAACTGCCGCTGGCCATGCCCACCATTATCGCAGGGCTGCGGATGTCCGCCATTTATACCGTCTCCTGGGCCGTACTGGCGGCGATGATCGGTCAAGGCGGCCTGGGCGAGTTGATCTACCAGGGCACAAACTCCAACAACAATACCCTGATCTTGCTGGGCGCCATTCCGGCGGCCCTTCTGGCAGTTGTAATCGGGGCGCTGATTGATCTGCTCCAAAAGAAGGTTACCCCCCGGGGCCTGCGAAAGGGGGCGGGCAGATGACCTGGGCACTGGTCTGCGAACATCTGTTTATTGTGCTGGCCTCCTGTATCCTATCCATCGCCGCGGGACTTCCCCTGGGCATTTTGGCCTATACCTGCCCAAAGGCCCGGGCCGTGGTTCTGCGGACGGTGGACCTGCTCCAGACAATTCCCTCCCTGGCCCTGCTGGGCATTATCATGGTGTTCCTCGGCGCCGGAAAAGCCACTGTCATCACCGGCATCACACTGTACTCTCTTCTGCCGATTGTGCGCAACACCTGCTTGGGGCTTCAAGAGGTGGACCCCGGTGTAAAAGAGGCCGCCCGGGGCATGGGCATGAGCAAGCCCTACCGGACGCTGATGGTAGAATTCCCCCTGGCCTTCCCCACCGTGTTTACCGGCGTCCGCATCGCAGTGGTCAATGCCATCGGCACCGCTGTGTTTGCCGCCTTTGTGGGCGGCGGCGGCCTGGGCGGTATCATCAACCAGGGGATTCGTGTTCAGGATCTGGAGCTGATTCTCTCCGGCACCGGGGTATTGATGGTCATCGCCGTGCTGCTGGACCTGCTGATGGGCTGGGTTGAGAGAACCATGCGCAGCCGCCGGGGCGGCGGCAGAGCTATGTGGATTTCCGCCGGAGCAGTGGTCCTGGCCTTTATTCTCCTGCTTCCATACGGCATAAACCGCGGAGGCGGTGAAGAAGAACTGCTCCTCTATGACGGCGACTACAGCGAAACCCAAATCATGCACCATATGGTCAAATTTCTGGTGGAGGACCGAACAAATCTCACCGTTGCCATCCGGGACCAAATGTCCCAGGTGAACAACTTCAAATCCCTGATCGGGGAAAGCCCCACCTGCGATATGATGATCTCCTACGACGGCACGGTGCTGACCACCTTCCTCCAGCTGGACACCGCCGACGTGCCGGACGGCACATCCATCTATGACTACGCCAACCAAACCGCCGGTGAGCGCTACGGACTGCGTCTGCTAAAGCAGCTGGGCTTTGACAACACCTATGCCATTGCGGTGCCTCAAAACATTGCGGATCACTACGGTCTGGAGACTGTCAGCGACCTTATTCCCGTGGCGGACCAGCTGGTTTTCGGCGCGGAGCATGAGTTCTTCACCCAGGAGGGCAGCATGAAATACGGTCCCTTTACCCAATTTTACGGTCTGACATTCAAAGACCAGCTGTCCGTGGACGTGAGTCTCAAATACGCCGCTGCTGAAAAGGGCAGCTTTGACGTCACCGAGGTCTACGCCACCGACGGCTTGAACCGGAAGGCCGGCCTCAAGGTACTAGAGGACGATCTAAACTTTTTCCCGGACTACAACGGCGCGTTTCTGGTGCGGGAGGACACCTTTCAAAAATTTGCCCAGACCGCCCCGAATTTGGAGGAGATCTTAAATCTATTGGCCGGGCAGATTGCCAACGAGGATATGGTGGAGATGACGTATCAGGTGGATGTCATGGGCCGCCCTGTTGACGAAGTGGCCCATGAGTTCCTCCAAACCAGAGGACTTTTATAAGCCAAAATTAGGAATTAGGAATCATGGGGAAGCGCGGACATCCCGTATGCCGGTTAATTCCCCTATTCCCAATTCCTAATTTTTTGCTCTTTTTGAAACCTCCGGGACATTTTGCCGTCTATACTATTAAAACACCCAAGAAAGGAGGCGGAAATATGGACGACAGCACGATCATCGACCTATACTGGAGCCGGGACCAGCGGGCCATTGAGGAAACTGCCGGAAAATACGGTTCATTTCTCTTCTCCCTGGTGTGGAACATCCTCCGCAGCCACAGCGACACGGAGGAGTGCGTCAACGATACCTATCTGCGGACTTGGAATGCGATTCCCCCGGCACGGCCCACGGCATTTCGGGCCTGGCTGGGCCGGATCGCCAGGAATCTGTCTCTGGACCGCTGGAAACAGAGCCGGACGCAAAAGCGGGGCGGCGATGCCATGGAGATACTGCTGGGCGAACTGGACGACTGCGTCCCCTCTCCGCACAGAGTGGAAAAGCAACTGGAGGATCAGGAGATTGCATCTTTGGTCAGCGGTTTTTTACGGCGTCTCCCGGCGGAGAGCCGCACGATCTTCCTGCGGCGGTACTGGTACGGTCAGGATCTGGCGGACATCGCGGCGGAACTGAGGTGCGGTATTGGAAAGGTCAAATCCTCTCTCTTCCGCACCCGAAAGGCCCTGCGGGCCTATTTGGAACAGGAGGGCATAACTTTATGAGGAGCGAACGCTTATTCCGAATTTTAGGGCTGGTGGACGACGACCTCATTGAGGAGGCGGAACCCGCCTCCTCAGCCGCCGCTTTCAAGCGGCGGGATGCCTCCTGGCGTATCCTTGGCCTTGCCGCCTGCCTGGTTTTGATCTGCGGCCTGGGAATCTGGTTCCGCGCAGGTGGGGACTGTCTGTACGGCAATCTCAGCGGCGCCGCAGACGGCGCGGTTCCGGGAGACAGCGCCGCAGGCGGAGGAGGGCACAACGCAGGTACAGTCTTCATGTCCTATGCCGGGCCGGTATTTCCCCTGTCCACAGCGGAAAACGGTACCGGCCTCACGGCGGAGCGTACTCTCACCTGGGATTTCGCCCCCGGGGCATATGCCGACGGAGATCCCCGCCAGTGGGGGGCGGAGGTGACGGACCGCTATGTCCTCTCCAACCCGGGGCCGGAGGACGTCACCGTCACGGCCCTCTATCCCTTCGCCGGGAATTTCGACTCCCTGGCAAGGGTCCGGCCCGCGGTGTCCGTGGACGGCGCGGCGGCGGAGGCGGCCCTGTACGCCGGTCCCTACGCCGGGGGCTTTAGCAGCGCCTACGGTGAGGAGGACCCGGACCACGACACGCTGAACCTGGCGGGTCTGAACAGCTGGGAGGATTACCAAACGCTGCTGGAGGACGGCGCTTACCTGTCTCAAGCCCTGGCGGAGTATCCGGCGCTGGACATCCCTGCAACCGTCTACCATTTTTCGAACTTTACCGCCCCCCATGAACAATATCCCGCCGCAACTCAGGCCGTCTCCTTTACCATCGACCGAAATCAGACCCAGATCCTCTGCTGCGGTTTTAACGGGCAGAGCTGGGACGAGGAAACCGGCTGGCGGCAGTACAGCTGCTTCGTCCCCGACGGCGTCCAGCGGGAATCGGCAACCAAGGTCCTGGTGGTGCTGGGGGAGGACATCGGAGACTACACCCTCCAAGGCTATAAGGACGGCGGCTGTGACCTTGGTGATGAGATCACGGGCGTCTCCTGCGCCGTCACCCGGGAGGAGACCACCCTGGACGCGGTGCTGGACCGCCTGTGCCGGGAGTACCGGACCTTCTACACCCAGGGCCGGGCACTGGACCAGGAGAACACCTTTGACAGCGTTCCCTTCTCCATGTACCGGGGAGCCGTGGCGGAGCTGCTGACCCAATATGGAATCCTCTCGGATCAGCCCATGGACCGCTACGCCGACGGGCGGCTGGACGATATCCTCAGCGAGGCGCTGTTCCACCAGCGGGTGCTGTACCTGGCTCTCCCCGTCACCGTTCCCGCCGGGGGCAGCGTGACCGTCAACTGTACCTTTTGGAAAGAACCAAGTTACGATTTCTATTGTTCCGGCTCGGAAAATGCCGGCCTGCAGGGCTACGACCTGGTGACCCAGCTGGGGTCCACCCTGGAATTTACCTGCCAAACCGCCGCCTTGGAGAACGCAGAGGGGATTGAAATCGTCCGGCAGAACCTGGGCTTTGACCTGAAAAGCGGCATCACTGCAGTGGAACTGGCCCCTGAGCAAAAATATTACTATTTGGAAATCCGGACAACGGAATAGCGCCTAAAAGCGCACCGTGTTTTTACACGGTGCGCTTTTTATTCGATAATCTGTCTCTATATATAACCCTCCTCCGCACCGGTCGCATAGGCGGCTTTTCGCCTTGCCGCAGCGATTGCCGCGAAGCCGCCGCCGGACACACAAGGAAGGATGATCACTGCAAGGGCCGCTTACCAGCCCCGGCTGCCAAAGAAATAGTCGAAGAGGTCATAGGGATTTGTATAGCCGTTACCATACTGCCCGCCGCCATTATTGCCGCCGTTCTGGGGCTGCTGGGACTCCTGCTGGGTCTGCTGATCCTCAGGGACCGCATCCCAGGTGAGTTCCACCGTAATGGTCTCACCCTGGCGATAGACCTCCAGCGTGGAGGTATCTCCCGCCCGGTACTGCTTTTTCGCAATCGTCAGATCCGCCATGGTCTTGATCTCATGGTTATCCACTTTGGTAATCACATCACCCATCTGGATGCCCGCCCGGTCCGCCGCGCCGCCTTCGTCTACGGCGCTGACAAAGAGGCCTTCGGTGATATCATAGCGGAACTGGCTGGCAATCTGCTGGGTCATGGACATTGCCTGGACCCCCAGGTGCGCCTTATTGGTTACAAAACCGTTGGTCATGATATCCTGGATCATAGCCGCCACATCATTGATGGGAATGGCAAACCCCAGGCCCTCGGCGCTGGCGCCGGAGGAGGTGTTGGTGTACTTCGCGGAGATGATCCCCACCACCTGGCCATATTGATTAAACATAGGTCCGCCGGAGTTTCCGGGGTTGATAGAGGCATCCGTCTGGATCATATTAAAGGGAACGCCCTCCACATCAATGGCACGGTTCACTGATGAGACCATACCGCCGGTCTGAGAAAAAGTCAGCTCCCCCAAGGGATTTCCGATGGCTAAAACCCGGTCTCCCACGTTCAAAAGGGTACTGTCCCCCATCGTGACGGCCTGGAGGTTCTCCGCCTCTACCTTAATGACGGCAATATCATAGTCCTCGTCGCCGCCGATGAATTTGGCATCGTACGTATCCCCGTTGTAAAAGGTGACCTTGACGGTCTCGGCCCCCTCGATGACGTGGTAATTGGTGGCGATGAACCCGTCCGGCGTCAGAACAAATCCGGAGCCGGCGCCGGTAGTGGGTTGCTGCGTCTGCCAAAAGCCGTTGCTGGAAGTTGCGGTTCCGGTGGTATTGATGGCCACTACGCTGTCTACATTGGCCGCATAGACCTCCGCATCAGTGAGAAGGGTTTTCCCATCCACTTGGTGGATCTTCACGGTGGCGGGAGTATTGCTGCCACCGGAGGATACAGCATCGTTTTTCGGGGCGGTACTGTTTCCCTGGCTAACCTGCGGAGCGTTGCCGCCATAGTTGATAGCGGCCCAGACAACTCCGCCGCCCACGCCGCCGCCCAAAAGAGCGCAGCTCAAGGCCAGAGCCGTAACCTTCAATCCGATTTTATTTTTTTTCATAGGCTTCATCTCCTGCACAGGCCGCGGGCCGGCGGACTGACCGCCGTCCGCCAAAGGCGGGACCGTCTCACTGCCGTCCCTGCGGTAGGTGTAGTGGTACAGGTTGCGTTCGTCGTTATACATAATGCTTACCTCCTATTATGTATCCCGGTCTCACTCTCTTTAGAACCCATCATATACCGGGAATATGTCGAAAGTTTGAAGTTTTCCTGTATTTTCTTTAAAATCGCTTGCCGCTCCCCTGAGCTTTGACCACAGTATAGGCTCCGTAACTTAAAAATGTCTGAAAACTTTGTATACAATTTTTGAACCTGCGGTTTTCCAACAGAAAAATCTGTGCTACAATGGTTCCATAGGTTTTTCACAGAAAGGGCGTGCCGCATTTGCTGAAAATCGAAAATATCAAGCTCCCCCCAGGCAGCGCCATGGCCGCCTTGAGAAAGGAGACCGCCCGGCTGCTGCGGGTCCGTGAAGACGGCCTTCTCTCCCTCCGGGTCCTCCGCCGCAGTGTGGATGCCCGGGAGGACGTGTCTCTGGTCTACACGGTGGAGGCCGCTGTGGCGGACGAAACCGCCGTCTTAAAGCGCTGCCGCAGCAAAAAGGTGAGCCTCTCCGCAGTAAAGCCCGCCTATACGCCTCCTGCGTTCCGTCCCGCACCAAAAACGCCGCCGGTTGTGGCGGGGGCAGGACCGGCAGGCCTCTTCTGCGCCTTAGCGCTGGCTCACGCCGGGCTGCGTCCAATCCTGCTGGAACGGGGCCGCAGTGTGGAGGCCCGGACGGCGGACGTGGAGCGGTTCTGGTCCACAGGCCGGCTGGACCTTACTTCCAACGTCCAATTTGGCGAAGGGGGCGCCGGAGCATTTTCCGACGGAAAGCTGAACACCGGCACCAAAGACATCCGCCACCGGTTTATCCTGGAACAGATGGTGTCCTGCGGTGCGCCTCAAGACATTCTCATCGACGCCAAGCCTCATGTGGGCACGGACTATCTCCACATTGTCTTAAAAAACCTGCGGCTGGAGCTGCTTCGCCTGGGCGCGGACATCCGCTTTCAAACCCGCCTGACCGACCTGGAGATCCGGAGCGGACGCCTGTCCGGTATTGCCGCGGAGACTCCCGGCGGAACCTATTCTCTTCCCTGTTCCTGTCTGGCCCTGTGCCCCGGCCACTCCGCCCGGGATACCTTTGCAATGCTCCACGCCCGGGGGCTTACTATGGAGTCCAAGCCCTTTGCCGTAGGTGTGCGGATTGAGCACCGCCAAGCAGACTGCGACGCGGCCCAATACCGGCGGTACGCCGGACATCCGGGGCTTCCGGCCTCATCCTATAAACTGTCTTGCCATTTGCCAAGCGGACGCTCCGCTTTCTCTTTCTGCGTCTGCCCCGGAGGGGAGGTCGTGGCCGCCGCCTCTGAAGAAAACCGGGTGGTTACTAACGGAATGAGCGAATTCGCCCGGGCACGGGAAAATATCAACGGCGCTCTTCTGGTGAATGTGACGCCGGAGGACTTTGGCGGAAACTCTCCCCTGGCGGGGATCGACTTCCAGCGGCGGCTGGAGCGGGCCGCCTATGACCTGGGCGGCGGCAGATATCTGGCTCCCGCCCAGCGGGTGGAGGACTTTTTGTCGGGACGCCCCTCCACCGGTCCCGGACGCGTTCTCCCCAGCTACCGCCCCGGCGTGGTCTGGACCGACCTGCGCCGCTGCCTTCCGCCCTTCGTAGCGGATGCCTTGGCAGAGGCACTGCCCGTTCTTGGGCGAAAGCTCCAGGGCTATGACGCGCCGGACGCGGTGCTCACCGCCGTGGAAAGCCGCAGCTCCTCGCCTGTCCGCATTCTCCGGGACGAGTCATATCAATCCTCTCTCCAGGGACTGTATCCCTGCGGCGAGGGAGCCGGCTACGCCGGGGGCATTCTATCCGCCGCCGCAGACGGAATCCGCTGCGCCGAACACATCTGTAGATCTTACGAAAAGGAGAGTCCCTATGAGCCGTGAAATCTGTATCTACCAAGAATTCCTGACCGATGCCCACCGGGCCGCGATCCGGTCCGCCGCTGACCAGGCGGGTCTGATTCCCCATTTCTTCACCCTGGACCAGTTTGAGGAGGCGCGGGAATGTCTCCAGCATTGCGAGGTGCTCTACGCCCACTCCGTAAAGCTGCTGCGGGCTGCGCCCGCTTCTTTAAAATGGTACTGCTGCTCATTCGCCGGAGTAGACCCCTACTGCAAGGATCCCTCCGTCTTTGCCAATCCCGACTGTATGCTGACCAACTCCAACGGTTACGGGGTCACGATTGCCGAGCATGTGGTAATGGTCACCTTAATGCTGCTGCGGCGGATGCCGGAGTATGAAGCGGTGGTCCGGGATAGAAAATGGACCAATCAGCTGCCCATTCGCTCGATCCGGGACAATGAATTTACCCTCCTGGGCACCGGAAACATCGGCTCTAATGTGGCGGAACGGCTGCGGGGCATGGGCGCGGCAAAAATCACAGGACTCAGCCGTTCCGGACAGGCAGTCTCAGGCTTCGACGCAGTGTACCCCATCTCCCGGCTGGATGAGATTCTCCCCTCTGCGAAAATTCTCATCATGTCCCTGCCCGGCACGGCGGAAACCGTCCACATTCTGGACCGCGCCCGCATCGCCCTGCTGCCCCGGGATGCCTATGTCATCAATGTGGGCCGGGGCACCGCTATCGAACAAATGCCTCTAATCGAGGCGCTGAATGAAGGCCGTCTGGCCGGAGCAGCCCTGGATGTGATGGACCCGGAACCCCTGCCGCCGGATCACCCCCTCTGGAGCGCCAAAAATCTGATTTTGACGCCCCATGTCTCCGGCAATATGACCCTGGGCTACACATGTGACGTCAACGTGGAGATGTTCTGCGCCGACCTGCTGCGCTATGGACAGGGCAAATTGCCGCAGAACTTGGTGGACCGGACCCGCGGGTACTGATTCCCCACCCCCGCAGCTCTCGAAAACGCCGGAGGCCTTTGGCCTCCGGCGTTTTTGCACTGAAACATATCAAAAGGTTCTTTTGCCCAAAGACCAACAAAATATTTGCACTCTTTTGTGCGGAATTCCGGTTGTAAAAGTGAAAAAAGTGCGGTATAGTCATAGCGCTTCCAATGCGGAACGAGGAGGTAGGGCTATGCTGGACCGGAGCGAGGTGGGAAAGCGGGGCTATCTGAACGAGGGATTTCGTCTCTTCCATCTGAAGGACAGCCGCGCGCCAAAGCTGGATTATCACTATCATGAATTTGATAAACTGATTCTATTGCTGGGGGGCAAGGTCACTTATGTGGTGGAGGGCGTCACCTATTTCCTCCAACCCTGGGACGTATTGCTGGTACAGCACAATATGATCCACCGTCCCATCATCGATCCCACCCTGCCCTATGAACGCATTGTGGTATGGCTGGACCGGAAGTGGCTGGGGGACCGGAGTGACCCTGGCGAAGCTCTAGATACCTGTTTTCACACCGTCCAGGAGCGGGGATTCCATCTGCTGCGCACCAGTCCTGAGCGGCGTTTGGAATATATGAAGGACATCCAGCGGCTGGAAGAGTCCCTGCGCTCCCAGGAGTTTGCCGCAGCCCGTCTAGCCGATACGCTCTGCCAGCAGCTGCTGATCGGAGTAAACCGGGACCTTCTCCGCAGCCGCACCGCCCAGGAGGAGCAGGACAGTTACCGGGTGGACCCCAAGGTGGAGGAAATCCTGAAATATATCGCCGCCCACCTGGAGGAGAATTTGACTGTAGACAGCCTGGCCAAGCGGTTCTATCTCAGCCGCTACTATTTGATGCACCGGTTCAAAGCGGTTTCCGGATACACAGTCCACCAGTATATCAGTCAAAAGCGGCTGCTGCGGGCAGGCGAGCTGATCCGCTCTGGCGTACCGGTAATGAAAGCCGCGGAGCAGGCGGGTTTTTCAGAGTACTCCACCTTCTTGAGGGCTTTTCAAAATACCTTTCACATGAGTCCGCGGGAATTTCGCTGAGGGCTTTAAAAGGGGAACACATGGAAATCAGGCAAATTGATATCGACTTTTCTAAGCAAGACCTGCGGCGGCTCATTGTCCCGCTGGTCATTGAGCAGCTGCTCGCCATTACCGTTGGACTGTTCGACTCCGTGATGGTCTCTCAAGTGGGAGAGGCGGCAATCTCCGCCGTCTCCCTGGTGGATACGGTAAATGTGCTGCTGGTCAACGCCTTTGCCGCCCTTGCCACCGGCGGCGCGGCTATCGCGGGACAATATCTCGGCCGGAGAGAACCGGAAAAAGCCAGCCACTCCGGCGCACAGCTGCTGCTGTTCATGGGGGAGGTCTCTCTCTTAATCACGCTGTTGTTTTACCTGGGCCGGGGCTTCGTGCTGGGCACCGTTTTCGGACAGGTGGAACCGGATGTGGCCGCCTACGCCAACACATACTATCTTATAGTGGAATCCTCCACCCCCTTCCTGGCGGTCTACAGCGCCGGCGCAGCCCTCTTTCGGGTAATGGGCAACTCCAAGGTCTCCATGTGGGTCTCTCTGTGGATGAATGCGATCAACGCGGCGGGCAATGCCCTTTTGATCTTTGTCTTCCACATGGGCGTGGAGGGGGTGGCCATCCCCACACTGGTGTCCCGGCTGGCAGCTGCCGCCGCAATGGTAGTGCTGCTGCGCCGTCCAGGCCTGCCCTTGCGGGTGGAACGCTTTACCCTCCACCACGACGGATACGTTGTGCGTAATATTCTCCGTTTCGGCGTCCCCAACGGCCTGGAGAGCAGCATGTTTCAGCTGGGCAAAATCCTTCTTCTCTCCACAGTATCCGTGCTGGGTACTGCCTCCGTGGCGGCCAACGCTATCGGAAACAATCTGGCCTCCTTCCAGTGCGTGGCAGGCAATGCCTTGGGTCTTGCCATTGTGACGGTTGTCTCTCGCTGTATTGGAGCCGGAAACTATGAAAAAGCGCGGTTCTACACCAAAAAACTGATCCAATCCACCTACTTATATATGGCGTTCTTTGTGGCGGTCACCCTGTTCTCCCTGCCGCTGATGCTGCAGCTGTACAATGTGTCCGCAGAGGCGGAGGGCTATGCCCGCCAAATTGTCTGGATGCACGGCGTTATGGGAATTCTGATCTGGCCACTTTCCTTTACGCTGCCCCAGGCGCTCCGCGCCGCCGGTGACACCCGGTTTACCATGGCCGTATCCACGGGATCTATGTGGACCATGCGCGTGGGGTTCGGCATTTTGCTGGGCAAATATCTGGACTTTGGTGTAATCGGGATCTGGATGGCCATGTTTGTGGACTGGCTTTTACGCATCGCTTTTTTTCTTCCCCGCTTCTTAGGTCGAAAATGGGAGGCCATGGGTCTGCGGGACTAACAGCAGCGGCCTAAAAATTAAGCCCCCGCCCTGCCAACGGCAGGGCGGGGATTTGCTTGCGGCCTTTTTACGCGGGAATCAATCCCTGAACCAGGATTACCAGGATCAGCACCGGCAGTACATATTGAAAATAGGGTTTCAGCCAATAGGGCATCTTAACGCCCTTTCCAGTATTGGCCTCCTCCAGGTATTGGTCATAGCCCCAACCCCATTTGCTGACGCAGAACAGCAGATACACCAGGGATCCCAAAGGCAACAAGAGGTTAGAAACCAGGAAATCCTCACTGTCCAGCACACTCCGCTCTCCAATGAGCTGGAGATCACTCCAGACGTTGAAGCCCAGAACACAGGGGAAGCTGGCGATGAGAATGAACACACAATTGAGCAGTGTAGCCTTCTTCCGGCTCCAGCCGAAGTTATCAATGCAGTTGGCCTGGAGATTCTCAAACACGGCGATGACCGTGGAGAAACTGGCAAAGGTCATGAACAGGAAGAACAGCGCGCCCCAAAGCCGCCCGCCGGTCATGTTCAAAAACACCTTGGGCAGGGTGATGAAGATCAGGGGCGGACCGCTGTCCGGCTGGACGTTGAAAGCCGTGCAGGCCGGGAAGATAATGAGGCCCGCCATTAGCGCCACAAAGGTATCCAGAGAGCAGATGCGGATGGCCTCGCTGGTGAGGGTGTGGTCCCGGTTCATGTAGCTGCCGAAGACCTCCATGGCAGCGATGCCAAGGCTCAGGGTGAAGAACGCCTGATTCATGGCGGCGGTAATCACATTGCCGATTCCCACCTCGGATGCCCTCTGAAAATCTGGCAGAAGGTAGAACTTCACACCCTCCATGCCGCCGGGCAGCGTCAGACTGTGGATGGCCAGGATGGCGATCAGCGCCAGCAGGCCTACCATCATCACCTTGGTGATGCGCTCCAAGCCCTTTTGCAGGCCAAAACTGCAAATCAGGAAACCGGCCAACACCGTGACCACCATCCAGATGGTCATCTCAGTGGGATTCCCAAGCATCCCCTCAAAAAACATATTGTCCACCGCCTCGCCTTCCAGGCCCGTAAAGGCCCCGGCGGCAAACTTGAAAAAGTATCCCAGCATCCAACCAGAGACCGTGGTATAAAACATCATCAAAAGGCAACAGCCCGCCACGCAGAACCAGCCGTGGATATGCCACTTGCTGCCCTTAGGCTCCAACGCTTGGTAGCTCAGCACGGCACTCTTCCGGCTGGCCCGGCCCACTGCCAGCTCCATGGTCAGCACCGGCACGCCCATGATCACCAGAAACAGCAGATAGAACAACACGAACACTCCGCCGCCGTTCTCTCCTGTGACGTATGGAAACTTCCATACGTTTCCGATTCCAACGGCGCAGCCCGCACTCACCAGCAAAAACCCAAGTCTGGACTGGAAATACTCCCGCTTCATAAATCAATTCCTCTCTTTTCTCCGTGCCGCAAAAAAGCGGGGTTCTCCCCGCCTATGCCCACATTGTTTTCTTATGATACAGGACCACTATCCAAAAGTCAATATTTTTTACAACAAATATAAGCTGATTATGAAAGAAGAATCTATTTTTAAAACAAAAAGGACCAGCGGCTACACCGCTGGTCCCTCTCAGGCTGATTGCAGGAAATGCCGCATTCTCTTGCGAGAACAACTCCAAAACCGTCTGAACTTACTTCAGCTCGACCTTGCCGCCGGCCTCCTCGATCTGCTTCTTCAGAGCCTCGGCATCGTCCTTGGAAATGCCCTCCTTCAAAGTGGTAGGAGCACCCTCGACAGTGGCCTTGGCCTCGGCCAGACCCTGGCCGGTGATCTCGCGGACAACCTTGATAACCTTGATCTTCGCGGCGGCATCAAAGCCGGCCAGAACCACGTCAAACTCGGTCTTCTCCTCGGCGGCGGGAGCAGCGGAAGCAGCGGGAGCAGCCATGGCGGCGGCAGAGACGCCGAACTCCTCCTCCAGAGCGTGGACGAGTTCGCTCAGCTCCAGAACGGTCAGACCCTTGATCTCTTCGATCATGGCGGTAACTTTCTCAGACATTGTATGAACCTCCTGATAGTAAATTTTTAAGTGTGTGGATGCCGCTTACTCGGCGGCGGGAGCCTCCCCGGCAGGGGCAGCGTCCTCAGCGGGAGCGCCGTTTTTCTCGGCGATCTGCTTCAGGACCACAGCCAGGCCGGTGATGGGAGCCAGCATAGTACCCAGCACCTGCGCCTGCAGAATGGGCAGCGCGGGAATAGAAGCCAGAGAATTAATGGTGGCCAGGTCCACGGGCTTACCGTCCATGAAACCGCCCTTGATCTCAAACTTGCCGTCCAGCTTCTTGGCGTAACCCGCCATGATACGGGCGGGAGCCACAGGATCATCGCACAGAGCCAGAGACGTCGTTCCGTTGAGCAGACCGTCCAGATCACCCAGGCCGGTGTTGTTGAAAGCGAAGCGGAGCAAGGTGTTTTTCACAACCGCATAATCCACTTCGTTCTCCCGGCACTCCCGGCGCAGTGCGGTGTCTTCTTCAACGGTGATACCCTTGTAGTCGACAATCACACCGGCGGTGGCCTTCTGGATCTTCTCAGTCAACTGGGCCACGATGGCCTGCTTCTCAGATAAGACCTTTGCGTTAGGCATTCTTGTTTTCACCTCCATAGGAATCATAGGCGCGTTCAAAAAAGAACCGTCCTTGTGGCGCAAAGACACAAGGACGGAGTAGCAATCTCACGATCTGCCGCCCTCGGCAGGATTTACAGGCAAAGCCCACCTGCTGTCTTTGGAACGCAAGCAGTATTATATACAGAGTTTGGCAAAAAGTCAAGCCCCAATTTTCTCAAAAAGCGCCGGTTCTGCTTTTTCTTTTCAGAATCGCCGGATCATAACCTGAAACACGGCCGGCAATCTTCCGATGGCCTCACAATCTTCCGATGGCCTCACCGGTCAGACAAACACATACCAGCAGCAACGCCAAACGGGAGGACATCCGTCCTCCCGTTTCAAAGGTTCTCAGACCAGCTTGGCCGTAGACATCTTCACGCCGGGACCCATGGTAGAGGCGGCGACGCAGCTGCGGATGTATTGACCCTTGGCAGCGGCGGGCTTGGCCTTCACAATAGCGCCCATGAGTGCGTTATAGTTCTCCAACAACTTATCCGGTCCAAAAGAGACCTTGCCGATGGGGCAGTGAATGATGTTGGTCTTGTCCAGACGGTACTCGATCTTACCGGCCTTAACCTCCTGCACGGCCTTGGCCACATCGGGGGTCACGGTACCGGCCTTGGGAGAGGGCATCAGGCCCTTGGGACCCAGGACCTTACCGAGACGGCCCACCACGCCCATCATGTCGGGGCTGGCAACCACCACGTCAAAGTCAAACCAGTTCTCCTTCTGGATCTTCTCTACCAGATCCATCTCGCCGACGTAGTCGGCGCCGGCCTCGCGGGCGGCGTCGGCCTTATCGCCTTTGGCGAACACCAACACCCGAACCGTCTTACCGGTGCCGTGGGGCAGAACGATGGCGCCGCGGACCTGCTGGTCGGCATGGCGGGAGTCAACGCCCAGCTTCACATGCAGTTCGACAGTCTCGTCAAACTTGGCGCTGGCGGTCTTGCAAACGAGAGCCAAGCCTTCCGCAGCCTCATACTGCGTGTTCTTTTCGATCTGCTTGGCGCTTTCCTTATATTTCTTGCCTCTAAACAATGTTACTTCCTCCTCATAGTGGTTCTTCGGAAACAGTTCCTCCCACTGTATCAAGCGGCCAGATCACTGCCGCTTTGCAGGTTTTCGTATTGACTCAGTCGCCGATGACAACGCCCATGGAACGGCAGGTTCCGGCGATCATGCTCATGGCGGATTCCAGGCTGGCGGCGTTCAGGTCCTTCATCTTGATCTCGGCGATCTTCTGAATGGAGGCCTTGGAAATCGTCGCAACCTTGGTCTTATTGGGAACACCGGAGCCGGACTCGATGTTGCACTCCTTCTTAATCAGGACCGCCGCAGGGGGGGTCTTGGTGATAAAGGAGAAGGAGCGGTCGGCGTACACGGTGATCACCACGGGAATAATCATGCCCGCGTCGTTCTTAGTGCGCTCGTTGAATTCCTTGGTAAAGGCGGCGATATTGACGCCGTGCTGGCCCAGGGCGGGACCCACGGGAGGCGCGGGAGTCGCCTTGCCTGCGGGAATCTGCAGCTTAATATAACCTGTTACTTTCTGTGCCACGGAGTAGCACCTCCTAAATTATAGATGTGGTGGCGGGCGGTTAACCCGTCTTTGGCGGGGCCGGGAAAGACCCCTCCCACTTGCGCCGGAACGCTCCGGCAAAATAGCGCTAAACGCGCCGGACCATTAGGCCTGAACCTCTACCTGGTCCAGCTCCAATTCCACAGGCGTCTCCCTGCCGAACATAGAAACCACTACGCTGACCCGGTTCTTCTCCGGCTCGATCTCCTCGACGACACCGGTGAAGCTGGCCAGCGGACCGTCCATAATCCGCACATGGTCGCCCACATTGTACCTGACCACAATCTCGTGTTTTTCCATGCCCATGGCCAGCACCTCTTCCTCACTGAGAGGGATGGCCTTGTTGGCGGAACCCACAAAGCCGGTGACGCCGCGGACATTCCGCACCAGGTGCCAGGTCTCGTCCGTCATGATCATCTTAATCAGCACGTAGCCGGGAAAGACCTTCCGCTCCACCTCTTTGGTGGCGCCGGAGTCGGTGACCTCGGTCACAGTCTCCATAGGGATCTCCATCCGGAGGATCTGATCCTCCATACCGCGGCCGGTGACAAATTTCTCGATGCTGGTCTTGACGGCGTTTTCATAGCCGGAATAGGTATGGATCACATACCACTTCGCGCTGTCTGACATACCTCTCTCCTTACGCGCCGAACACGTGCAGGATCAGATCCACGGCGGACACCGCCACGAAGTCAAAAATCCAGATACACGCTCCGATCACCAGGGAGCACAGCAGCACAGTACCGGTGTTTTTCACCACCGTCTGCCGGTTTGGCCAGACAACTTTTTTTAATTCGCTTTTCATCTCGCGGAACCAAAGGCCGCGGTCCTTTTTCCTCTTCGCTTCTTCAGCCATACGTTACACGCCCTTTCTTCATTCGTTCTTACTTGGTCTCGCTGTGGAGCGTGTGCTTTCTGCAGAAGCGGCAATACTTGTTCAGCTCAAGCTTGTCCGGGGTGTTCTTCTTGTTCTTCATCGTATTGTAGTTTCTCTGCTTGCACTCATTGCATCTCAAAGTGACTTTCACGCGCATTAACGGCACCTCCTTATTATTGGCATCTCTCCGGCCCCGCCGGGGACACCGACTGCCTCCCTGCTGTCTGGAAGCCGGGCCTCCTGCCGCACGCCGAAAAGCGAAATGCGCGCACGACAAAAAAGCCCCTTCTCGCAGGTAATTGAGATTTTACCACAAGCCAAGTCCAAGGTCAACTGTTTTCCTCAAAAAAATACCAGAATTTTTCAGTCTGCCCACAAAAGAGTGCAATTTAAAAAACGGCAGTCAATTTTACGTCCGGCGGCAGCTTGCACCGCCGGTGGGAATATGGTATCATTTGATCGTAAGTCAGTATAACCGGAATGACGGGGGTGTTAATCATGCGGTTTCTCCTACCGCTTTTGCTGGCCCTCTCCCTTTTTTTATCCGGCTGCGGACAGACGGTTCCTGCGGAGCCGTCTGAGAGACCTCCGGCGGGAAAGGCGGAAAAATCAGATCTCATCCCCACCCCAGATCCGGAACCCCCGCCGGATTCCGTCCCCGTGCCGGAGCCGCTTCCGGAACCTGCGCCGGAGGATCTTGTTTTGGTCACAGACTATGTCCCCGGCATCCAGGTGGACCTGAAATACGCCGGGGAGGACAACTTTACCGGACAGGTTATCTACGATTTTTCGGAGGCATACCTCCGATACAGCACCATTCAAAAATTGGCCGCTGTCCAGGAAATCCTCTCCGCCGAAGGGTACTCCCTACTGATCTGGGACGCCTTCCGTCCTGTGGAGGCCCAATTCCGCCTGTGGGAGGTCTGCCCGAACCCGGTATATGTGGCAAATCCGGAGAGAGGATACTCCTCCCACAGCCGGGGAAATACCGTGGACGTAACTTTGGCACTGGAAGACGGCACTCCCGCAGAGATGCCAACAGGATTTGATGACTTTTCCCCCCTGGCAGACCGGAACTACAGTGATGTTCCGGAAATCCCCGCCGCCAATGCCCGTCTGTTAGAAGATGTGATGGCGGACTGCGGCTTTCAGCCCTACAGCGGAGAGTGGTGGCACTTCTCGGACACCGACAGCTATCCCGTGGAGGCGGACTTTGTCCCCGGAAAGTGAGGAATATATGCGTATCATGGCCATTGACTACGGCGATGCCCACACCGGTATTGCCGTTTCAGATCCCACCGGCCTGCTGGCCGGGTTCACCACCACCGTCGACGCCTACCGCCCGGAGGCCGTGGCGGAGCGGATCGCCGTTCTCGCGGAGGAGCACGGGGCGGAGGAACTGGTGCTGGGACACCCCGTCAACATGAACGGCACGCTGGGTCCCCGGTCAGAAAAAGCCCATGCTATGAAAGCTCTGCTGGAGGAACGAACCGGCCTGCCGGTGATCCTCTGGGACGAGCGCCGCACCACCATCGACGCCCACCAGATCTTAATGAACAACGGCAAAAACGCCAAAAAACGGAAAAAAACTGTGGACGCCGTGGCGGCGGCGCTGATTTTGGAGGGATATCTCACCTATAAAAAAAGCAACTCTTAGACAGGAGAGGGACCGCTTTTCAGGCGGTCCCTCTCTTTATTGAACTATCTCTGATCCTGAACAATCTCCTCCGGCGGCGCATCCAACTGCCAGGGATCATCCAAAAGCCCATGGAGATACCGCAGAGCAGATGCAAAGTAAAATCCGTCCACAATCCGCTCGTCAGTAACGTAGTTGCAGTCGATATACTTCCGCCGGACCACCGTGCCGTCCCGCAGCGTCTCATATACCCGCCGTTTTTTACCGAAGGAACAGAATACCGGCACGTTTCCAAAATCATACAGATGGTGATAAATGGGCGGAATGCCCAGAGAAGCCATGGAGGTGATGTACAGCGACCCGTGGAAGGGCGAGAGCCGGGTCAGCGCCCGGAGCAGAAGGCCAAAGTAGTCCAAGACCTGGAGCACAGATACGAGAAATTTCAACAGCAGTCCCGGGATCAGGTTGAACGCTCCCGCCAGTTTGTCAAAGCCCGTGTCAAGAGGCGCGTCCTTCACCGTCTGGACCTTGGCGTTAAGCCGCTGGTACACTATATCCGCTGTGTCGGCAGAATCGAAGGCAACCTTAATGACCGTGTCTGGAGAGTCCACCGACATGGCCTTTTTAACGGTCATATTCACTTCAATCTCCCGGCCTCTGGAAAAGACCTTCTGTCCGGCAATAAAGCGGTTCAACCCCGGATACCGGGCGCAAGAACGGACGTAAGCCGCCAGCAGCACGTGGAGAATGCCGAAATTCCGCAGCCCTGCCCGCCGTTTCGAGACGATGTACCTCTCGATCTCCGTGATCTCCACGTGGTCCTCCAGAAAGTTCTGGGAGGTATTGCGGCTCTTCATCAGATAGGGCGACACGGCGAAAATGGGAGACAGCGACCGCAGCCGCCGCCCGTCGTTCCTGTCACCGAAGCCGGGGACATACTCCCCTTCCTCCGGCGTCCGTTTTTTCATCGCAAGGGATACGCTGAGCAGTGCCGCCATACACAGCAGCACAGAGATCTCCGGCAGCCAGTCATGGAGGGGCCATCCGATCTTTCGCCTGTCCTCCACAAAAACATGGTACAGCATGGGCAGCCCGAAGAGAAACCACAAGAGCTTTTGTGTCGGTATGCATCCCGTCACCGTAGCGGTGTACAGCGCTGCCACCAGCGCATACAACAGCAGGCACAGCACCGTATGCACCACGGATGGAAATCCCAGCGCCTTGGCGGCAAAGAACACGCACCCCAGCCACACAGGGATGGCAGAGCGGAACAGACGGTCGCTTCCGTCCCACAGGAGAATCAGCACAAATGTCATGTTCGCCGCTAAAGGCAGGAGGATTTGGAGGCACCAAAAGGGGCGGGAGAGAGAGGATTCCCCGCAGACCCACACGATGCGCGCCACTGCCGAGCAAATCATGCACAGTGCCGAGAGAATCACCGGGGCCGTGAATCCCGGCAGGTAATAGACGGTCTTTTTTCTCATAGCTTGCTAATTATATCACCTTTTCCGGCTGCTGAAAAGTTTTTTGACAAAAATCGCCCCCAAAAATTTGCAAAAAAACGGAGCATACCGTCAAATCCGGCGCGCTCCGTTTCCATGCTGCAGGTTCGGTCTATGCCGCCTCAGCCCTTCACTGTTCCATCGGCGTTAAACAACGGCAGAGGTGCCAGGAATTTAATGTCGGGCCGGTTCTGAGCGTCGCCCTCCGCCAACACCGCCACCCTGCCGGTCACCGTGCCGCCGGCCATAGCTACCAGAGCCTCCATAGCGTGGAGGGACCCGCCGGTGGAGATCACGTCGTCCATCAGCAAAATCCGCTTGCCCCGGATCAGATCCGCGTCATCCCGGCCCAGAAACAGCTTCTGCTCCCCGGCGGTGGTGATGGATTGGTCCGTCACATGGATGGGGTCCGGCATATAGGCCTTGGGTCCCTTCCGGGCGATGAAGTACTTCCCTGCCCCGGACTGCCGGGCCATCTCATGGATCAGGGGAATGCTCTTGGCCTCGGCGGTGAGCATGTAATCATAGCTGTCAGCGGGTACCAGCTTTAAAAGCTCCCGGGCGCAGGCTACCGTCAGCTCCGCGTCGCCGAATACGATAAACGCGCCGATGTACAGATCGTCCGTGACCTTACAGACCGGCAGCTCCCGCCTCAGCCCCGCCACTTCAATCGGATATGTGCTCATATCTCGCTCTCCCCTTTTAAAATAATTTCAACTGAACTCTTGACCAAAAATTTTTTGGATAACTGTTACCAGCGGAAAAACTCACATTACGGCATATGTAGAGGTTGATTCAGCGGTTCCATTATACCTTGCTCCCAGAAAAAGTCAATAACGTAATCCGGATACTTCATTTTGAAGATATTACCGGAGTATGTCCCCATAACACTTTATATAATAGCAAGGATTGAATTCAGCAAAACAAATGTGATACAATTCCCGCAGCAGATCAAAATCTATAAGGAGAGAGGGCCATGACTGGCAGCCAAAATGTGTACAGGTTTCAATCCAAAATTCATACAGTTCCGCAAAAAGGCGGCGCTTATATTGAATTCCCCTATGATATCCGCAAAGAATTCGACAGAGGCAGAGTCAAGGTCCATGTGACATTTGGCGGAATTCCATACGATGGAAGCATTGTAAACATGGGCGTAAAAAATCCGGACGGCACCGCCTGCTATATCATCGGAATGCCGAAATCCATTCGTGAACAGCTTCAGAAATCTGAGGGTGATGAAGTTGAAGTAACCGTTTTTGAAAGATAGGGCGGGAGAATTTTCGGTGACCGGCCTGCCGCCTAGGC
Source organism: uncultured Oscillibacter sp. (assembly GCA_910588005.1). GTDB lineage: Bacteria > Bacillota > Clostridia > Oscillospirales > Oscillospiraceae > Oscillibacter. Next base: position 65,390 of record CAJUQM010000005.1, read on the forward strand.
CTTGTTTGATAGATGGCGAAATGCACAGCGGCGAGAGATTTTTTCGCCGGGCGGGGCAAATGTTTGCAGGAATACTCTGTGTATTTCAAAAATTTTTAACGTGGCACAGTGGAAAAAGATCCGCTGTTTGGGCGTTTTGTCATTTTTCAAACCGGGCCTAAGCGCTTGCAATAGGCCCTTCCAACCGAAGATTCCGCTCAGCCGCTTTGTAATAACCCCCGGAAAGAGCAAGCTAAACCGGGAGGATCGGAAATGATTCTCAAATTTGCAGATACGGGTCTGCCATCTTTTTGCCTTAGTAACGTTTTCGTCTCTTGCTTCTTTTTTCCATAAGTGTTAAAATGATATTTAACATCCCCGGTTTCCCGTTACCTCAGATTGGATTGCCATGATTTATAAGGAGGTCATTTCAGATGAACGCATATCTCGCCAGAGTCATCGAAAACGTCAAGGCCAAGCACGCCGACGAACCGGAGTTCATCCAAACGGTGGAGGAGGTCCTCACCTCTCTGGAGCCGGTGGTAGAAAAGCACCCGGAGTATGAGAAGGCCTGCCTGCTGGAGCGGATGGTGGAGCCGGAGCGGACCATCAGCTTCCGGGTTGCCTGGATGTCCGACGACGGTGCCTGGCATACCAACACCGGCTGGCGCTGCCAGTTCAACGGCGCCATCGGCCCCTACAAGGGCGGTCTGCGCTTCCAGAAAGACGTAAACCTCAGCATTATCAAGTTTTTGGCCTTTGAGCAGACCTTCAAAAACGCCCTGACCGGACTTCCCATCGGCAGCGGCAAGGGCGGCAGTGACTTTGACCCCACCGGTAAGTCCGACGGAGAGATCATGCGCTTCTGCCAGTCCTTTATGACGGCCCTGCACCGCTTTATCGGCCCCGACGTGGATGTGCCCGCCGGCGACATGGGCGTGGGCACCCGGGAGATCAGCTATCTCTTCGGTCAGTATCGCCGGCTGCGGGGCGCATGGGAGAACGGCGTTCTCACCGGCAAGGACTTCGCTTCCGGCGGTTCCTTGGTGCGGCCGGAGGCCACGGGCTTTGGCTCCGTCTATTATCTGGAAAACGTCCTAAAGCACGAGGGCGAGGAGATCAAGGGAAAGACTATTGCCTGCGCGGGCTTTGGCAATGTGACCTGGGGCATCTGCAAGAAGGCCACAGAGCTTGGGGCCAAGGTAGTCACCCTCTCCGGTCCGGACGGCTATATTTACGATCCCGACGGCGTGGCCACGCCGGAGAAGATCGCATATCTGGTGGAGATGCGCAACTCCGGCCGGAACCGCGTCCAGGACTATGCCGAGAAGTTCGGTGTAGAGTTCTTCCCCAAGGAGAAACCTTGGGGCGTGAAGGTGGACGTCTGCATGCCATCCGCCATGCAGAACGATGTGCATTTGGAGCACGCCAAGCAGATTGCCGCAAACGGCGTGAAATACTATATCGAAGTGGCCAATATGCCCACCACCAACGACGCGCTGAAATTCCTGATGGAGCAGCCCGGCGTCATTGTAGCTCCCTCCAAGGCCGTCAACGCCGGCGGCGTGGCCACTTCCGCCCTGGAGATGGCCCAGAACAGCGAACGCCTGATCTGGACTGAGGAGGAAGTCGACAGGCAGCTCCACCGGATTATGGACAACATCTACAGCATGAGCGTGGAGGCTGCCGAGAAGTACGGCCTAGGCTACAATCTGGTGGCTGGCGCAAATATCGCGGGCTTCCAGCGGGTAGCCGACGCCATGATGGCCCAGGGCGTTTTCTAACTCTCTTCCAACAGATTGATCTTTCCCCAAGCACAAAGAAACCTGAAAATCTGATATCGGATAAAAGCCCCTCAAGGGAATCCGGAAAAAGTGCGTATTTTTCTCCCGGACGCCCCTTGGGGGACTCCTTTGTATCGCCCCATCCCGCGCCGCAAGCGATCTCTGTTTTTACCCCCGATTCTCCTCCAACGATATTGACACGGAACCGGTTCTCCTTTATTATAAAAATAATCATGCACCGCGTTAGGAGCCTCACTGCTCCTACGTGTGGGGAGGAACAATATGTATCACTGTCATCTGCGTTTTTACTATATGGGCCGTCGGCGTGAACTATTGGAAACCATCCAGGCGGTTCCTCCGCTGAGGAATTTCACCCATACGTTTTTGGAGAGTGACTGTCCGGAGCAGGCCCTGGCCGCCCAGGCGGATGTGATTCTGGCTGATCTGCGGGATCTGGACGGGCCAGAAACTGTACAGGCCCTGGCCGCCTGCAAAAAAGCGGAGGCAAATCTAATTCTCCTGGCAGAAAGCACGCAGATTCCCTCTTTGGAGGAATGTCTGACGGAGGCCGCCGACCTTTGGGTCCTGCCCATGTCCAGCGCGGAGCTGGCATTCCGCTTCCGGCGCCGGCTGGATCAAATTAAGGTGCACGCTGATTTTTGGCAGACCAGCCACTATCTGGAATCCGCCATCAACAGCACTCCAAATCTCATTTGGTACAAAGATAAAAACGGCGTCCACGAAAAGGTAAACGACAGCTTTTGCCAAACCGTCGGCAAATCCAAAGATCAAGTGCAGGGACAGCGTCACGCCTATATTTGGGACGTGGAGCAGGATGATCCCGCCTGCATTGAATCCGAGCGGATTGTCATGGAGAAGCGGGAGACCTGCGTATCGGAAGAGACTATCCAAACCGGTGGCGGCACCAGACTGCTGACCACCTATAAGTCCCCTCTGTATGATCTGGACGGCAGCGTCATGGGCACCGTAGGCATCGCCATCGACGTGACACAAGAGCGGCTCTATGAGCAGGAGCTGGTTGCCAAAACCAAAACCCTGGAGACTCTCTTCACCACCATGGACTGCGGCATCATGTGCCACAGTCTGGACGGTTCCCATATTCTCAGCGTCAACCGGGCTGCTTTGGAGATTTTGGGGTATACATCCGAGGCCGAATTGGTGGAAAACGGATTCAATATGATCGCCTCCTCCGTTTTAGACGAAGACAAGTCAAAACTGCGGGATGCTATTCTCTCTTTACGCAGAGAGGGAGACAGTGTCAATGTCGAGTACCGGGTCCGGCATACCAACGGCAATCTGCTCCATGTCATGGGCAATATTAAGCTGATCCGGGAAAACGGCGAGCTGCTCTACCAGCGCTTCCTGTTGGATTGCACCGCTCAAAAACAGCGGGAACAGGAAATACAGATCGAGACTGAACGCCGGCACAGAAACCTGGTTCAGGCCCTGGCCACTGACTACAATCTTGTGTGCTTTTTTGATCTCAATACCGGGCTGGGCGAGGCGCTCCGGACCCACGCTTGTCCTTTTGGTATTCTGGATTCCCTCTTTAACGGCGAAATGCCCCTTGACGCCAGCATGGAACGGTACATCCAGACCTGTGTCCTTGAAGATGACCGGGAAATGCTGCGGAAGGCCGTCTCTATGGATTCCCTGCGGGAAGAGCTGACCGACCGGGACACCTTCTACCTCAACTACCGCGCTCTCTGCGGTGATGAACTGTGCTACTTCCAGATGAAAGCCGTCCGCGCCGGAGACTGGGACAGCAGCCGCGGCGTGGTGGTTGGCTTTCGCAGCGTGGACGAGGAGACCCGGGCCGAAATGGAGAAGAAAGCCCTGCTGGAGGACGCCCTCTCCCAGGCAAACCGGGCCAGCAAGGCCAAGAGCGTGTTCCTGTCCAACATGTCCCACGATATTCGCACGCCCATGAACGCCATCATCGGCTTTACGGCCCTGGCCACCACCCACATCGACCAAAAAGAACAGGTGGCGGGATACCTAAAGAAAATCATGACCTCCGGCAATCACCTGCTAAGCCTAATCAACGATGTGCTGGATATGAGCCGGATTGAAAGCGGAAAGATCTACCTGGAGGAAAAGCCCTGCAGCCTGCCGGATATTCTCCACGGCCTTCGCAACATCGTTCAAGCGGACGTCCACGCCAAGCAATTAGAGCTGTATATGGACGCGGTGGACGTCAAGAACGAGGGCATCTATTGCGACAGGCTCCGGTTAAATCAGGTACTCCTGAACCTATTGGGCAACTCCATCAAATACACTCCCGCCGGCGGCGTAGTCAGCGTCCGGGTCATTGAAAAGCCCGGCGCCCCGGCAGGCTGGGCCAGGTACGAGTTCCATGTAAAAGACACTGGGATCGGCATGAGTGAAAGCTTTGTCTCCCATATCTTCGAGCCATTTGAGCGGGAGCGGAACTCCACCACCAGCGGCATCCAAGGTACCGGCCTGGGAATGGCGATTACCAAGAACATTGTGGATATGATGAATGGCTCCGTCGAAGTTAAGAGTAAACTTGGCGTAGGTACGGAGACCACTGTCGCCATCTCCTTCCGCCTGTGCTCTGATGCCGCAGTTCCCCAAGCGATTCCAGAGCTGAAAAATTGCCGGGCACTTGTGGTGGACGACGACTTCAACACCTGTGACAGCGTATCCGGCATGCTCCAGCAGATCGGAATGCGGGCCGAGTGGACTCTCTCCGGCAAAGAGGCCGTGCTGCGAACCCGTCAAGCGGTCATGCGCAATGACCATTACTATGTATATATTATCGACTGGCTGCTGCCGGACATGAACGGCGTAGAGGTGGTCCGCCGGGTCCGGAAGGAGTGCGGCGAAGATGTACCTATTATCGTCCTCACCGCTTACGACTGGTCCGATATTGAGGACGAGGCACGAGAGGCCGGTGTTACCGCTTTTTGCAGCAAACCGCTGTTCCTCTCTGAGCTGCGCAGCTGCCTTCTCTCCGTGGTGAGCACAGACGAGACGCCGAAACCTGAAAAGGTCAGTCCGCCTGTTGTCCGCACAGGGCGAATCCTATTGGCGGAGGACAATGAGCTGAACCAGGAGATCGCCCAGGCCATTTTGGAGGAGGCCGGCTTCACCGTGGAGATCGCCGGAAATGGACAGACCACGGTGGAGATGCTGAGCAAATCTCAGCCCGGCTATTACCAGCTGATCCTGATGGACGTGCAGATGCCGGTGATGAACGGCTACGAGGCTACCCAGGTTATTCGAAAGCTGGAAAATCCGGATCTCGCCTCTATCCCCATTCTGGCTATGACCGCCAACGCCTTTGAAGAGGATAAGCAGGAGGCGCTGAAATCCGGTATGAACGGTCATATCTCAAAACCCATCGACATCGACGATCTGATGAAAGCACTGGACACAGTGCTCTGCTGATTCTCATTTTGATCAAAGCCCCTCTGGGACCGCTAAAAAGCGGTCCCAGAGGGGCTTTCCATAAAAGGAAATTACCACACCGGGCACTCTCAAGATCCTCCGGCATTTCTGATCTATGCCCAGGCGGAGTCACCAGGACACCCCTGAGATTCCCCCTGTCACCGGATCTTCAGCTGTTTTACCAAGGCCTCTTCCGGAGTCACATTCACCGTCTGATATTTGGTATACACAACCATACCGGGTCTGGCCCCGGCAGGTTTCTTCACATCTTTCACCCGGGCGTAGTCCACAGGAACGTTGCCGCTCTCCCGCGCCTGGGAATACCAGGCCGCCAGCTTCGCGGCCTCCACCAGATCATCCTCCCCCACCGCCTGTCCGCCGGTGCGGAGAATGACATGGGACCCGTGGAGCTTTTGCGTATGGAGCCAAAGATCCCGGTGGTCCGCCTCTCGCAGCGTCAAATGGTCGTTTTGACGGTTATTCCGGCCCACCAGCACAAGAAACCCGCCGCTGGTACGAAATTCCCGGGGTCTTGCCGCCCGCTGGCGGGGTTCTTTCTTCCCCTGCTTTTTCAAAAAGCCCGCCTCCCGCAGCTCACTCCGGATCTCCAGGAAGTCCTGCTCCGTCTCAGCCCGCCCGATCTCCTCCAGCACGCTCTCTAAATATTCCAGATCCCGGCGGGCAATCTCCATCTGCTGGCGCAGGTATTTCTCGGCAGTCTTAGCCTTGGCATATCGCTTATAGTATTGCGCCGCATTTTGCTGCGGCGTCAGCAGCGGGTCCAGCTGGATGACAGCCTCACTCCCCGCCTCGTCGTAATAGTTTTCGCACACCAGCTTCCCCTGTCCCCGCTCCATGCGGTAAAGATTAGAGGTAATCAGGTCTCCGCAGATCCGAAGCTGATCCCGGCTCTGCGTCTGGATATAATCCCGTTCCTGCATGGCCAGCTTTCGCCGCAGGCGGTCTCGGGCGGTGGACGCCGTGCGAATGAGGTCCGCTCCCCGCTGGCGCACCCGTTCCCGCTGCTCACGGGCCTCGTAAAATTCATCCAGCAATTTGGAAAAGCTGCTGGAAACCTCCATCTCCATAGCGCCGCCGTACTGGACAATTGGAAAACAGGAAAACTCTTCCGGACGGCCGTCCCGCTTGAGACAGACCGGCGTAAACCGGCTCTCCCGAATCATGGAGGTCACGTTCCGCACCTCCTGCCACAAGCGCTCCTCGCCCTCCAGGGCACAGAGGCGGCAATCCGTCTCTCCCGCCGCACGGAAGGCCAGCTCCCGCGCCATAAGCGGAGACATTCCAAAATAACAGTCCAGCAAAAAAGCGTCGATCTGCCGCTCCGGATTGGCGGAAGCCAGCTTTTGGAAAAATCCCTCCTCCGTCTCCTCTGTCACCGGCAGGCGGCCTCCGGCGGCCGGCGGCTCATAATAGAGTCCCGGCAGCACCTGGCGGGCGGCGGACAGATCCGCATCCACCCTGCGCAGACAGTCAATAATCCGCCCCTCTCCGTCCAACAGGATCAGATTGGACCTGCGGCCCATGGCCTCCAGCACCAACGTCCGGCGGCCAGGACGGCCAAAGTCGTCAGTGATCTCCAGTTCCAGCCGCACCAGCCGCTCCAAGGGCGGCTGCGTCAATGCCGCGATCTTTGCCCCTGTCAAATGCTTGCGCAGCAGCATGCAAAACATCGGCGGCTCCGCCGGATTATCCCGCAGCGTCTCCGTCAGCTGAATGCGGGGCGCATTGGCCCCCGCGTTTAGAAGCAGCCGCCGTCCCCGCAGCAGCAGAACCACCTGGTCCCGGGCAGGCTGCTGCACCTTGTCAATCCTGAGTCCCAACAGCTGGGGACGCAGCTCCTCCGCCACTGCCTGCAGGCAAATCGCATCTAACGGCATACCTCCGCCTCCTCCATCATCTCTTGAAACAGCTGGTTAACCCGGTCCCGCCGCCCACTGAGATACAGCCAGCCAAGCAAGGCCTCCAGAGCCGTGGCCTCCCCGTACTGGGCACGGCTGGCGTGGTTCGGGACGGTGTGGACCTGGGCGTTGCGGCCCCGGCGAAACACCGCCGCCTCCTCCTCGGTAAGCAGGGGCAAAATTCGCTCCGCCCGCCGTGCCTGAGATTCCGCGCACACTAAACGGATGGCCGCCTGGTGCAGCCCCTTTCCGGTGGCCTTGCCGTGAGCGCAGAGCCAGGTACGGGCCAAAATCTCAAAGACCGCGTCCCCGATATGGGCCAGGCCGACCGAGCTGATGGCTCGAAGCTGATCCGGGGCAAAACATGGTTCAAAATAATTCTCCATAGGGTTCTCCTTATGTGATCGCCGGCAAAAAGCCGCTTTTTGGAATAGTATACCACATCCCTGGGAAATTTTGCTGAAAATGTTGCCTTATAGGTCCACCCTGCCCCTTGGAGGCGCAAATCTTTTCTCTTTCTATATTCATTTAAAGCAAAATAATTCTCGCCGCTCTATCCCAAGGGAAAATCGCCGTGGAGATAAACGGTTAGCGCCCCGGGCAAAGCCCGGGGCGCTTGGTTTTCTTCTGCAATGGGTAAGGAATCAGCAGCAGGGGGTGGGGTTGCAGTTACAATTGCAATTGCACCCGCAGCCGTTGTTGCAGCCACAGTTGCAGCCGCAGTTGCAGTCACAGCAGCAGTTGCCGCCGCTCCAACCGCTGTTGCCGCAGCAGCACCAGATGATGATCAGCAGGATGATAATCCAGCAGCAGTTGCCGCCACCAAAGCCGTTATTGCACATAAGGGGAACCTCCTATGAATTGTTGGCCGGCTGAACCGGTCTCAACCCATAGTATGCGTTCCACCGCCAGGGGTGCAGAATTCCTGTTAGAGCCGCCAGCCGGACACCATGCCCCGGGCGGTCTCCCACTCTACGGCGGTAAAAACACCGCTGTCCATCAGCTGATCTCCCAGCGTCCGGTTGCTGTTTGGCAGCAAAGCCTCCAGAGCGTAATAGGAGATGTATACCAATTCCGCCCGCAGGAAACGGTCCCTCTGGAGCATCGCTGTCTCTCCGGCAGTCAAAACGCCCACGTTCACCGCCCGGTCAAAAACGTCCGCCAGATTCGTATTGGCAATAGAGCTATATCCCATGGCCCGAAGGACAAATTCCGTGTATTGATGGGCGTTGACAGCCCCGGCAGGCCGGAACTGTGTGGCGCTGTATCCATTGGTATAGCCCCGCTCATAGGCATAGCCCACATATTTCTCCGCCTCAGAACCCTTCGCCACATCCGTAAAAGGCGTTGTTCCCATCCAGGCCAGCGCCTGCTGCTCCTCCCCCAGAACGCGGATAAACATAATCAACGCCTGAAGACGGGTGGGGGCCACCTCCAGGTCAAAGCCCTGGCCGTAGCCGGTAAGCGTACCACGGAACAGATGAAGCTCCCGCAGGGCAGCGGCCATGGCGTTGTAATCCTCGGCGCCGGAATAGGAAAGACTCACATCCCCCTGATAGTCCATCACCGCCGTCTTCGAGGTGACAATGAAGTGGGCGGCGGTATCTTCCGCCGCCATATAGCGGTGGTTTTTGATAAGGGCCGTGCCGCTGGGAACCTCCATGCCGGCGGTAATATCCACCACCGCCCCGGGGGAGGGATCGGATATATACGCTTCCCCCGCCAGCAGTATCACACTGCCGCCGGTGGAGCAAACCGCGTCGTCCGCCTCTTTCAGCCGTGTCTCCGCCCAAGCAGATGAGACGGCGGCAGTCATTCCTCCCTCTCCCCCATTCAGCAGGGCGGCATCGGAATCATCTAATCGCCGGTCCACCTGTCCGTCCACCGCCGCAGTAAAAGCGCCGGTAAGGTAGGATAGCGTAGCCAGCGGGTCGGCCGCGTCTCCGGCGGCCACAGCCCACGCCGCCGCCAGCACCAGCACACAAACAGGCAGCAACAGCAAAATTTTTTTCTTCATAACAGAACCCTCGTCAACGGTTGGCAATGCGGTAGCTAAGCGTCAGCAAACTATCCGCAAAATGGATGTTTTCAAACTGCACATCGGGATCGCCGCTGCTCAGCTCGACATTGGTAAAGTTCCAAAATCCCCGAACTCCCAAACCGATGAGGCGGTCGGCGGTGTCCTGCGCCACCGACTGGGGAATTGTCAGCACCACCACATCTATGCTGTGGTTCCGGATGTAATCCTCCAGCTCATCTATGGCGTAGATGGGCACGCCGTTGACGCGAGAACCGATGACGGCGGAGGACACATCGAAGGCGGCGTCCACCGTAAATCCCACCTGGTCGAAGTGGAAATTCTGCAGCAGCGCATGACCCAAATTACCCACGCCGATCATCACAAGATGGTGATGATTATCCACGCCCAGAATATGTCCGATCTCGGAGCGCAGCTCCTCCACATTATAGCCGTAACCCTGTTGTCCAAATTCTCCGAAACAGCTGAAATCCTGCCGGATTTGAGAGGCGGTGATGTTCATCTCCTGCCCCAGGGAATGTGAGGAGATCCGGACCACGCCGCGGGCGCACAGGTCGGTCAGCTGCCGGTAATACCGGGGCAGACGGCGGATAACCGCATCAGAGATATTTTCCTTTTTCAAAGCAATCACCCCGTTAAAAAAGTTTGTTAAAGTTATGATTAGTTTAGACCAAATCCACGAAGTTGTCAATTTTTTTAACAATCTTTTATAGCAATTTTTTAAAAAATTTTCTGCAATTGATCAATCCTTGATAAAATATATCTCCGCTTTCCCCTATACCGCACCGGTGGACTGATTGATGGTCAAAAAAACGTGCGCCGTGATAGGGCGCAACAGATCCGCAGGAGAGGCCGGACACTTTGTGTCCGGCCTCTGCACGCCCTTTTCCATTCAGTAAATTCTTGTGTAGATTCCCACCCACTGCAAAGCGGCGGCCGCCAGTACAAACACATGCCAAATACAGTGGTCGTTCCGCTTTCCGCGGGCAAAGGGAATCATGCCCAGCGTATACACCAACCCGCCCAGCAGAATAAACCACAGCAGCGTCCGGTCATGAACATAGAAGTTTGGAATAAACATCAGTCCGCTCCAGCCGATGAGAAAATACAGCGTAAAATGCAGCGCCCGCCAACGTCCAGGGCCAAAGATTAAAATCAGCGCCACACCGCCTAAAATCACTGCCCACTGGATGCAGAACAGCGTGATCCCCCACACGCCGCCCAAATACACCAGGAGGATCGGAGCGAAGGTACCGCCGATCAGCAGATAGATGGAGGTATAGTCAAATCTACGGCAGATCCGCTTTGCCGCAGAGCCGGTTTTCATTGCGTGGTATATGCCGCTCATCGCCATCATCCCCACCATGCTGACGCCGTAAAAGCAAGAGGCCGTCAGCTTCAGCGGCGTGTTGGATTTCAGCAGAAGCAGCGCCATTGCCGCCGCTGCCAGCAGCGCGCCCACACCGTGGCTCAGGGCATTAAACCGCTCCTCCCCCACCGTCAGATGGGGCGGCTCGTTTCTGGCTCGGATCCGGGCCTTTCGGATCGCCCTGGCCCGCTCCCGGCACATCTGGTCTGTCATCGGCATCGCTTCCATCATACGTCTCCTCCACATGTCAGCCGCCGGCTGTTAATTGCATCCTCTCCATATCGTGTAATATGGTTTATAAAACTATATTACACGATGTATCATTATATTGCAAGTAGTTTTTTCAAATTTTCTTTGGCCATTCTGTGAAATTTTCACCAAAAGAAAACCGCCAGGCAGATGCCGCGGCACAATCATGGGATTTTCAGGCTGCCGGCAGTTTCACTCTCTGCCCTACGGCAGTCCGCACCCTCTCCAACCAAACCGGCGGCATCTGCGCGCCTCTCTGCCGTAAATTTTTAAAACAGCAGCGGTTTCCCAAATCCATGTCAATAAATAAATTTCCGCTGCGGTGAACCGCAGCGGAAATTTGCGCCGGAGCCTGTTTGAAAACCGACTCCGCAGTGGATCTTCACTTTTCCATAGCCTGATGCAGGAAAGCCGCGCACTGCCCCCGGACATCAACACTCACCGGCGAACATCTGCCACAGCCCATACCAGGGCCGCCTGCCCCACAGTCCGCAGCAACGGTCCCAGAGACAGAACTGGAGGACTTACGGCTGCGCCGTTTTAGACTCGCCGTCCTTCGGAAGCAGCACAGTCAATCCCTCCGGTACAGGAACATAAAAGTGCCCCAGGTTCACCAGGGAACCATCGGCTTTAACGGCGGAAACCGCTCCCTTCCGTCCACAGGCGGCGGCGACTACGCCGTCCAGCACCTTCACCGGTACGGCATGGAGTTTTACATCCACCAGCTGTTCACCCAGGGCAGCTGCGTCCGCAAGAAACGGGGACGTATCCGCCCGGCAGAGCTGCATTGTAGGCCGCCCCCGAACACACCGCCAGAACCAGCGCCAGGGAAAACTATCTCTTTTTCTAGAGGCAGCGCAGGCAGGGTGCTGTGAAAAGCGCCGGTACCCCGCAATGCGGCTTCCCTCACCCAATGGGGGCAATCATTGAAAGGGCATAGACCTGCCGCAAGCTGATGGCATAACCGCCGCCCCACCGCAATTCCCGGGCAAACCGCGGAGCCGCCCGGTCCCCGGAGACTGACGGCAACCCCCACAGGCGGGTCTCTCGGCCCGGCGGCAAAAAATTTTTCTCGATTCCGCAATCTGTTTAAACTGCACAAAATTTCCGCTCTTTTTCTCCCATCTGCGTCTTGTATCTTCCCGCCGCCTCTGATACAATATAGGAACAAACCAGAGAATGATAGCTGTAACGGAGTGCCGCGCGCACGGGCTGACACCTATCATTCCTTTTCTTTTGGTAGGTGTTTCAAGCCGGTCCGGCTTGAAGCGCCTTTTCTTTTTGAAATCCACAAAAATCAGGAGGTTTTCGTATGATTTTACTGGCAAACGGCAGGCTCATCACCCGAGATCCCGCAGGCGCCGGCTACCTGCCCGACGGCGGCGTGGTCACTGACGGCGGAAGGATTGTGGAGGTCGGCAAGACTACCGCCCTGAGAGCCAAATACCCCCAGGCGGAATTTGTGGACGCCAAGGGCGGCGTCATTATGCCCGGCCTTATCAATGCCCACACCCACATCTACTCTGCCCTGGCCCGGGGCCTCTCCATCAACGGCTACGCCCCCACCAACTTTTATGAGGTATTGGACGGCCAGTGGTGGTACATCGACCGTCATCTGGACCTGGCAGCCACCAGGGCCAGTGCCCAGGCCCTGGTGATCGACTCCATCAAGCAGGGCGTCACCACCATCTTCGACCACCACGCCTCCTTCCGCGAAATTCCCGGCTCTCTGATGAAAATTGCCGAGGTCACAAAGCAGATGGGCCTGCGGGCATGTTTGTGCTACGAGGTCAGCGACCGGGATGGAGAAGAGAAGTCTCTTCAATCTGTCCAGGAGAATAAGGACTTCATCGACTACTGTGAGAAAAACCCCAGTGATCTGCTCAAGGCCATGTTCGGCGGACACGCCCTGTTCACGATCTCTGACAAGACCTTTGACCGCATGAACGCCGCCAACGCAGGGCGGGTGGGCTATCACATCCACGTGTCCGAGGGCATGAACGACGTGTACGACAGCCTCCAGAACTACGGCCGCCGTCCGGTCCAGCGGCTCCAGGACCATGGAATTTTAGGCCCCAAGACGATTCTGGGCCACTGCATTCACGTAAATACCGCTGAAATGGACATTATCAAAGAGACCGGCACCATGTGCGTCAACAATCCCGAGAGCAACATGGGCAACGCCGTGGGATGCTCCCCTGTGCTCCAGCTCTTTAAAAAGGGCATCCTGGTGGGCCTTGGCACCGACGCCTACACCAACGACATGCTGGAGAGCATCAAAGCAGCCCTGACCATTCAGCGGCACAATGCGTGCCTCCCCGGCGTGGGCTGGTGCGAGGTGACGGACATGCTCTTCAAAAACAACGCCAAGATGGCCCAGAGGGCCGGTTTCCCTGAAATCGGCGTGCTGAAAGCCGGGGCAGCGGCGGATGTGATCGTCATGGACTACAAGCCCTTTACCCCCTTCTCCGATGCCAACATCGACGGCCACATGCTTTTCGGCATGACAGGCCGCCAATGCCAGACCACCATGGTTAACGGCAAAATTTTGATGCGCGACCGCCAGCTGACGGAAATTGATGAGGAGGCTGTCAACGCGGAGATTTTGGAGGTCTCCAAGAAGCTCTGGGGGACCCTGAACCACTGCGAATACTGAAAGACAAGTATACAGAGATTTATCAAACAAGGCCTAGTGGACATACATGAATTGCGGCAAGAATTTATTTATTATCTAAAGGTAAACTATTCTTATGCCCGTCCAGAAATCATGGCCAGCAATGTCTTGTATGCGTACTACAATGACATCGGCATTTCCTTTCAGCAGATCTTTCTTAATGAAGACTCTATGAAAAATGCTAAAGCATTGCTCATTACGCATTTTGAGACGAAGAAAACTCCACGGAAGAATCCTAAAGGTGACGCTTCAGTTCAATACGTTTGTTGGTTGAAGTTTAAAGAATTTTTGGATTCTTCCGGTAGAACTCTTTAACGCAGAGCATGAAATTATTTATATGGAGGACAATGTGAAATGTCTGAACTGATGACCCCGATCCCCTTCCGGGAACTGATGACCTGGGTGACCGCCGAGTACCAGAGAGACGGCACCGTCTTCGGTGTCCACAAGCCCTATAGGGCCGGCGTCAAAACCCTGCCGATCTTCGGCGAAAAAATTGAGACTCCCTTTGGTCCCGCCGCCGGTCCCAACACCCAGCTGGCCCAGAACATCATCGCCAGCTACTTCGCCGGCGCCCGGTTCTTCGAGCTGAAAACCGTGCAGAAAATGGACGGCGCGGAACTCTCCGCCTGCGTCAACCGTCCCTGCATCCTGGCAGAGGACGAGTGTTACAACTGCGAGTGGTCCACAGAGCTGTACGTTCAGCAGGCCTTTGAGGAATATGTGAAAGCCTGGTGCGCCTGCAAGGTCATGGCAAAGGTCTATGGCCTAGGTGATCCCAATGGCTTTGTGTTCAACATGTCCGTGGGCTATGACCTGGCCGGCATCCAAGGGGAGAAGGTGGACGCCTTCCTGCGCGGTATGATGGACGCCTCCCAAACCCCCGTATTCCAGGAGTGCATCCGGGTCCTCAAAGAGTTCTTCCCCGCCGAAAGCGCGTTTATCGACGGCATCACCCCTCGCGTCTCCGGCAGCGTCACCCTCTCTACCCTCCACGGCTGTCCGCCGGATGAAATCGAGCGGATTGCCAGCTACCTGATTGAGAAGAAGCGTCTCCACACCTTCGTCAAGTGTAACCCCACCATTTTGGGCTACGAGACCGCCCGCTCCATCTTGGACGGCATGGGCTATGACTACATTGCCTTCGACGACCACCATTTCAAGGAGGATCTCCAATACGCCGACGCCGTGCCCATGTTCCGCCGCCTCCAGGCCCTGGCGGACCGGACCGGTGTGGAATTTGGCCTGAAGCTCTCCAATACCTTCCCGGTGGACGTGAAGTCCGGGGAGCTGCCCAGCGGGGAAATGTACATGGCAGGCAAGTCCCTCTTCCCTTTGACCACCGCCATGGCCGCCCGGATCTCCCGGGAATTCGGCGGAAAAATGCGCATCAGTTATGCCGGTGGCGCCGACGCGCTGAACATCGACAAGCTGTTCTCCTTAGGCATCTGGCCCATCACCATGGCCACCACGGAGCTGAAACCCGGCGGTTACCAGCGCTTTGTCCAAATCGGCGACAAGCTGGATACACTGGAGTTCAAGCCTTTCACGGTTGTGGATGTAGAGGGAATCGAGGCTTTGGCCCTGGCGGCCCGGTCCGACCAATATCACGTCAAAGCCGTGAAGCCTCTGCCCCGCCGGAAGCTCTACGAGAAAGTGCCTTTGATGGACTGCTTTACCGCTCCCTGCAAGGGAGGCTGTCCCATCCAGCAGGACATCCCGGAGTACATTGAACTGTGCCGCAAGGGCAGATATACCGCGGCTTTTGAGCTGATCACGGAGAAAAATCCCCTGCCCTTTATCACCGGCACGATCTGCGCCCATCGCTGCCAGACCAAGTGTACCCGGAATTTCTACGATCACTCCGTCCAGATCCGCTCTACCAAGCTGGTAGCCGCCGAAAAGGGCTATGACGCCTATATGGCAAAAGTGAAGGCCCCCGTTCCCGCCAACACCGGTAAAAAGGTCGCCGTGATCGGCGGCGGTCCCGCCGGCATGGCCGCCGCCTACTTTGTCGGCCGGGCGGGCATTCCCGTCACCATCTTTGAGAAGGCAGACAAACTGGGCGGCATCGTCCGTCAGGTCATCCCAGCCTTCCGCATTGGGGACGACGCTATTGATAAGGATGCGGCCCTCATCGCCAAAATGGGTGCTGAGATCAAGCTGAACACCCCGGCCCCCTCTGTCGTCGAGCTGAAGGCCCAAGGATACACCCATATCTTCTTTGCCGTGGGCGCCTGGAAAGCCGGGAAGCTGGAGATCCCCGGCAACGTAGTGCCTGTGATCAGCTGGCTGAAAGACTTGAAGGCAGGAAACGCTGTATCTTTAGGACACGTGGCCGTGGTCGGCGGCGGCAATACCGCCATGGATGCCGCCCGGGCGGCTCTCCGGGCCGGGGCAAAATCCTCCACTCTGGTCTACCGCCGGACAAAGAAGTATATGCCTGCCGATGCCGAGGAACTGGAATTGGCCATAGCCGACGGCGTGAACTTCCTGGAGTTGGTGGCTCCTGTGGAGCAGGGGAACGGAAAGCTCCGCTGTGAGAAGATGAAGCTGGGCGCTGCGGACGAGAAAGGCCGGCGGAAACCGGAACCCACCGGGGAGTTTGTGGAGATTGACTGCGACACCGTGATCTCCGCCGTAGGTGAGCAGGTAGAAAGCCAGATTTTCACCGCAAACGGCATTCAGGTGGACGAGAAGGGACTTCCCGCCTTCCGCACGAATGTCGAGGGCGTCTTTGCCGGCGGCGACGTCATGCGGGGACCCGCCACCGTAGTGGAGGGAATTGCCGACGCACAATGGTTTGCAAACGCCGTCATCGGCGAGGCCCACCAGTATGCCGTTCCCGCCCACGCCAAGGCCAGCCGGGCCGACGCTATCGCCAAGAAGGGCGTCCTCTGCGAGTCTGCCAAGTGTGAGGGAGACCGCTGCCTCACCTGCAACGTGGTATGTCAGGTCTGCGCCGACGTATGTCCCAACCGGGCCAATGTGGTTGTGGAACTGCCAGACGGACGGCATGAGATCCTCCACGTGGACCGGATGTGCAACGAGTGCGGAAACTGCGCGGTCTTCTGCCCCTATGACTCCGCTCCTTACCGGGACAAATTCACCCTCTTCAAAACCCGGGAGGGCTTTGAAGAAAGCGCAGGTAACCAGGGCTTCCTGCCTCTGGGCGGAAAAAACGTGTTGGTCCGATTGGGCGGGAAGATTTTTGAGGCCGATTTAGACGCTTCCAATGACCTGCCTGCGGATCTTGAGGTTTTCATTCTCACAGTCTTGACAAAATATACCTATCTGCTGTAACATCTCCCCATAGGACGCCGGAGGGCGGGAGCGTTTGCTCCCGCCCTCTAACTTTTTCAGTTTCCCGCCTGCCTCTTACGTATCGATATACGCTGCCGCCGCATAGCCCACATAGTCCCCGTAGTGGACAACATACCAGCCCTGCCACTCACCATAGATCGTGACGCTGGCTCCGTTGGGCAGATCCGCCAGAATATTTCCTTTGGGCGATGGATAGCTCCGCAGGTTCAGCGTTCCGTACTTGACCCGCACAGTACCTCCTATTGGAGTAATGGGATAGATGAACGGCAGGCCAAAAAACCGGGTCAGCGCCCGGGCCAGCTGCTGGGCAATCGCGTCCCAGTGGCCCTCCAGCCATGTGGCATCGGCGTAATTGTCGTGATAGCCGATTTCCACCAGCACCGCCGGGGCCTTAGACTGGCTCACCTCTCCCAGAGATGTGGTCTCCTGCGTGGTTACCCTGCTGGGCAGGGGATAGATTTTTCGAAGCTCCTCGGCAATCAGCTCCGCCGCCCGGCGGCCCTTGACGCTGCCCGGGTAGTAAAAAGCGATGATCCCCCGCTCTTCGCCATAGTGCCCCTCCGGCGCGCCGTTGGAGTGCAGCGCCAAATAGAGGTCATAATTTCCGGCATTGGCCTCTCGGATCGAGGAACCTGCGGTCATCTCCGGCCGGTTCCTCTTATATTGAATGCCGTTGGACAACAGGTAGGGCACCAGGGCGTCTGCCAGCAGATTCATATTATACTCCTCAGAGCCGCTGCCGGTGACATACTGATTCCACTCCTGTGTGCTGGGACTCAAATAAATCGTAGGCATGGTCGTTCCCTCCTTCTCACTTTATATTTATATGGCAATCAGAGGAAAAATGTGATATAGTTATTTCAATAAACCGCAAAAAATTCCGTATCCGGTTCTGTCGGGCAGATCAAAATCATTTGCTTCCGGCAATTCCCCATCCCTGTTCTCTTTTGAGAACCAATTACACTGGAGGAAGTCCCTATGAAAGCAACGCGAAATTATCCCAAGTACACCGTTACCCCCAAGGCGGAAGCCTCGGTTCTCCAGGGCCATCCCTGGATCTATGGCGAAGAGGTGCTGACTGCGGAAGGTAAAACGGAAAACGGCGGCCTGGTAGACGTCCTCAACAAAAAAGGCCGGTATTTGGGGACAGGCTTCCTCTCAGAGCACTCAAAAATACGGGTCCGTCTCATCTCCCGCAACGCCAACGACGGTTTTGACGAATCCTTCTGGCGGCGGAAGCTGCAGTGGGCATGGGAATACCGCAAGAGCGTGATGGCGCCGGAGGATCTCAATTGCTGCCGCATCATCTTTGGCGAGGCAGATGCTTTTCCCGGACTGACGGTAGACAAATTTCACGACCTGCTCTCCATTCAAGTGCTGTCTGCCGGAATGGACCGGATTAAAAACCTGCTGCTGCCCATGCTGGCGGAGATCCTCCGGCAGGACGGATATGCCGTCCGGGGCGTTTATGAGCGCAACGATGCCGCTCTGCGGGACAAGGAAGGTCTGCCTCAGTATAAGGCCTGGCTTCCTCTTCCCGGCCAGGAACCACCTGCCTCTCCATCTGTGGAAATCGTTGAAAACGGCATTAAATATCTAGTAGACGTAGAAAACGGACAAAAAACCGGTTTTTTTCTGGACCAAAAATATAACCGCCGTGCCGTGGGACGGCTGACAGCCGGAAAAACCGTGCTGGACTGCTTCACCCACACCGGCTCCTTTGCCCTGAATGCCGCCGCTGGCGGAGCAAAACACGTCACTGCCGTGGATATATCCGAGTCCGCCCTGGAAATGGCTCGATCCAACGCGGTGCGAAATGGTCTGGAGAGCCGGATGGACTTTCTCGCCGCAGATGTATTTGACCTCTTGCCGGAATTAGAACATTCTCCTACACGGTATGATTTCATTATCCTGGATCCGCCGGCCTTTACCAAATCCAGAAAAACCGTGGCAAACGCCATGAGCGGATACAGGGAAATTAACTATCGGGCCATGCGCCTGCTGCCCAGAGGCGGATATCTCGCTACCTGCTCTTGTTCCCATTTCGCGGAAGAAGACCGTTTTTTGTCCATGCTTTGGAGCGCCGCCCGTAACGCCGGAGTCCAGCTGCGGCAGATTGAGGCCCGCCAGCAGAGCTGTGATCACCCCATCCTCTGGGGAGTGGATGAGACCAACTACCTAAAATTTTATCTTTTCCAAGTGATATAGCGGAAACCCTCCGGCCAAGCCGGAGGGTTTCGCTATATCACCTGATAACTCCTCTGCCGGAAAACATCAAATATCCCTTGGATCTCCGCCCCCGCGTCCGCTTATATCACCAAAACACGCAGCGCGGCTCTCCGCTTTTGGTAGTGTCAACAATTTTTCGCACTTTAAGTTTGCAGACACTGGTCGAAATGAAGTCAGCCAGCAGCGGAGACATCCTCAAAAGAGGCCTCCAGGTGCTTCATATTTATATCAACTGCTTTCTTGGGTCTGACCGTCATGCGGCCCTCTGCCTTGGCAATCGCTATTCCCTCGGCTTGACGCTCCAATATGTTATCCCGTTCGAGTTCAGCAAGAGCGCCAAAGACCGCCAGCATAAATTTTCCTGCCGCTGTGCTGGTGTCGATGTTCTCTTTCCTGCTGATAAACTGCACCTTCTTTTCCTCTAATGCCGCAGTTAGTTCCAGCAGGTCACGGGTATTTCTCGCAAAGCGTGAAATTCTCTCCACGGTCAGACTGTCACCCTCCCGCACAAAATCCATCATTCTATGCAGTTCTGGCCTTTCCTGATTCTTTCCGCTGATCTTATCGGTAAACACCCGTTCAACCCCTAATTCCTGCATGAGCAAATCCTGTCTTGCCGTGTTCTGCTCCTTGGTTGAAATCCTAACATAACCGACTTTCACCGTTGCCACTCCTATCAACTAGCATTTCAAATGAAACTGAACACCAAAACTGTCCCGAAAGTGTCACGCCCGGAAAGCTATACCTTACAGAGCGTTTCACCCTCCCCCCCTCTGGACCCGTCCCAAAACTTGTTTTTTGTTTTTGAGACATCCGTTTGGTGCGTCTCATTTGTATTAAATCCTTCATTTCAGAGCGACTATAAGTGTCCCCTAAAAAGTTGCAACATTTGCAACATGCGCACAAAAAAAGAGGTACTGCCCGGGATTCCTCCCAAGCAGTACCATCTTTCACTTTTTAGGCCCATCCTAGAAGCGGTAAAAGTGCGGTATGACTACCCCTTAAACCTCTGCCGGTGCCTCACTCGAATCCCCGAAAGTCCTTACGGCTCTAGCGTCTTCGGCTCTCTTCTCTTCGATGGCCTCCTTCAAAATCATGTCCTTCACCTTTATGGGGCCACGCTATTAGGCAGTGCTAACATATCACAAATAGTCCCATTTGTCAACGATTCCGCTTCCCTATTCTCCCG
>CAJUQM010000006.1 GCA_910588005.1 uncultured Oscillibacter sp.
AAATAGGTGGTGCCAACATCTAGAGACACATCCTTTCGGGTGTGTCTCCTTTTTTCTTCTCGCTTTGGCTCCTTTGATAAAGCCGCGCAGACCTTTCAAGTCTGCGCGGCTTTTTACATTATTGGTAGATGGGAAATTCCCGGCATAGTGCGTCTACTTCCTGCCGGACCTGTTCTTTGCAGCTTTCAAAATTCCGGGCTGTCATGGCCATCCACTGGGCAATTTTCACCATCTCCGGTTCTTTGAAGCCCCGGGAGGTGACGGCAGGAGTGCCCACGCGGATTCCACTGGTGACAAAGGGCTTCTCAGGGTCATTGGGAATGGAATTCTTATTTACGGTGATTTGGACCTCGTCTAAGCGATGCTCAAATTCCTTGCCGGTGATGTGGAAGCCGCGGACATCCACCAGACACAGGTGATTGTCTGTACCGCCGGATACCAGACGAAATCCCTGCTTTACCAATTCCTCTGCCAAGACACGGGCGTTTTTCACTACCTGCTGTCCGTAGAGCTTAAACTCCGGCTTTAAGGCCTCTCCCAGACAGACCGCTTTGGCGGCGATGATATGCTCGAGAGGCCCTCCTTGGGTACCCGGGAACACAGCGGAATTTATCTTTTTATAAATGGCCTCATCGTTGCAGAGAATCATACCGCCCCGGGGGCCGCGCAGAGTCTTGTGGGTGGTTGTAGTTACTACATCGGCATAGGGCACAGGGGAGGGATGGACTCCAGCGGCCACCAGGCCGGCAATATGGGCCATATCTACCATGAGATAGGCTCCGATCTCGTCGGCCACCGCCCGGAATTTTGCAAAGTCAATTGTACGGGGATAAGCGCTGGCACCGCAGACAATCAGTTTGGGACGGCAGGATTTGGCGGTTTCCAAGAGTGCGTCGTAGTCGATCGTCTCCGTCTCGCCGCTGACACCATAGGGCACAATATTGAAATACTTTCCCGAAATATTTACCGGGCTGCCGTGGGAGAGGTGGCCGCCATGGGCCAGGTTCATGCCTAGAACGGTGTCCCCAGGCTGAACCAGGGCAAAGAAAGCCGCCAAATTGGCGTTTGCGCCGGAATGGGGCTGGACATTTGCGTAATTGCAGCCAAAGAGCTGGCAGGCGCGTTTTCGGGCAATCTCCTCGGTAATGTCCACGGCATAACAGCCGCCGTAGTATCGCTTGCCGGGGTATCCCTCGGCGTATTTGTTGGTTAGGCAAGTGCCCATGGTAAGCATTACGGCCTCGCTGACCAGATTCTCTGATGCGATCAATTCAATATTGCGGCACTCCCGGGCAAACTCCTCCCGAATGGATGCGCCTACCTCTGGGTCGAACTGGGAAATATAGTCCATAGATTGCTGAATCATGGGGGAACTTCCTCCTTTGTCGATGCTGGAAATGTGATTGTCTTTTTATTCTAGGGGATGAAACAGTCTTTGACAAGGCATATTTTGACCGGAAATTCCCCGATATTCACAGGGATATTGGCACTTTTTACGAGAGATTTATCCCAGTCGGGCGGGAACGCCGTCCTCGTACAGCCCTTGTTCCGTGAGTACCCAGGGGACCGGGCAGTCATGGGGTTCCACGGGGATCTCCTCCCGGATCAGGCGTTCCCGGCACAGCAGGACGGCGCTGCTGCGGTATTGGGAGAGAAAGCGGTCGTAATACCCTCCGCCACGGCCCAAACGGCGCCCAGTCCGATCACAGGTGACGCAGGGCAGGACAGCAAAATCGATCTCATCCGGATGAATGTGAGGGCTGTGCGCCGGCGGTTCTGGAATCCCGTAGGCGCCTGGGAGAAGCTGCTCCAGAGCGGTGATCTGACGCGGCTCCATGTGACCCGCTTTGGTGCACAGCGGTACGCAGAGAACCCGGCCGGAGGTCAAAATTTCCCGAAGAATAGGCCAGGTATCCACCTCTCGGTCCACGCTGGCGAAGCAAAAAATCGTTCCGGCGTTCCGGTAATCGGGCATAGCCAGCAGATGGGCGGAAATTGCCTGACTGGATGCGGAGAGATACCCGGGAGAGAGACAGTTTTCCAGATTTCGTATGGTGCGGCGGAGCTTCTGCTTTGCCTCTTGCTTTGTCATGGCAGTGGGTCCTCCTCCCTTTTTTCCGGCTGAGAGGCGCCAAAGGCAATGGCGCCTGTGCCGAATTTCCCTCGAATATGGTCCATGGCGGCCTCCAGTTTTTCCTGTTTTTTCCGCTTGAGAGCCGTTCCGGCATTAAATAAATCCACCTGCTCATAGGCGGCATCCTCCGGAGAGAGATGAATTGCAGTGACAGTCAGTGCCCGAACAGGGGCGGGGGGCTGCCATAGTTCTGTGGCAAGCCCCATAGCGGCTTCCGTCAGGTCTCGGATTAAGTGGGTGGGAGCGTCAAACTGCCGCTGGCGGGAGCGGTCATGGAAAGCCGGATCTCGGACGGTTACCTGAACGCCTCCGGCGTATAGTCCCAGACGGCGCAGGCGGGAGGCAACAGAGTCCGCCAGCACAGCAATTCCCTGCCGGATCTCCTCCCGGGTGGTGAGATTCTGGGGAAAGGTGATGCTGTTGCCCACAGATTTTGCCGTTTCCACACTGGTGCGGGGGCGAACAGGATCGCTGTCCAGCCCATTGGCGTATTCGTACAGCTGTACTCCTATCTTGCCCATCAGAGTTTCCAGCATTTCCCGGCGGCAAGCCGCCAATTGGCCGATGGTCTCCACACCGTATTGGCACAGTAGCCTCCGGGCCGCTCCTCCCACATAGAGAAGATCCCCCACCGGCAGGGGCCACACAAGGTGCTGCCAATTTTCCCGGGAGATCACCGTGGTGGCGTCCGGCTTTTTGTAGTCGCTGCCCAGCTTAGCGAAGACTTTGTTGAAGCTGACCCCCACGGAGAGAGTCAGTCCCAGTTCTTTTGTTATCCGCTTCCGCAAAGCGTCCGCCAGAGCGGCGGCGTCGCCGCCGAAGAGGTGGAGGGTGTGTGTCACATCCAGCCAGCTCTCATCAATGCCGAAGGGTTCCACCAGATCGGTGTACTGGTCGTAGATACCGTTGACCCTATGGGAATATTCCCGGTATAGATTGTGGTGGGGAGGCAGCAGTACCAGACCGGGGCATTTCTTTTTGGCCTGCCAGATGGTCTCCGCCGTCTGGACGCCGTATTTTTTGGCGGGTTCATTTTTGGCCAGAATGATACCGTGGCGGGAGGAGGGATCGCCGCAGACCGCTGTGGGAATCTCCCGCAAGTCCGGGTGGCTCAGAAGCTCCACGGAGGCGTAAAAGCAGTTCAGGTCACAGTGCAGAATGACGCGGTCCATGGGCAGATCTCCTCTCTGGCGGGGATTTTCTCTATAATAGCACATTTGTTCCCGTATGAAAAGGGCAGATACTGCGTTGGAAAAATTTGTTTGTTTTGAGAGTTTCGCTCCGCTCGCTCGTCCTATTCTTAAAACATGGTTCAAGGGGATAGCCGGAGAGAAAACTGGTGTGAGGCCGGCAGGGCAGGAGTTTACAGAGGCGGCGGCGTGGATCAGCCACGCCGCCGCCTCTGTAAAGCAATGTATGGGCCGCAGGATCAGATGATGTCCATCAGAACCAGGGCGATGGCGGCGAAGGTCGCCAGCACCGCCAGGGAAAACAGCAAAAATCCGGCGTTGACCTTTTTGCTCTGGACGATGGTCTGGGACTGCGGCACCAGCTTGGCCCTCCGCAAAGCGGTGACCACGGGCTTGTAGAGTACCAGGATCAACCCCATATTCAGCCCGCCCTTGACCAGGTTGAAGGGCAGAAATACGGTGGGCAGCATAGCGGCGACCTCAGCCCGGGGAATTCCCTGATAAATGGGGGTGATGAGATAGTTCCACAGCAGCATAACCGCCACCTGGGCGGCGATGCCCAGGGTCAGTCCGATGACAGCGCCCTTTCTGGTGTGGACCTTCTTGTAGACAAAGGCGGCGGTACAGCAGAAGGAGACGGTTGCCAGCACGTTCATGATACAGCCGATGGGACCGGTCTCGCTGACGGTAAACATCTCCACCACGGCCACCACTATGGAGATGGCGGCAGCGGCCAGAGGACCAAAGAGAAAGCCCCCGATGGTAATCACAGTGGCCTGCACATCCAGCTGGAGAAAGTAAAAGACCTGCGGCAGCATCTTGCTCAGGAGCATCACCACATAGGCCACGGCAGTGAGCATTCCCAGAGAGGCGATGGTTTTGACCCGCATGCGGGCGGGAGGGGCGGAAACGACGGTGATATTGGGTTCAGACATAAAAACACACTCCTTAGATTTGTTTGAAAACACCTGGACACCTTGACTTCTCTCCAGGTGAACAAACAACAAAGGAGCGCATAAACAGCGCACGGCTTTGCCGCACTCATCTTCTTCCATCCCGACTATACGGTTGGTCCCGGAGTTCCACCGGGTCAGCGGACGCCAAAGCGCCCGGTCGCGGACTGTACCGCCAGTGGGGGATCGCACCCCGCCCTGAAGACAAAGGATTCAGTTGTTCTCTGACGATAGTATACGATTTTCCTCTCCAAAATGCAACCCCAATTTCAAAAAGAGTGGGCTATATGGGATGTGGAGAGTACAAATGTGAGCTAAAACGTTAATATTTAGTTAAAACAGCAAAATTCGACTTGCGCCGAAGGAGATGATTTGTTATAATATATAAAAAAATAATCAAATATTTGGGGGCAGTGTTCAGGAGCGCTATTTAGAAGACTTTCGCATAAATACCGTTGGAGACATCTGATAATCAAGTTTTTATTAGACAAATCAACATCATTTATGTAAGCGTGTAAGCCGGACCCACAGGGCCAGTTTATACGCGTTTTCTTATTTCTGTATTCAGCCGGCCCAATCCCCCGGCGGCGGATACAGAGTTTTATTTTATGGGTGCAAGACGACAAAATCGGTTTAAAAGAAAGGCGGTGCAGCACATGAGCTGGCAGGAGGAATTGAAGAACGGGATCAAGACGGCGGAGGAACTGGCTCCGGTCCTTGGCTGGACGGCGGAGGAGACGGCGCGCTACGGAAAAGTCCTGGAGCGGTTTCCCATGCTGATTACGCCCTACTACTTGTCTCTGGTGGATCCGAAGGACCCGGATGACCCCATTGGGCGGATGTGTGTCCCATCCCTTGCGGAGCTGGAGGACGGCGGCTCCTTTGACACCAGCGGCGAGGCTGACAACACCAAGTTGGAGGGGATGCAGCACAAGTACGACCAGACGGTACTGCTGTTATCCACCAATCAGTGCGCGATGTACTGCCGCCACTGTTTTCGCAAGCGGCTGGTGGGGCTTTCCGACGAGGAGCTGAACAAGCGGGTGGATGAGGTCGTGTCCTACGTAAAGGGCCACAGGGAGATCTCCAATGTGCTGGTCTCCGGCGGCGACGCTCTGCTGAATCCAAACCGCATTCTAAGGCGCTATTTCCAGGAGCTGAGCGCTGTGGAGCACCTGGACTTTATCCGTTTCGGCTCCCGGGTGCCGGTAACGCTGCCGGAGCGCATCTACGGCGATCCGGAGCTGCTGGACCTGTTTGCGGAGTACGCTCAGAAAAAGGCGCTGTGCCTGGTGACCCAATTTAACCATCCCCGGGAACTGACGGAAGAGGCCCGCCGGGCTGTACGGGCGATGATTGACCGGGGCGTGCTGGTTCGAAACCAGACGGTGCTGCTGCGGGGCGTCAACGACAGCGGGGAGGTTCTGGGGGCGTTGCTGTCCGGCTTGACCCGTATGGGAGCGGTGCCTTACTACATTTTCCAATGCCGTCCGGTCACTGGCGTTCACAGCCGTTTTCAAGTTCCCCTGAACGAGGGAATCGGGATTGTGGACAGCGCAAAGTCCCGGCAGAACGGATTTGGCAAAGCGGTGCGCTATGCCATGAGCCATCCCCTGGGCAAGATTGAGATTTTCTGCCGGATGCCGGGTGGAGAGACTGTGTTTAAGTTTCACCAGAGCAAGGACCCGGAGAACGCCGCCCGGGTATTTACGGCGAATCTCTCTCCCACGGATACCTGGCTGGACGATGAGCTGCGGGGTATGTGACGTTCAGACTCCTGAAGAGGTGCGCGGAGCATTGCTCTGCGCACCTCTTACTATGTTCCAAAAAATAGACGTACCGCCAGGGCAGAGGCAATAAATCCCGTTAAATCGGCGGTCAGAGCGGCGGGGATGGTGTGCCGGCTCTTATGGATCCCCGCCGCGCCAAAGTAGACGGCAACGGTGTAAAACGTGGTTTCCGTGCTGCCCAGCATGACGGCCGCCACTCTTCCGATATAGCTGTCCGGGCCATAGGTGGACATTAACTCGCTGCCGACCGCCAGGGCCCCGCTGCCGGATACCGGACGCACCAGCATTAGCGGCACGGTCTCCGGAGGGATTCCCAGCCGGTTCAGCAGCGGCGCACAGAGGGCAGCCAGCCACTCCATGGCCCCGGAGGCACGGAACATGGACACTGCCGTCAGCAGTCCCACCAGAGCGGGAATGATCCGTAGGAGCACAGTCAATCCCTCCTCAGCCCCGCGGGTAAGGGCGGCGTAGACATCCACCCGCCTGCCCAGTCCGCAGATTGCGGCCAAGGCCAGTAGCAGGGGAAGAATAAGAGCGCTAAGGGTCATGGCCGTGCCCTCTTTCGCAGGGAGAGGAGTTTTGCGGCGCTCAGCCCTGCGATTAGCGATAAAAGGGAGCTGAACCATATTGCCGGCAGAATGTCGAAGGGAGCGGTGCTGCCCATGGCGGACCGGACGGAGGCGATGGTGGTGGGCAGCAGTTGGATCGAGGCGGTGTTCAGTACCACCAGTATACACAGCTCGTCGCTGGCGATGCCGCCACAGCCCTGGGCCATTCGCCGGGCTGCCTGGATGCCGAGAGGGGTAGCGGCGTTGCCCAGACCCAGCAGGTTGGCGGAGACGTTGGCGGATACGGCGGCCAGTGTTTCCCTGTCCCGGCTGGCGCGCGGCAGCAGACGCCGCAGCAGCGGCCGGAAGACCCGGGCCAGCTCTGAGGAGAGACCGCAGGCATTCATGACCTCCATCACGCCGGACCACAGGCAGAGTACGCCCGCCATGGCGAGACCCAGCTGGACGGCAGACCCGGCGCCGTCCAGCGCGGCGGCGGCTACCGCGTCCAGCCGCCCGGTGAGCAGGCCGAAAACTAGGGATGACACTACCATTCCTGACCAAACCCATGTCATTGCCATGTGCGACGCTCCTCTCAACTTATAGGAAATGTTAATTAAATTTGAACTTTTAGGATAATGATTGACATAATGAGATTATGTATGATATTGTCATGTCCAGTCAAAATGTAAACAAATGTGGGGCAAAGGAGGAGAAATAGTGAAAGCAACAGGTATTGTGCGAAAGGTGGACGAATTGGGAAGAATTGTACTGCCCATTGAGATGCGCCGTACGCTGGACATCGCGGAGAAGGATGCATTGGAAATCTATGTGGAAGGTTCGTCCGTCATTCTGAAAAAATACAAACCCAGTTGTATCTTTTGTGACGGGACAAAGGATATTACGGTGTTCAGGGGTAAGAACGTCTGCCCCAAGTGCCTGCGGGAGCTGAAAGAGCTGTAAGTGCTGCCACACTTACAAAGACCGGCGGCAGGCCGAGATGTCCAAAAACGAACAACAGCGCGGCGTATTTACGCTGCGCTGTTGCTTTTTTCAATGCCTTTTTTCCAAGGCGGCGGTATACAATTCGTTTTTGGATAGACCTGTGTGCTCGGCCACCTCTCTGGCGGCCTCTTTCAGACGCATACCCTGGTCTTGCAGGGCCAGCACCTGGGCGGCGCCCTCCTCCAGCGTGAGGGCGGCTCCCCGGAACCGCTCCTTTCCGGCTATCACCAGAACATATTCCCCCTTGGGGGAGGTTGTTTCGTAGCGGGCCGCCGCCTCCCCCAGAGTGGTGCGCCAGATCTCCTCGTGGAGCTTGGTCATCTCCCGGCAGAGGGCGATCCGGCGCTCGGGACCAAAGGCGGCGCAGAGGTCTTGCAAAGTGGTTCGAAGCTTATGGGGGGCCTCGTGGAAGACCATGGTCCGCTCTTCGTCTCTCAGGTGCTCCAGGTGTTCCCGGCGGCTCTTTTTGTTGACGGTCAAGAATCCCTCAAAGGTGAACCGTCCGGTGGGCAGGCCGCTGACCGCCAGGGCGTTTATCGCCGCGCAGCAGCCCGGAATGGCGATAATATTCACGCCCCGCTCTCCGCACAGGCGCACCAGATCCTCCCCCGGATCGGAGATGGCCGGTGTGCCGGCATCGGTCACCAGGGCGCAGGATTCCCCTGCCAGCAGGCGGGCGAGAATGGCCTGACCGGCGGTAACGTGGTTGTGCTCATGATAGCTCACCAGGGATTTTTTAATATGGAAGTGGTTCAGCAGCTTTACAGATACCCGGGTATCCTCTGCCGCAATGAAGTCCACCGATTCCAGAATTTCCACCGCCCTGGGGGAGAAATCTCCCAGATTGCCGATGGGGGTGGCAACCAGATATAATGTGCCGCTCATGGCGTCTCCTCCTGCTGCCTGAAATAGATCGCATCCAGCTCTTCTGTGGGGCGGCCCTCCGGTGTTTCCAAGATCAGCGGTGGCTCCCAGGAAAGTCCTGGCCTACCGCCCCGGCGGGCCTCTGCCAGTACCAGGGAGGGGGCGCTGCCGGGAGTTTTGCAGACGGTCCGCAGCCGCTTGGGTTCCAGTCCGGCGCCGCGCAGGGTGCAGAGCAGATCCGTCAGCCGTTCCGGCTTGTGAACCAGACAGAGCCTGCCCCCCCAATGCAGCAGCCAGGCGGCGGCTCTGCACACATCTCCCAGAGTGCAGGCGGTCTCCGAACGGGCTTCCCGGAGGCCGGGCGCTTCGGGGAGGCGGCCGCTGGATGGGGGATAGTAGGGGGGATTGCAGACCACCAGGTCGAAATACCCGGCCGGGAGGAGCGCCCGGACCTCCCGCAGATCCCCCCGGAGGAAGGTGAGGCGGTCTGTCAGGCCGTTTTCCGCAGCGGTTTGGACCGCCAGGCGGAGGGCCTGCGGTTGAAGCTCCAGGCCGGTGACGGTGAGGCGTGGCTGGCGCTGGAGCAGAAGGAGACCCAGCAGCCCTGTGCCGCTTCCCAAGTCACAGACCCGCAGCCCCGGTTTCAGCCGGGGCAGAGAGGAGAGAAGGAAGGTATCCGTCCCCGGGGGAAAGAGGGCGTCGTCCCAGACGAAGCGGTATCCCCCCGGTTTTAAAACATCCCAGTGTTCCATGGCGGACTTCTCCTTTTCAGGGCATGGTTCAAAAGCAGGTTTTGTCCCGATGCGGCGCGCGGAATCTCTGCCGGATTGCAGCGGTAGGCGGAGGCCCTGCACCCGGAGCCAAAGGCCTCCGTCAGGCGCAGGTACAACAGCCCGCAGAGGCGGCGCCGGGTGAACGGGCACGTGCTTTTGGCGAAACACAGAGCGGCCTATAAGGACGGCGTACCCTGGCGTCAATTCCCCGGATGAGGGAAGCATATTCCGGCAGAAGGCCGGTCAGAGCGTTTAGCAAATGGTCCTTACCCGCAAATGAGCTGGTCCTATGATAACACACGGAGCCAACGGTTGCAAGGGACTTCCTCCTTATGCTACAATAGGGAGGACAAACTGATCGCGAGGAGGATCATTTTATGGTCACCATGGCACAGCGTATCGAGCAGCTGCGCGGAGAGCGCGGCCTCAGCCGTCCCGCCCTGTCCGTTGCCCTGGGTTTTCCCAGAATGGCAGTGGAGAAATTTGAGACGGGCCGTCAGACGCCCACCCAGGACCAGCAGGAGAAGCTGGCAGCTTTCTTCGGCGTGTCCGTGTTCTATCTGCGGGGGGAGAATAATGACCGTACCCGCATGGACGACTGGATGGACGGGGCATTTTTGGACCCGGCGCCGGCGCCCCGTCCGGCGGCACCGAAACGGGCGGCAAAGTCCGATTCCCCGGTTCCCGCCGGAGAGGGCGGCTCTATGCTGGACGCCCTGCTGGGCGGAAAAAAGTTTCAGGAGAGTCTGCGTGGGGCCGTGTTGGAGGTTCTGCGCTCCCAAGAGGGGCAGGAGCTTCTGTCAAAGGCCGTGCGGCGGGAACTGGCAAAGGGGAAGTAAGGGAAGCATCGGCAAACGGCAAGAGCCGGCGGCAGGCGTTTTGGTCTGCCGCCGGCTTGAATCCTTTAACCTGGGCCGTGCCCTTTGCGGTATTCCGAGGGGGTGCAGCCCTTTAGCTGGCGAAAGGTCTTGGTAAAATAGCTGGCGTCCTGAAAACCGCAGCGGGCGCCGATCTCTGCGGTGCTCCACGCCGTGGAGGCCAGCAGCTCCGCAGCCCGCTGTACCCGGAACTGCTTGAGATATTGGATGGGCGGCGTATCAATGGTGTTGCGAAAGCACCGCAGGCATTCACTCTCGCTGATGGCGGCGCTGCCCGCAATTGCGGCGGAGCCGATTTCTTCGCCGTAGTGTTCCTGGATAAAGCGCAGCATCCGCTTCATGCGTTCTTCAGCCCGCAGAGTCTTTTCCGGCAGGGGCTTTCTGTCTGCCGGACAGTGGCGGGAGAGGAGAAAAGCCAGGTGCGAGAGGGAACTGCGAACTTGAAGATCATATCCCGGCGGCTCCTCCGCGCAGGACTTCCAGGCGGATTCAATGGCGCAGAGCGCCCCTGGGTGCCAGGAGGCCGAACCGTCGAAGAGGACGTGCTGCGGGGCGCCCTCCGCCAGCAGCGGCTGGATGTAGTTCTGCCAAAAGGCGCTGTCGATGCTGCCGCCTACCAGCCGGGGGTGAAAGACCACCGAGTGCAGGCGGCAGTCGCTCTGTCCATGGGGCAGGGCCGTGTGCAATACGCCGGAGGTGATAAAAAAGCCCATTCCCTGTCTCAGAATAAAGCGCTCTGTTCCGGCGGCGATAACGGCGCTGCCCGCGGTTACGATGCCGGTCTCCAGCTCCGTATGCCAGTGCCAGGGGACCGGTTCCCGCACGGGATCGTCCAGGTAGCAGGCGGCTGGGAAGAGGGCGGTGCCGTGCTGAACCAGCTCCCTGCCCTGTGGGTCTGTTGCGGAGCCGCAGGGTGAAATGGCCATTGCAAGCCTCCTTTTGGCGGAATTATTATAGAAATCTGCTGGATTTGTTCTATATGCCGGAAATTTTTGCTGATATAATCATATCACAAACACGGGGGGAAATGCAATATGGTTCATTTGCTGTTGGCTGTTATCTATCTCTCTTTTATCAGTCTCGGGCTGCCGGATTCCTTGCTGGGGGCGGCATGGCCGTCCATGTACGGTCAACTGGACGTGCCCGTCTCCTATGCGGGCATCATTTCCATGGTGATTGCCGGGGGGACGGTACTCTCCAGCCTGCAGAGCGACCGCCTTACCCGCAGGCTGGGAACAGGGAAAGTCACGGCGGTCAGCGTTGGCATGACGGCCGCGGCCCTATTTGGGTTTTCCGCCAGCGGCTCTTTTTGGCAGCTGTGCCTGTGGGCGGTCCCCTATGGACTGGGGGCGGGCAGCGTAGACGCGGCGCTGAACAACTATGTGGCCATCCACTATGCCAGCCGCCATATGAGCTGGCTCCACTGCATGTGGGGTGTGGGAACCTCGCTGGGACCCTATATCATTGGCGGCGCGTTGACCAGCGGCGCCGGGTGGAATGTGGGATACCAGCGGGTTGCCCTCTTCCAGGTGGCGCTGACTGCGGTGCTCATCGCCAGTTTGCCCCTTTGGCGGTCCCGGCGGACAGAGGAGGACGGACTGGAGAGCGGCGGACGGTCCCGGGCGCTGTCGCTGGGGCAGATTATTCGGATCCCCGGTGTCAGGGCGGTAATGGTCACATTTTTCTGCTATTGCGCCATGGAGCAGACGGCGATTCTCTGGGCCAGCAGTTATCTGGTGCTCTGTAGAGGGGTCTCCGCGGAGACAGCGGCGGGCTTTGCGGGGCTGTTTTGCATCGGGATCACGGTGGGGCGGGCGCTGAGCGGATTTTTAACGGTGAAACTGAGCGACGCCCAGATGGTCCGGTTGGGACAGGGGGCTGCTGCTGCGGGAATTGCCGCTATGCTGTTGCCCCTGGGAGAGACCGCCGCCTTGGCGGGGCTTGTGCTAACCGGTCTGGGCTGTGCGCCCGTCTATCCGTGCCTGATCCATTCCACACCGGCTCACTTTGGCGCAGACCGTTCTCAGGCCATCATCGGCGTGCAGATGGCCAGCGCCTATGTGGGCACCTGTTTGATGCCTCCGGTGTTCGGCATGGTTGCCGCCCATGTGACGGCGGCGCTGTTTCCTGTATACCTGCTGCTGCTTTTAGTGCTGATGGCTGCTATGCATGAATCACTGCTGCGAAGCGGCGGAAAAGGAGAGTCCATATATTGAACGTGGTTCCCACTGGGGAGAAGTTCCCTCAGCCTGTGGAGAGAAGACAGGGCGGGACGTCTGATGCAGGCTGCGCGCCGTATGTGGAAGAGAGGTCCCCGTGAAAGAGCCGCGGGTCCAACCGGCGGTATGTTCGGGTATGTTCGGGCTGAGACGGGGAAAGTGGAGATAACGGCGGTTCCGGCACGGTTTGAGGCGGGGACGCTGTTTTGACTCGTGGAGTTGTCTCGCGTCCGACTCTTGGCGCAGCATCCTGCGCATGTTGGTCCAAAAGCCCCAACGGAGGGGAAGCGGTCTGGAGCTATTGATGGAAGATGAAAAAACAGCGCTTTTTTGTTGGTTTTGATGGAGAATTGTGTTATAATAACATCGAGATGCCCGGCTGAGACCGCCTGGGGCAGACCGGCAGATGAGAAGGCCTACTCCGGTATGGATGGGAGCAGTGTACGCCGCTGTAGTCTTTTGCCCTCTTGTGCGCAGACCCTTTTTGAAAATGAGATTTCCCAAAATACAAAGAGAGGCGGCCGGACCCGCGGCCGCCTCTTCTGCTGGCTTGAATATTCAAATCGGGGAGGGATAGAGCCGCAGGGACGGACAATATCCCCAGAACATGGTCGGGCC
Source organism: uncultured Oscillibacter sp. (assembly GCA_910588005.1). Classification (GTDB taxonomy): domain Bacteria; phylum Bacillota; class Clostridia; order Oscillospirales; family Oscillospiraceae; genus Oscillibacter. The sequence continues at coordinate 12,973 of CAJUQM010000006.1, forward strand.
GGCCGGTATTCCGCAGTGCGCCGCCGGCGGAGGCCATGCCGGGTTTTCGCATGGTTGTTTTGCCGGTCAAAGTACCGCGGCCTTTCCATAGGCACGGATGGTTTCTAGGTATATCCGGTAAAAATGCGGAGATTTCCCCTCCTGCGGGAAATTTACCCGCTCTGTCAGACTCTTGCCCTTGCAATGGGTGGTAGCGTGTGCTATACTGCAAAATCAAAAAGGCGGAATGGGTGAGCGGTATGCTTTTTCCAAAAGATTGCGGCGGGCCGTTTGCCGCCGCAGGCCCGCTTTCCGGCAGTTTTGACATCTGCTTATCTCTATGCCCTGCCGGCCGCGGTGCTGGAGGGTTTCCCCGGCGGAACCGATCTGCTGCCGTCCGTTTTTCTGCGCGCTGTCTGCCGGGGGCCTCTTTGTGCGGACGGCGCACAAGCAGCCGTGAGCGGTGCCGGGCCGTCCGTAAATTTGCTTTTTTTTGGAAACGATGGGAGGATGCCGCTATGACGGACATTACCACAATTGGAGAGATATTGATTGATCTGACGCAGACCGGTGTCAGTGCGGCGGGTGTGCCCCAGTTTGCGGCCAATCCAGGCGGAGCGCCCGCCAACGTGGCGGTGGCGGCATCTCGTTTGGGAGCGAAAACGGCCTTTATCGGGAAGGCGGGAGAGGATGGATTTGGAATCTATCTCCGCCAGGTGCTGGAGGAAAACAACGTGGACTGCTCCGGCCTGCGCGCCGGCAGGCAGGCCACCACCATGGCCATTGTCTCTGTAGACGCAAAGGGCGAGCGGGGATTTCGCTTTATCCGGGGTGCCGACCAGGAGCTGACGCCCCAGGAGGTGGATGAGCAGGCGGTGCTGAACAGCAAAATCCTTCACTTTGGCTCTGTGAGCCTGACGCCGGGCATTGCCCGCAATGCCACAATCTTTGCCGCCCGGACAGCCCACAAAAGCGGGCGGCTTGTGAGCTATGACCCGAACTACCGTCCGGCTCTCTGGGCCAGTGAGGGCGACGCTGTGGAGTGGATGCGGATTCCTCTGCCCCTGGTGGACATTATCAAACTGTCGGAGGAGGAGCTGCCCCTGCTTACCGGCGTCTCCGATCCTGCGGCGGGCAGTGAAATTTTGGCGGAACAGGGCGTAAGGCTGGCGTTGGTGACGATGGGCGGCAGCGGGGTGTTCTGCCGCTGGCGGGAAGAGACTTTTACGGTTCCCGGCGTCTCCGTTCAAGTGGCGGATACCAACGGCGCGGGGGATACCTTTTTCGGCGCTGTGCTCAGCCGTCTCAGCCGCCGGGACGGGCCGCCCCTGGAGGGGCTGGAGCGGGTGGAGCTGGAGGAAATTCTGGCCTTTGCCAACCGGGCGGCGGCGCTTACTTGCTCTCGCAGCGGTGCGATTCCCGCCATGCCGGCCTTGGAAGAGGTTGAAAATAGGGCCTGAGAGGGAAGCGCGTGGGGATCTCCATAGCGTCCGGCTCCGGACCGGCGGCCAGGCATGGCTTTTGAAGGACGCCGCGGTTATTTGAAAATATCACCGTCACGCGGGGCGAAAGACGCGGACGGCTGTCCGGACCGTATAAATGCGTGGCGCTGATGCAGAGGAGGCGCAGGGATGAAGTTTCTGAAATCCGTGTGTATTGAACCCATGTATTGGGAACTTCCCTTTCTGGACCGCTTCCGGGCGGCAAGAGAGGATGGGTTTGACTTTGTTGAATTCTGGAGCTGGACCGGCCGGGATCTGGATGCGGTGAAGTCCGCCGCGGAGAGAGCCGGGATCCGCATCGCGGGCTTTAACGGCGACGCGGAACTCTCACTCATTGACCCCGCCCAGCGGGAGGCGTATTTGGCGTTTCTGCGGGAATCTATCGCGGCGGCCAGGAAGGTGGGCGCCCGCAGTTTAACGATCCACTCCAACGGCTTGGGGGAGGGCGGCACGGTGATCAACAGCTATCCCGAACTCTCCGATACTGTGAAGCTCTGCGCCATGTTCCACACCCTGCTGGAGTGCGCCAGGATTGCGGAGGAGAGCGGCGTCCAAATCAATCTGGAGCCGCTGAACACCTCTGTAGACCACGTGGGGAATTACCTGCGCACCACCCAAATGGCGGCAGAGATGATCCGGCTCATTGGGTCTCCCATGCTGGGGGTCTTATACGACGTGTATCATATGCAGCTCAATGAGGGCAGCCTGTGCGAACATATTCTGGCCCATGGCCGCCAGTTTGGGCATGTTCATATAGCCGATGTTCCGGGACGCCACGAGCCGGGTACTGGGGAGATCAACTATCCCAAGGTGATCTCCTGCCTGGAGGAGGCGGGATATACCGGCCTCGTGGGATTTGAGCTGATTCCCCGAGCTTCCACCGCAGAGGCGGTAAAGGCCATTATGCGGCTTTGAGGGCGGCGGGCAGTCAGGAAAAACGCTGTAAAAAACAGGAGAATGGGGAGACCTGCCGGTTTTCCCATTCTCCTGTTTTTTGCGGATGTACCGGCTGCCGGAAAGCTGCCTCAGTACCGCTCCGACAGCGGCACATAGGGAGTCCGCCGGGTGACGGTTTTGTAAGCGGGACGGATGATGCGGGGGTCCTCGGCACAGCACTCCTCAATGCGGTGGGCGCACCAGCCGGGCATGCGGGCGCTGGCAAAAATGGCGGTGTACAGGTCGGTGGGAATGCCCAGCAGTTTGTATACAAAGCCGGAGTAGAGATCCACATTGGCGCAGATGGGCTTGTCGGAATTCCGCTCCTCCCGGAACACCTCCGGGGCCAGACGCTCCACGGATTCAATGAGATCCAGCTCTTTGACCATGCCCTTTTTCTCCGCTAGATGGCGGGAGAACTGCTTTAAAATCTCGGCCCGGGGGTCGGAGAGGGTGTAGACCGCGTGTCCCATGCCGTAGATGAGGCCAGTGCCGTCCCCCAGCTGGCGGCGGAGGATGCGGACCAGCTGGTCTTTCACCTGACCGTCGTCGCTCCAGTCCCGAATGGCCCGCTTGAGGTACTGCATCATCTCCACCACCTTGATGTTGGCGCCGCCGTGGCGGAAGCCCTTCAGCGCCCCTACCGCCGCGGCGATGGAGGAGTAGAAGTCCGTACCGGAGGAAGTCAGCACCCGGCAGGCGAAGGTGGAGTTGTTGCCGCCGCCGTGCTCGGCGTGGAGGATCATGCAAAGATCCAGGAGTTTTGCCTCATCGTCGTCAAACTTTGTGTCCTCCCGCAGGGAATAGAGGAAGTTTTGAGCCACGCTCAGATCTGTCCGGGGGCGGTGGAGGTACAGGCTCTCCCCGTCGAAGTAGTGGCGTTTGGCGGCGTAGGAGTGGGCCACGATGGTGGGCGTCCGGGCCACCATGCGGAAGGACTTGAAGAGTTCGTTCTCCAGCGTCATGTTCTCCGCCTCGCCGTCGTGGGAGTGAAGGGCTACGATGCAGCTCTCCAGCTTGTTCATAATATTTTTGTTGGGGGAGCGGAGGATCATGTCCTCGCTGAAATAGCCGGGAAGCTGGCTCCATTTGGCCATGAGGTACTGGAATTCTGTCAGCTGGGAGGCCGTGGGCAGCTGGCCGAAGAGCAGCAGGTACACCGTCTCCTCAAAGCCGAAGCGGTCCTCGGCGATGCACTGCTGGATAATGTCGTTGATGCTGATGCCCCGGTAGAACAGCCGGCCCGGCCGGGGGACCTTCTGACCGTCCTCCAGGTCGTAGCCGTCCACATCGCCGATGGAGGTGACGCCGGCGACGACACCGGTGCCGTTGGGATAACGCAGTCCCCGCATAACGCCCTCACCGGACTGACTGGAGGGAAAGATGTCGTTTTCACGGATGAAGTCCTCGGAGCCGCTGACAAAGGACAGAGAGGACTCGATCAGGTCCTGGTGCCGGAGCATCCGGCGCAGGTCCCGGTCAACTTTGTAAGACATATCGCATAACCGCCTTTCATTGAGAACCGGTGACGGAACAGGAATCCGCCTTGGTATGCCTCCCGGGCTGCGGGGGAAGAGAGTATTTTTCCATTATAACCTATCACGGAGCTTTTTTCAATCCCGTTATTTCGACCGGCGGCAGAGTAATGGGGCCGGGGGTGCGTAAGCTTCTCCGAAACGATGTTTATAAAACGGCTTTCCAAACCGCGGCGGACGTGCTATAATAGCCGCAGAACAGCGGTTGCAATTTTGATCCCGGCCGCTTTTCCGGCCTCGCCGGGGACGCCGGGACATCTGGCGGGCAGCGGTATGAGGACGGACGTCTTTTTGCCGGACCTGGATAAAAACACTTCCTGGCAGACGTGCTCTGGGCCGTCTGGATACCGGATTTTAGGAGGTTTCTCAAATGATTACTCTGCACGACAGCGGCGTTTTTCTCGCGAAGGGGGTTCTCCATACATCCGCCCCCGTCTCCTGGGAGGAGGGGCGGCGGCGCACTCTGGCCTGGGGGATTCTCCAGGCCCACAGCGGCTCCGGCGATCCGGAGAGACTGCAGATTCGCTTTGACGCGATGGCCAGCCACGATATTACCTATGTGGGCATCATTCAGCAGGCCAGGGCCTCCGGCATGCGGGAGTTCCCCATCCCCTATGCCCTGACCAACTGCCACAACTCCCTCTGCGCCGTGGGCGGCACCATCAATGAGGACGACCATGTCTTTGGACTGTCCGCCGCCAGAAAGTACGGCGGAATCTATGTCCCCGCCAATCAGAGCGTGATTCACTCCTACGCCCGGGAGCAGCTGGCGGGCTGCGGAAAGATGATTCTGGGATCTGATTCACACACCCGCTATGGCGCGTTGGGGACAATGGCCGTGGGCGAGGGGGGACCGGAGCTGGCCAAGCAGCTGCTGAAAAACACATGGGATGTGCCGTATCCCAAGGTGGTGCTGGTCTATCTCACCGGTGCGCCCAGACAGGGCGTAGGTCCTCACGACGTGTCCATTGCCCTGGTGAAGGCCACGTTTGAGAGTGGGTTTGTGAACAACTGTGTGCTGGAATTCGCCGGACCCGGCATCGCCGGGCTGCCCATTGACTTCCGGAACGGAATCGACGTTATGACCACCGAGACCACCTGCCTCTCCTCCATCTGGGAGACCGACGGCGAGACCAAGGGGTTCTACGAGGCCCACCGGCGTCCGTCGGACTTCAAGGAGCTTCATCCCGGTGAGTTCGCCTGGTATGACCGGTATATCGAGCTGGATCTGAGCCGGGTGGAACCCATGATCGCCCTGCCCTTCCATCCCTCCAATGCCTGGACGATTCGGGAGTTTTTGTCCAATGCGCGGGAGCTTTTGACAGGGGTGGAGGCCGACGCGCGGAAGCGCTACCCCAAGGCCCGGATCAACCTGACGGATAAGATCCACGACGGAGGCGTGTGGGCGGATCAGGGCGTCGTCGCCGGGTGCGCCGGCGGTCTCTTTGACAACATCACAGAGGCGGCGGATATTCTCCGGGGCGGCAGCTGCGGCGACGGGTACTTTGCGCTGGACGTATATCCCACCAGCGTTCCCGTCAGTCTGGAGCTGACGCGGATCGGAGCGGCGGCGGATTTGCTGCAAAGCGGGGCCGTTATAAAGCCCAGCTTCTGCGGTCCCTGCTTCGGCGCGGGGGACGTACCCGCTCACAATGGGCTGTCCCTGCGGCACACCACCAGGAATTTTCCCAACCGGGAGGGATCGAAGCCCGGCGAGGGGCAGTTTGCCGCCGTCTGCTTAATGGACGCCCGGTCTATCGCCGCCACGGCGCGCTGCGGCGGCAGAATCACCTCTGCCGCAGAGGTGGACTATGAAACGGTCCGGCATCCCTATCACTTTGACAGGGGCGTATACGATAAACGGGTCTACAACGGCTTTGGCAAAGCGCTGCCGGAGACGGAGCTGATCCTCGGTCCCAACATCACCGACTGGCCGGAGATGCAGCCGCTGGCGGAAAATTTGCTGGTGGAGCTGGCGGCGGTGCTGCGTGACGGCGTTACCACCACCGACGAGCTGATTCCCTCCGGGGAGACCTCCTCCTACCGCTCCAATCCCCTGCGGCTGGCAGAGTTTACCCTCTCCCGCCGGGAGCCGGCCTACGTGGGCCGGGCCAAGGCCGCGGCGGAGCTGGAGGTGGAGCGGCTGGCGGGCAGGGTTCCGGAGAGGCTGCAGGCCCTGCTGGACCGGGCGGGCGCAGGGACAGGGGATACCCAGTTCGGCTCCTGTGTCTTTGCCAATAAACCCGGAGATGGATCGGCCCGGGAGCAGGCCGCCAGCTGTCAGAAGGTTTTGGGGGGATTTGCCAATATCTGCTACAGCTTTGCCACCAAGCGCTACCGCTCCAACTGTATCAACTGGGGGATTTTGCCCTTCACGCTGGACGAAGGAACGGACTTTCCCTATGAGGCGGGGGACTGCGTATTTGTCCCGGGAATTCGGACGGCAATTGCCGAAGGCCGGGAGGACATCCCTGCCAAGGTTTTGAAGCTGAGCGGCGGCGAGGAGGAAATTGTACTCCATGTCAGTGGCCTGACGGACGAGGAGCGGGAGATTCTCTTGGACGGGTGCCTGATGAACTACTATGCCAAACGCGGCTGATTGCGGACAGGAGAGAATTCTATGGAAAAGATCAAAATGACCACCCCCCTGGTGGAGATGGACGGCGACGAGATGACCCGGATTCTCTGGGGGATGGTGAAAGAGAAGCTCATTTTGCCCTTTGTGGAGTTGAAAACCGAATATTACGATCTGGGGCTTTTGAACCGGAATGCCACCGGCGACCAGGTGACCATAGATGCCGCCAACGCCGCCAAGCGGCTGGGCGTGGCGGTGAAATGCGCCACCATTACTCCCAACCGCCAGCGGATGGAGGAGTATCCGGAGCTGACGGAGATGTGGAAATCCCCCAACGGTACGATCCGGGCCATTTTAGACGGCACCGCGTTTCGCGCGCCGATCGTCGTGCCCTGGATCCGGCCCGTGGTGAAGAACTGGGAGCAGCCCATCACCATTGCCCGCCACGCCTACGGCGATATGTACAAGGCCGTGGATATGATGACGGAGGAGCCGGGAACGGCCACACTCACATTCCGGGGAGAGAGTGGGGCGGAAAAGACGCTGGTGGTTCAGACGGTGGACGGTCCCGCGGTCTGGCAGGGCCAGCACAATAAGGATTCCAGCATTCGGGCCTTTGCCCGCTCCTGTTTTCAGTATGCCCTGAGCCAGAGACAGGATCTGTGGTTTTCCACCAAGGACACCATTGCCAAGGTCTACGATGGAGAGTTCAAGCGTATTTTTGAGGAGGAGTTTGAAAATACCTACCGTACAGAGTTTGAAAAGCTGGGCCTGACCTATTTTTACACCTTGATCGACGACGCGGTGGCGCGGGTTGTACGCTCTAAAGGCGGCTTCATCTGGGCGCTGAAGAACTATGACGGTGACGTGATGAGCGACATGGTGGCCGCCGCCTTCGGAAGCCTGGCCATGATGACCTCCGTTCTGGTGTCCCCCGACGGCGTTATGGAGTTCGAGGCCTCCCACGGCACCGTTACCCGGCACTACTACCGCTATCTCAAGGGCGAGAAGACCTCGACCAATCCCATGGCCACGATTTTTGCCTGGTCCGGCGCACTGAAACGCCGGGGTGAGCTGGACGGCCTGCCGGAGCTGGTCCGCTTCGGCCAGCGGCTGGAGGCGGCCTCTTTGGAGACTTTGGAGAGCGGCGTTATGACCCGGGATCTCCTGCCTCTGGCAGAGCCGGGATTTGCGGCCCGGGGAGTGGACAGCGAGGAATTTTTAAACGAGATCGCGGCGCGGCTGGCCTAAATATACTTCGGCTGCCTGACGCCGTGCGGCAGGGAGCGGCCGTGAGGATAGAATTCAAAAAGAGCGGGATGCCGGATAGGCATCCCGCTCTCTTTGGACTGCCGGAGGGGCGGCAAATTCCCGCGCGGACTGTATGATGAGACGGAAAGCGGCAAGACGGCGCACCGGAATCCTGGCATTTGATTTCCGCTGCGGCGCCCCGGTTGGGCGGGGAAGGGGAGGGCAGTCACTCCCAGGCTTGCCTGCACAGCTGGATCATCACTTCCATAGGGCGGGTTAAGTATTTATTCCGGTGGTGAAGCAGACGGAAGCGCCGGGCAAACCGGATTCCCGCCACCCAAAACTGACTCACAGTGCCGGCGCTGAGGGCCGGCTGAATCAGCGGCAGCGGCAGTACCGCCACTCCAAGTCCCTCTGCCACGCCGCTGACCAGCGCTTGGGTGCTGATGCTCTGCCACAGTGGATGCGGCTCCACTCCACCGGCCTTCAGCGTGGATTCCACCAGATCCCGGCCGGCGCTGCCCTTTTCCCGGAAGAGAAAAGGCTGGCCGCTGAGCTGTCCGGCGGATATGGACTGCCCCGCGAAGGGATGGGCCGGGTGGCAGAGAAACACCAGCTCGTCCCCGCCCAGGGGAAGATCTGCCAGTTTTTGATTGCGGCACACCCCCTCGATCATACCCAGGTCGATCTCATTTTCCAAAATAGCGCTTTCGATCGTATCGGAATTTGAGACCATGACCTCAATCCGCAGCTTTGGGTACCGCTCCTGGAGCCGCGTTACGATTCCAGGCAGCTGCACGGTGCCGATGGTGATGCTGCTGCCCAGCCGCAGGGTACCGGTTTCCTCCCAGTCCTGGGAGCGCGCCTCCATCTCGTCCAGCAGGGCCACGATATGCTGGGCGTAGGACTGCATCTGCCTGCCTGCGTCGGTGAGGAAGAGCCGCCGTCCGATCCGGTCAAACAGAGTGACGCTATAGTGCTCTTCCAGTTCCCGTATGGCCACACTGACGGTGGGCTGGGCGATGTACAGCTTTTCCGCCGCCGCGGTAGCGGACCCCTCCCGGCACACGGCTAGAAAAATCCGCAGATGGCGCAGGGTCACGGCATTCCCTCCTTATATATAATTAAAATACTATAAATCATATTATATCATAGTATTTTGAAAATGCAAATGGATGGTGTAAACTGGATGCAAAGGATGTGAGAAGGATGAAGAAGACCTGCTGGAAACTATTTTCCTCCATGCTGCTTTTAAGCGGACTTACCTTTGGAGGCGGTTTTGTCATCATTCCCCTGATGCAGCGGCGGTTTGTGCAGGAGCTGGGATGGCTGACCGAGGAGGAGATTCTGGATATGACGGCCTTTGCCCGGGCGTCCCCCGGCGCGGTGACGGTCAATGTTGCGGTACAGGTGGGCGCCCGTGTGGCGGGGGCCGCGGGGGCTGTCTGCGGTGTATTGGGCACTATCGTTCCGCCTCTGGCGGTTCTCTCCGCAATCTCGCTTTGCTATGGGGCGTTTTCCGCCAGCCCTATTGTCGCCGCGCTGTTGTACGGATTGCGGCTGGCGGTGGCCGTCGTAGCTGCGGATGCGGTGGCGGCCATGGCGGCGGAGATTGCCCGCGGTGGGGACCGCCTGCGGCTGGCGGTGATGGGCGGCGTATGTTTGCTGGCTATGACAGCGGACATCAGTACGATCTGGCTGCTGGCGGGAGGCGCTGTTTTAGGCTGGTTTTTGGCAGGGAGGGAGGCAGTATGACCGCGCTGGCGTTTCACTTTCTATATATCGGACTTTTCAGCATCGGCGGAGGCCTCTCGGCGATCTCCCTGATCCAGGCGGAGATCGTGGACCGTCTGGGCTGGCTGACGGCGGAGACGCTGGTGGATCTCATGGCCATCGCGGAGATGACCCCGGGACCGATTGCGGTTAACGCCGCGTCCTTTGTGGGGATGAGCCTCTATGGGGTTCCGGGCGCGGTCACGGCGACCTGCGCCTGTATCCTCCCTGGGTGTTTCATCTCCTTTTTGATCTCGCGGGCAAACGACCGGCTGCGAAAAAATGGCCGCTGGCAATATACATTAAAAGTATTGCGGGCAGCAGTGGCCGGCGTGATTGTAAACGGCGGTCTGGTAATCGTAAAAAACGCGGTCTGTTCCGGTGAACCCGGCGCCGTCCTGGCGTCCGCGGCCTGCTTTTGCGCAGGGCTGGCCGCCTACCGGCGGTGGAAGCCCTCGCCGATGCTGTTTATGCTGATTATGGGAACAGTTTGCGGTGTGCTGCGGTTGGCGGTGCCGGTATTCTTCCCGGGTTGACTTTGCTGCGGCGCGGATGGAAGTCCGCGCCGCGGCGGGCCTTTGGAGCGGGCGGCGGTTTGGAGGGCGGGATCACTGAAAGCTTGGGGACCGCCGCGGCCCCGCGCGAAACTGGCTTTTGGCAGATCGCTGAGCCGTCTGACCGGAAGATGTCAAGTGAATTATTGCTGGAATATTAGAAAAATATTGTTAATTTTTTATAAATCAACAATTGATTTCATGAAGTCAACGTGATATCCTGTCTCCAGGTGTTCTACCTAACATGTCAGAAAGAAAGGTTGAATTGAAAATGAAGAAGAAACTCCTTGCCCTGCTGCTGGCGGCATTCATGCTGCTGAGCCTGTGCGCCTGCGGAGGCGGCTCCGGCGATAATGCCGGCACCACGCCCCCTCCCGCCGCCACCAATGCAGACGATGCCAACGAGCCTGCAGAACCGGCTGCCACCGGCTGGACGCCCAGCGAACCTGTGAACATGATCGTGGCCTACAAGGCCGGCTCCGGTACCGATAACACCGCCCGCGTCCTCAGCGCCTACGCCGACAAGTTTGTGGGCCAGACCATCGTCATCGACAACCAGGAGGGCGGCTCCGGCTCCATCGGCTGGACGGCCCTGTCCCAGGCCAAGCCCGACGGCTACACCCTGGGCTTTGTGAATCTGCCCACCCTGTGCTCCAACATCGTGGAGGGCCTGGGCGATTACACCATGGAGGACTTTGTGCCCATCTGCAACCACGTCTCCGAGACCTCTGTGATCCTGGTGGCCGCCAACAGCCAGTTCAACACGCTGGAGGACCTGGTTGCCTACGCCAAGGATCATCCCGGCGAGCTGAAGGCCTCCACCAACGGCAACAAGGCCTCCAACCACATCGCCGTCCAGCTGCTCTCCACCACTGCCGGCTTTGAGTACACCGCCATCCCCTACGGCGGCACCGCCGACCAGCTGCTGGCTCTGCGCCAGGGCGAGGTGGACTTCTCCTCCGCCAAGCTGGCTGACTTTGCGGCGTTCACCTCCGAGGTGAAGGTCCTGGGCGTGTTCGATACCAAGCGCCTGGCTGAGTATCCCGACGTTCCCACTCTGGGTGAGGCGGGCTACTATGACCAGTGGTACGGCTCCGCCCGTGCCATCGTGGCCCCCAAGGACACCCCCCAGGAGATCATCGACTTCTACGCCGAGGCCTTTAAGCAGACCATGGAGGACTCCGCCTATCTGGACGCCGCCGTCAAGGCCAGCGTCACCACCGAGTACATGGACCCCGCCGCTACCGCCGCCCTGCTGGACGCGCAGTACACCTTCTGCACCGACACCGTCTCTTCCATCTGGGGCGAATAATCTGAATAGAGCTGCGCGGGGTTTCATGCCGTGAAGCCCCGCGCTTTTTTTCCAATTACAATGTGAGGTTTGAGAGATGAAGAAAACCGATATCGGCGTTGTCGCGTTCGTCTACGCGGTCTGCGCCCTGTTTCTGGTGATGACCCTGCGCCTCCCCGCTGCCGCCCAAACCTATCCCCTGTTTATCATCATTCTGTTGGCCGCCCTGACCACACTGTATGTGGCGCAGATGCTCCGGGCGGCGAAGAAGAGCGGCGTCACCAGCGGTCTGGAGGACTTCGAGGGCTTTTTGCCCAGGCAGTTTTTCCCCATTCTGGGTATGGTGGTGCTGTACCTGGTGGTGATGTACTTCGCCGGGTTCTATATCGCCACGCTGGTGTTTATGGTGGTCTGCCTGCTGTTTTTGAAGGTTCCCAAGTGGCAGATCCTGCTGTCCACTGCCGTGATTCTGGTGCTGGTCTACTGCGCGTTTACCCTGTTCCTGAAGGTCAAGCTGCCTGTGGGCCTGCTGTTTAAGTAAAGGGGGAGGACGATTTATGTTAGAGACGTTAGCCCTGATGGGCCAGGGCTTTGTCAATGCCCTTGTCCCCGTCAATATCCTGGCCATGGCCGCGGGTACTACTATCGGTATTGTCATCGGCTGTCTTCCTGGCCTGTCCGCCGCCATGGGCGTGGCCCTGCTGCTGCCCATGACCTTCACCATGGATGCCTCCACGGGCCTGATTATGCTGGGTGCCATCTACTGCGGCGCCATCTTCGGCGGGTCCATTTCCGCCATCTTGATCCACACCCCCGGCACCCCCGCCTCCGCTGCCACCGCCATTGAGGGCTATCAGATGACCCTCCAGGGCAAGGCCGGTAAGGCTCTTGGCACCGCCTGCATCTCCTCCTTCTTCGGCGGACTGCTGTCTTGCATCTCCCTGTACTTCTTCGCTCCGCTGCTGGCTCAGCTGGCCATGAAATTCGGCTCCCCGGAGTATTTCTGGCTGTCCATCTTCGGCCTGACCATCATTGCGGGCGTCAGTTCCAAGTCTATGGTGAAGGGCCTCATCTCCGGCGCCCTGGGCCTGCTGCTCTCCACCATCGGCATGGACCCCATGGAGGGCGTGAAACGGTTCATGTTCGGCCAGTCCTCCCTTTATGAGGGCATCAACACCACCTGCGCCCTGATCGGCCTGTTCTCCATGAGCCAGGCGCTGATTCTGGCGGAGCAGAAGATCAAGCAGCGGGCCAGAGCCGCGAAATTCAACGATAAGATGATGCTGACCAGAAAAGAGATGAAGCAGATCGCCCCCACCGTGGGCCGCTCCTGGATCATCGGCAACCTGATCGGCATTCTGCCCGGCGCCGGCGCCTCCATCGCCTGCTTCCTGGGCTACAACACCGCCCGCCAGTTCTCTAAGGAGAAGGAGAAGTTTGGTCACGGCAGCATTGAGGGCGTGGCCGGCTCCGAGGCCGCCAACAACGCCGTCACCGGCGGCTCCCTGATCCCCATGCTCACCCTGGGCATCCCCGGCGAGAGCGTCACCGCCGTTCTAATGGGCGGCCTGATTATCCAGGGCCTGACCCCCGGTCCCGACCTCTTCGTGGGCGAGACGGCGAAAATGACCTATACCTTCTTTGCCGGATTCGTGCTGATCCAGTTCTTCATGCTGGGCATCGGCCTTCTTGGCTGCCGGGGCTTTGCCCAGATCTCCCGCCTGTCGGACGCCATTTTGATTCCCGCCGTCTCCGTCCTCTGCGTGGTGGGCTCCTACGCCATCCACAAGAACTTCGTGGACGTGGTGATCATGATGATCTTCGGCGTGCTGGGCTATCTCTGCCGGAAGTTCGACCTGAACACCGCCGCCATTGTGCTGGCGCTGATTCTGGGACCCATCGGAGAAAAGGGCCTGCGCCGCTCTCTGGCCCTTTCGGGCGGCGATCCCTCCATCCTCTTCTCCACCCCGGTGTGCTGGGTGCTGATCGCTCTGTGCATCTTCGGCATTCTCTCTCCCATCATGATGAACCGGATGGAGAAGAACGCCGTGGAGAAGGCCGGCGGCGACATTCCCGAGGAGACCGGCGACGATCCGGTCCGTACCTCGGAGTGAGCCGGAGGAAACGGGATACCGCATTCTCCACCGTTCCTCACGATTAGCATGTATTGCAAAAGCAAAAGAGACAGGCCGTGAAAAAACGGCCTGTCTCTTTTTGATATAGTCTGTGAAAGGGCGGCTTATATCATATAGGGCTGACGGAGATGGACCCCACCCCCGAACTCCGCGAGAGCTGCTGAGAGCGGCCGGTTCGTTTAACAGGATATAAGGCTGCGGCGGTTTCATCGAAATGCCGGACAGAGGGTCAATGCTTCTCCGTCTCAGGGGCGCCGGTGTCCCTTTCGCCAAATGTGAAGCCGGAGGTAATGGCTCCGGTTGGACAGACGGATTTGCACTGCCCACAGCGGATGCACTCCGGACTGGACAGGTTTTTTGTAACCTCTACCGCCATTGGGCAGGAGCGTTCACACTTTTTACAGCCGACGCATTTGCTTTGATCCAGACGCATCTGAAAAAAACTGAAACGGTTAAACAGGGAATAAAAAGCCCCCAGAGGACAGAGGTACCGGCAGAACGGACGGGGAATCCACATCGACGCCCCTAAGATCAGGGCCAGCACCAGCGTCTTCCAGCTGAACAGCATACCGGCCAGCTGCCGCAGCGCCGGGTCCGCAATCATCAGGGGAATACCGCCGCCCAAGGTTCCGGCGGGGCAGAGATATTTGCAGAAGTAGGGCGGCGCGGCCCCTGTTTTGGTCACGGCAAAGATGGGAAGCAGGATTACCGGCACCAACAGAACGATGTATTTGAGAGACCGGGCGGGCCGGTCAATCCTCCCCGGAACATTCAGTTTGGGAACGGGGATTTTGTACAGCAAATCCTGTACCAGCCCGAAGGGACATAGAAGGCCACACACCACCCGGCCCAGGACAACGCCGAACAGCATCAGCAGACCCAGCACATAAAAAGGGAAATGGCGCTTCACACCGCCCAGTACGGCTTGGAGAGAGCCGATGGGACAGGCCCCCAGCGCACCAGGACAGGAGTAGCAGTTGAGAACGGGGACGCAGACCGCTTTTGAGCCGCCGGTAAAAATTTTCCCCCGCTGAAATCCGGCCGCATAGCCGTTTACCAGAGCGGCGGAAACCAGCTGGACGGCTCTTTGAAAGGAGACGCGGGTTCTCGCGCCTGCGCCCTTTACCCGATTCCGATGCACTCGAGACATATTTTCACCGCCTTTTGCAGGACTTCCAGGTGCTCTTGCTTCATTAGACCGGCGGCAATCAGGACAATTGCCAACCCCAGCAGGCCGTATCTCGCCAATAAAGCGGGCTTACTCCTCAAGGCTGATCTCCGCCTTTCCGCTCTCTACCAGCACCTTGTTTACCGCCGCTAAAAATGTGCCGGACAGATCCTCTTGTCCGCCGATGACGGCGTCGCCGATAAGGCTGCCTCCGGCGTCCGCAAAGATGGTGGTAGGCGTGTACATCAGATTGCCGCAGAGCGCCGCAAGATCACCGTCGCCGGAGATCAGAGTGACGCCCGTAAAGCCGGACTCCTCCAGAATGCTCTTTGCTGTTTCCTCGTTTCCCAGGCCGTCGAGGCAGACCGTTACCAGCTGCACGTTCTCTGGAAGCGCCGCGGCAAAGGCGGCAAGGTCGGGCATCTCGATGATGCAGGGACCGCAGGTCAAAGACCAGAAGTTGATGGCCGTCACATCTTTGGCTGCGATGTCATCCTGGGTAAAGGTGCCGCCGTCCAGCGTTCCGGCGGAAAAGGATTTCAAACTGCCCAGCTCGGCGGCTGTGCCGGTGTCGCTGCCGCCGGCATTTTGGGCAGATTGGCCGGAGGGGGGTGGAGAATCTTTCTCTTGGGAGCAGCCGGAGGCCAGCACACTGACAGTGACGGCGAAAACGGCACACAGTAACAGTGCAAAAATCTTCTTGTTTTTCATATCAGCACCTCTTTTTTTGAATTTCCTGTAGGATAAAGCCGAAAACCGCCCCCGGGCGGTTTTCCAACTGGGTTCAACAGGCCGCCGCCTTTATATTATACGGTTTTGTGAAAATCCGCAAGAGGGTCTTGACCGGCGGCACTGTGCTTTTAAAGTCTGGGCGGATGATCTGGGGGGAGTTTTACCAGATTCTTTCGTTTCTTCCACAGCTAACGGGGACCATGTCTTGGGCTGTCCCGCCGGTGGAAGGGGTGGGATCTAAACCCAATACCGATTTCCCACGGGTTTTCCGGGGCCATGTCGGGACTTGCGGCATATACTATAACGGCCGGTGGGACAGAAGGGAGCATGTGCCGCCTGCTGGCAAAGGACTGCGGCGGCGCATTTCCTCAGCTTCTTTCCATGGCCAGCTGTTTTAAATAAATACCCACAGCTTACAACCCCATCCCCATTCCGCCTAATATCCTGCGGGCGGTAGAAAAGAGGGAACGAATATGCAACAGCTTCAATGGCAGGATCGGTTTAATATTGGCGTGGAGATTGTGGACCAGGCGCACCGCAGGCTTTTTTCCATCGTTCAAAAGATCATGGAACTCTATGTCGAAAAGCATGAGGACAAATTTGCCTGTGTTGAGGGAATCAAATATTTCAAGGCATACGCCATTAAGCATTTTGCGGAGGAAGAGGCCTATATGCGCAAGGCCGGTTACTCCGGGTATCTGGCCCACAAACGGCTTCACGATAAGATGAAACGGGAGACGCTCCCCTCCCTGGAGCGGGAGCTTTACGCATCTGATTTTTCCACCGAGGCGGTGCAGCGCTTCATCGGCGTCTGCAGCGGGTGGCTGACCGGGCACATCATCATCGAGGACCGGGCCATTACCGGCAGGACCGCCGGGGAGCTGGTCCTGCCGCAGCCGGATGACGGGCAGTCTGTCATCCGCGCGGTCATGACGTATCCGCTGCAGGAGATGTTTGGACTCAACGTCCAGTTCATCGGCGTGTTCTCCCCCGGAGATACGATCACGGACGCGCAGTACTATGAGCTGACCTGCTCTGGCCGGCAGGGGCAGAGGCTGCGGTTGATCCTGGTTATAGGGGAGCATCTGCTGCTCCAGGCAGCCGGCCTGATGTTTGGGATCGAGTTTACCGCAAGAAGTGAAATTGTCCGGTTTGCCGTTCGGGAAATTGCTCAGAGTTTGATTCAGCGGGCCGCCGTCTGCTTTGGAGAGGACTCCGGCGCGTACCAGCTGGAGGGAGACCGGTTTCTGGAGGCCGGGGAATACAGCCGGATGTTTGCGGAGCGGGACCCGCAGTACAGCCTGCTGTTCCGTGTGGGACAGGAGTGCTTTGCCCTCTGCGTTGACCAAATGCCGCAGTCCGGATGTCCGTCGTCCGAGGGCTTTTGAGAACGCTTTCCCCTACGCGGCCATCGGCCGGAGCGGCCTGCGGCAGATTCCCGGAAGGAAGCGGAGGAAAGCGCGTCTGGACCGTCTTTTTTCAATTCGGCAGTCTGCCGCCAACCGGGCCGCCTCCTTCGCTGAAGGCCGCGGCCCGGTGTTCACTCTTGCGCCCAGGTGAGATCCGGGAAAATTTTCCCGTAGGAGGTACTTGCCAACTGGGGAGTGATCTGATATACTCATTCTTAACAGAGGACGCGTCGTTCCCAAGCCGGTGAGGGGTTGAGAACGGCGCGTCTCTGGGTCCTGGCCGATATGCGCCGGGCCGGTTTGCGGGATTCTTCCTGCGGCGGGACCGCGTGGATCTCCCGGGGCCGTCAGGCTTTCCGTATGAGATTGCTCTGACCGACGAGCGCTTTGCCCCAATCCGCTGTTTTGCCCATGGTCCAACAAGAGCTTGAGATGAAAAGGAGAATTTTGTCAGATGAAAAAACCTGTAAGACTGATCGCGGCCTTATTGGCTTTTTGCGTTCTTAACGCGGTGTTTCCGCCGGTGGGACTGGCGGCTGGAGGGACGGTGCACGACGTTCCCGAGGGGGAAAGTGTGAAAGCCCTTTTTGATAGCGGCGCGGTAGCCGACGGCGACACCATCCGCCTGGCTGGAAACGGGTGGTTCCGTACAAACGATGAGGCGCCGTGGATCATTGACAGGGAAGTCACAATTGAGGGGGGAACGCTCCAGATTGACGTCTCAGGCATTGTCCTGGCTGCGGACGTGACCTTTCAGAACGTGGCTCTGTCGTTTAATAAAAACGCCCGAAACGCGGTGATAGCCAACGGCCATACGCTGACGCTGGAAAATGTGAAATGCGCAAATGTCTCCTTTAACCTTTTCTGCGGCAGCTTGATAAACAGCAACAACGAGCCGTTTACGATCCCCAGTCCAGGCAGTGTGGGCGTCATCAATATCCGTGGAAAGACCAATCTTCAAAATAAGGATACCTTTGGTACCGGCAATATCTATGCGGGAAATCTTTCCATGGGCGGTATGTCGGCGGGGACCAGCGTGCCGGATGCCCCGCCCAACGAATTTAATGGCAGTGCTGAGATCAATATCGAAGACAGCGAAAGCAGCACCGCCCTGGGAACCGTCTATGCCTGCGGCGCTCAGCAGAAAAACCCTGCATCTACTCCTCCTCTTGCCACCAAAAGAACGTATCCTGATCCGGATAACTACACCGTCTCCGGCACCGTCACGATCAGGGGCAAAGTTCCCAATGTGGAGGGAGCGGGTTCGGCGGCAGCGGATGTGATCTACAGAGGCGGTGGCAGTCAGGTTACCCGGACCTATACGGACATCTCCAGTCTGGCCGTAGACGCGGGGAACCTTGCCCTGACGCCGGAGAGCCGTTTCCGGGATGATCGGGCGGTTTCCCTTGCCTCCGGCGCAAAGCTGAACCTTACGCAGTTTGAGGGAATTCCCAATCTTGACATTGGAGACTTTGACGGCAGTGGCTTCCTGATCCTGGGACAGTATCAGACGTTGAGCATCGGCGGCCAGGTGACCGGCGCCACCAAGGTCGCCATCGATAGCCTGAATTCCACCAACACGCAGTCCATGAAACTGCCGGTTGCGGGACACACGTACATTCAGGCTCCGAACTCCAGTGCCGGCAATTTTGTGCTGCTGCCATACAGCGGCAATCCCAGCATGACGCTGGAGCTGGACGGCAGCGGCAATTGGACAGCCTCGAACGGAACCTCCGGCGGGGATGAAGACCTGATAGCAAATTTCAAGTTCCTCGATAAAGCGGTCTCCACAGCCCCGGGCCAGGAGGCGTGCTTTGAGATGGAGGCAACCTGCGCAAACGGGACTTTCGCGTCCCTGGATAGTACCCAGCTGAGCATCACGGTGAATTGGAGCACAACGCTCATCGCCCGTGAAGATCCAAACGGAGAATATAACTACATTTACCAGGATACGCTTGGCGATTTTTACGCCTACGTAGCCGACAATACGCTCTGTATTACGCCGGCTGAAAAGGGCAACTATACCCTGTCTGTCACTCTTCCCAGAGATGCTGTGGCAGGCGGCAAGACCCTGTCGGATACTGCCACGCTGTCGGTGTCCGACGGCGGCGTACAGCCGCCGGATCCGGACCCAGGTCCGGATCCAGATCCCTCGTTGACCTCCGTTCCGGTTCCGAAAGCCGTCACCGGCCTGGTGTATACGGGGGCGGAGCTGACCGGCGTGAACGAGGGGACCGGTTATACCCTCACCGGACACAGGGAGATTAACGCCGGCTCTTACACGGCAATCGCCACCTTGGAGAGCGGCTATCAGTGGGAGGACGGCACGACGGAACCCAAGCGGATCCCGTGGAGCATCGCGAAGGCCGGCGGCCCCGCCGCTCCCAGCGGACTTGTGGGGGTCGCTCCCAGCTCCTTCAACGGCTCGGACGGCAAGATCACCGGCACCACCGCCGGGATGGAGTACGCCAGGACCGAGGATTTTGCCAACAGCCAGATCTGCGGGGTGGGAGAGACCACCGGACTTTCCGCCGGGATCTATTATGTGCGCGTACGGCAGACCGGGGCATATGAGGCGGGAGAGGCCGCCATTGTGGAGGTCCCGGCCTACGGCGTGCCGGAGGCCGTCTCTATCCGCGTCAACAGCGCCGGTCACAAAACAGACTATCTGGTGGATGAGACGCTGGACGTGGCGGGACTGACCATTGAGGTTGTCTACGTGAGCGGCGACAGGGCCACGGTCCCTGTCACGGCGAATATGGTCAGCGGATTTGACTCCAGCCGGGCGGCGGAACAGCAGACGCTGACAATCCACTATGCGGGCAAATCAACGTCTTACACCATCCGGATCACCGCCCCTGAAACGCCGGTCCCCCCGGACCCCCCTGTTCCCGGTCACGACCACCTCTGGAATACGGCATGGGATTCGGATGGGACCCACCACTGGCACAACTGTGCCGCAGAGGGCTGTCCCGTCCTGGAAAACAGTGAAAAGGACGGCTACGCCGCCCACACTGCCGGGGCTTGGGTGATTGACCAGGCGGCCACCGCCACGCAGAGCGGCAGCAGGTACAGGGCGTGCAGCGTGTGCGGCCGCGAACTGGTGCGGGAGACCATTCCGGCTACCGGAGGAGGTTCCTCCGGCGGGAGTTCTTCCGGCGGCAGTTCCGGTGGAAATTCCAGCGGAGGCACCACCACAAGTACGGTGAAAAACCCAGACGGCTCCACCACATCCACCAGCACCAACAACATTACCGGCACGGTGACTGAGACCACGAAGCGGCCCGACGGATCACAGACGGTTATAGAGACCAAAAAGGACGGCACCGTGACCACTACAGAGCGGCAGGAGGATGGATCTACCGTCAAAATTGTGGATAGAGCGGACGGCTCCAGTGAGACCACCGTGCGGCAGGCTGATGGCATTGCCGCAGAGGCCGGTGTTGACCGGAACGGCAGGATGGAGGCTCAGGTAGACCTTCCCTCCAAGGTGGTGAAAAACGCGCAGAGCACCGGCAGTGCGGTGACGCTGCCGATTCCGGAGATGCCCCTGTCAAGGTCTGAGGACTCCACTCTCCTTGTGCGCACAGGCAGCAATTGGCCGGTCAAGGTGGAGGTTCCGGCAAGGGTTACCTCCGGCACCGTGGCCGTCATCATCGGCAGAGACGGTTCTGAGACAGTCATCAGGACATCTGCCCTTACCGGCGGCGGCGTTGTCGCGGCGGTTCCGGACGGAGCGGTTGTGAAGCTGGTGGACAACAGCAGAGATTTTTACGATACCCGGGACCACTGGGCAAGAGACGCCATTGACTTTGTCTCCGCCAGGGAACTGTTCTCCGGAAAGACCGGAGGGGCCTTTGCGCCGGACGCCACCATGACCCGCGCCATGGTGGCCACGGTGCTGGCCCGCCTGGACGGTGCAGACACGGAGAGCGGATTGACCTGGTATGAGGGCGGCATGAGCTGGGCGGTTACCCACGGTATCAGCGATGGAAAAAATCCGGACGGCTACATCACCCGGGAACAGCTGGCTTCCATGCTCTACCGCTACGCGGGCAGACCCGGCGTCACGGATGGGGAGCTGCGTTTTTCCGACGCGGGCGCGATTAGCGGCTATGCGCTGGAGGCCATGCGTTGGGCCGTGGAAAACGGGATCCTGAGCGGATATGGAGACGGAACCCTTGCGCCCGGCGGCAAAGCAACCCGGGCGCAGACGGCGGCGATTCTGATGCGGTATGTGGATTTTTTGAATAAGTGATTCTGTTAAAACCGGGGCGGGCAAGCGTTTGAACGCTTGCCCGCCCCTCGCTTCCGTGGGGGGTTATGACGGCAATATGCCGCACCGGCGCAGAAAGCACTGTTTTCAAACCGGAGCAGCACGGTGCCGTTCTGCAAAAATTTTGGTTGAAATGTCTGAGACCGGACGGCCGCCTTTGCAGGGAACCGCCAGGCAGAGAAACGGCAGATTTATTGGCGCCGGTCTCCCAGTGTGCCGGTCCGATCAGAACAGGCTTTCTCCCAGATATTTGTCGTGGGGAGCGATTAAGCATTTTTCAATAGGCTTCCAATAGCTGGCGTAAAGATTTTTTTGCGCCGCTCCGTAGTTTTCCTTCGTGTCAAATTCCCAGTAAAGCATATACTTCATGCTCTTTACAATGCGCGTGATTCTAAGAGGGGGAAGCCCCTCTTTAATTTGCTCCATGTCTATGTGATATCCCCTCTTGACGAGCCGAAGCAGGAGAAGTCCCTCCTGCTTTTCCAAAAAGTCTTTGGCCTCAAGCATAAGCGCTTCAAATTCCGCGATCTTCTGCGGCTTAACTTGGTAGATGCATAGTTCGGTAAACGGCATATTGGATTCCTCCCCCAGTTCCCTTTTAGCGTTGTATGGGCAATAGACGCGGACCGCTGCGCTTTGCCATAAATCCGTCTTATGAATAATCCTAACACAGGATCTGGCCCGGTGCAATACGGAAGCCAGCGGTGTTTTTTGAGAGGGTCTAAAAGAAGGCCCATTGAAATAAGAGTAAAAAAGTGTTATCATAAATATGTTAAACTGCAACGCAGCAACAATAGGCGGTATAGAGAGCTGGACGCTTCGTCACAGAAGTTCCGTCCGGAGGCAGGCACTCCACAGAAGTGCCGCCGGCCTGATGGGATTCTGGGAGATAGCGCGTGCGGAGGTGTTTTGATTGAGGTATGTCAGGCGGATTGTTTGCGGTCTGCTGCTGGCGGCGGCGGTGAACGCCCTGCCGCTGGTGTGGTTGCTGTATACTGAATGGCCGCTTCCCGGCGCGGGGTGGCTGTTTCTGCCTCTGGCGGCGGCGTTTTTCTTTGTCAATATTCGCCCCATTCCGAAGAGGGGTCCTACCAAGCGCATTCAGCGGCTGGCGGAGGGCTGTGAGCTGCTGTGGCTGTTCTGCGTGACCGTGACGGCCACCGTCCTGTTCCAGATCCTCTGGCTGAGTATGCTGGGGGCCGGGATTGCGCAGGACGGCCTCCTTGCGTGGTGGGCGGTCGCCGGGGGCGCGATGGGCCTATTGCTGGCGGTGATTCTGGAGGCCGTTGTCTTCTGGAACGGCATGATCCGGGTCTACCTCACCTCGGTGCAGCTGGGGATCAAGCATCGGATTTTGGCGGCGCTGTGCGGGTGGATTCCCTTGGTGAACCTCTGGTATCTGGTAAAGATCATCCGCATCTGCGGGGACGAGGCGGAGTTTGAGACCCAGAAGTGGGAACTGGATGAGGTCCGGGCGGAGAGTGAGGTCTGCAAGACGAAATACCCCCTTTTGATGGTCCACGGCGTGTTTTTCCGGGACTTCCGCTACCTCAACTACTGGGGCCGTATCCCCAGGGAGCTGATTCGCAACGGAGCCACGGTCTACTACGGCCGGCAGCAGTCCGCGGCGGCGGTAGAGGACAGCGGCAGGGAGCTGGCGGAACGCATCCGGCAGATCGTGGAGGAGACCGGCTGCGAAAAGGTGAACATCATCGCCCACTCCAAGGGCGGGCTGGACAGCCGGGCCGCTGTTGCCCACTGCGGCATGGCTCCCTATGTGGCGACCCTGACCACCATCAACACCCCCCACCGGGGCTGCATTTTCGCGGAGTACCTGCTGGGCAAGGTTCCCCAGGCAGCCCGGCTGAAAATCGCGGCGGCCTACAACGCGGCTATGAAAAAGGTAGGGGACCCCAACCCGGACTTCCTGGCGGCGGTGACGGATCTGACGGAGAGCGCGTGTCTTAGACGGAACGAGGTGACGCCCGACGCCCCCGGCGTGGTGTATGAGAGCGTCATGTCCTACTGCAAGAAGGCCCAGCATGGCAAGTTCCCCCTGAACATGACCTATCCCGTGGTCAAGCATTTCGATGGTCTCAACGACGGGCTTGTATCTGTGGAGTCCGCTAAATGGGGGGAGAAGTTCACCCTGTTGGAACCGGAGGGAACGCGGGGCATCTCCCATGGCGACGTGGTGGATCTGAACCGGGAGAATATCCGGAGCTTCGACGTGCGGGAGTTCTATGTGAAGCTGGCGGCGGATTTGAAGCGCCGGGGGTATTGAGGCATTGGATTAACCGGCGGCCCCTTTTAAAGGCGGCCGCCGGTTGCTGACAAGACCATTGTTCCGGCTATGCCTCCAACGGAACGGAGGGCACAGGGCTGTCAGGAAATTAAAAAGCGCAGATGGCAGCTTTCCTCGCTGCCGGGCCTGGGGACCCTGCTGCGTTCTGAATTGATTGATGGAATCCGCGTTCAGCCCTGCTGCAATATGATCTTATAAATCAGGCCGCCCCTGTCCCGGGGCGGCCTAATTCACGGTTCAAGAGATATGCTCTTTGATCCAGGTGACATACTTATCCCGCTTCATGATTCCCAGCAGGTAGACGTTGCCGTCCCGCATGGTGAGTTCGACGCCGAAGGGGAAGCACGGCGGAGTGGTACAGGTTCTCACAGAGGCGATGTCCTTCATCTCGATCTCCCAACTGACGGACGCAGTGCCGATCAGACCGGAAGCCAAAAAGGCGATGCGCTGGTCAGTCATATATACCTTGCCGGATACCTGCCGCTTACCGATTACCTGCGGCATTTTCCAGCAGTCCGCGCTGACCCTTTCTGCAAAGGATTCCTCTCCGGTCCGAAGAGTAAAGGTTGGTTTTGCCATTGTTTTTTCCTCCTGTATTTTATGTGCTCGGCCGGCTGCAAGAGTGCAAGCTGCTGGTTTTGCGGCCGCCGGACCAAATAGGGTAAGACAGAACCCCGGCGGGATGCGGGGATCTCCCGCCTCATGGTTGGGACAGGGAGTTTACGGCGGCGGCGAGACCTCCTGACCGCATTTGCCGCAGAAACGGCTGCCGGCGGACAGTGGGGCGCCGCATTTTACGCAGTACGCCGTAATTTCACCTGCGGGCTTTCCGCATTTGGGACAAAAGGCGCAGTCCGAAGGCAGAGACGCCCCGCAGGCGGCGCAGCATCGGACATCTTGCGCCTGAAAGGCCGGTTGAACCGCGCTTTGCGCCATCCCGGAGAGAACGGAACCCAATGCGGCGCCTACGCCAAGATCCACAGCCGTGCTCCCGGCGCCCAGATTCTGAGCGGCCTCTTCCAAAACATCGAAGCTCCGGCCCTGCTGGTAGCTGTACTGAAGAACGTCCATCTCATGCCGGCGGTCCAGCACCTGCCGGAGTTTACGCACCGACGGGTCGCCCTCCGGCGCGTTGATGGAACTGATCCGGAAGTTCACCATCTCAATACCGTATTCCCTGAAAAGCGGCTCCAGAGCTTGACGGACCCCTGCGCCGATTTCAGAGAGATGGGCGTTGGCCTCTAAAAAACAGATTTCTTTTTCCAGCAAGTAGCGGGAGAGTTCCTCTACAATGTGGCTGTTTAAGATTCCCCGGAAGTAATCCGCCAAGTCTTGGGTGGCAAACCCCTGGGAGGCGCCGGCCAGGCGCTCCAAAAAGCGGTGCGAATCCATGATTCGCACTCCGTATTGGCCAAATGCCCGCAGGGGAATGACGACGCGGCAGACCGGGTCCTGCAGTTGAATATGGCGGGCGGTACCCCATTTCACATCCAGCACGTCCAGCTTGTTGATGAAGAAAACCTCTGCCGTGAAGGGGGACTTTCCGCCGAAGGGCAGCTTGACCAAAGCGGAGAGAATGGGCAGATTAGCGGTGCTTAAGGTGTAGCTTCCGGGACCCAGTACGTCACAGATCACACCGCCCCGAACAAAAACCGCCGTCTGGGTAGGACCCACTACCAGCCGGGAACCGGTGGACATATCTGTTTTGGGATATCTCCATACCAGCATATGGGCGGGACCGGTGTATTTGATGACCTGGAAGAGCGCCATGGGGATTCCTCCTCTCTCAGCGAATCAGTGTTAGGGCGGTTCGGTTCTCCACAGGGGAGTAGTCTCCGATCCGGTTTCCAGACAGATTCAGGTAGCGCAGGTTTTGCAGATTCGACAGGGAAGAGAGATCCGACAGGCGATTGCCGGAGAGATCCAAGGATTGAAGCCCTGTCAGAGTCCGCAGGCTATCGATGTCCTCCACACCGCAGCCTGACAGGGACAGCCGTTCCAATCCGGTTAAAAGCCCGAGCTGCTCCACAAAGACGCCGGCGGGCCTTGCCTGATAGCTCCAGTATTCCCCGTCCGGTCCGGGGGGAGTGTCGGCCATATCCCGGTAGCCGCTCAGATCCAGCTCCCGGAGATGTTTCAGATTGGCGAATTTGCGGTAGTCCGTTCCCTCGGAGAAGGCTCCGCTGAGATTGAGGACACGAAGGGAGCCAATCTCCAAAACGGCGTCGATGGGACCGTAAATATTCTTTCCGCTCAGGTCCAACTCCTCCAGCGGGAGGTGCCGCAGGGCGCTTAAACCCTCCAGATTGACGGTGTAGCTGTCATAGAAGTGGCTGCCGCTGCTGAAACTCAAGCGCTTCAGGTTTTTGAACTGGGCCAGTCCTGAGACATCCCAGGTTGACTGGTAGGTGTAGACCGTCAGCTCCTCCAGATTTTGCAGCGGCTGGAGAAAGCTGAGCTTTTTGCTCACGCGCAGTTTCAGAACCCGCAGGCCGGAGAGGGCCGATAGATCCTGCTGGCTGGCAAAGGACTCGTCGGAGTCCAGCGTCAGCTGCTCCAGATGGGGGAGGGATGCCAGCTCCGGCAGGCTGCCCAATTCCTTATTCCCCGTTATGGTGAGATTTTTCAGCCCGGCCATCTCGGAGAGAAAGGCGGCATTCCGAATGGAGGTCCCTGTGACACTGAGGCTTTCAAGACCGCTTAAAGAACGGAGCGGAGAGAGGTCGGAGAGTGCCTTTCCGGAGAGGGAGAGACTTTTCAGGTGGGTAGCTTGCGACAGCGATGCCACGCTGGTGAGCTGGCCGTTGTCCAGCAGCTCCAAATGGGTGATCTGGCGGCAGAGGGCCAAAGAGGACAGGCCGGTAAGACCCGTATCGAATAGACGCAGCTCTGTGAGCGCGGGCAGCTGCTCCAGACCCTCCAGGCTGACCAGGGCGGAACCGCCTACCTGGAACCGTTCCAGGCTCTTTAGGCGGGAAAATTTCTGGAGGTTTTCGGCGTCCATGGGGAGGGGGATGTACAATTCCCGCAGGCCCGGGAGAAATAGGTCCTCCCGGGTTTGTACGTTGGCGTCGTTCAGCGTGAAGCGGCGCAGGCCCTGAAAACAGATCGTGCCCAGGCCGCTTCCCTGGCCGGTGAACTCCACGGTGATGGGAATGAGATCCTCTCCCGCCGCATCAAAAGCCACTCCGATCTCCTGCGCACCGCTGAGAGTGTCCCGGCGGCCGATGGAGAGGCCGGTGACTGATTGCAGGTCCGCCAGGGTGATGGACTCGGCAGTCCGGCCCAGCGCCAGTTCCATAGCTTGGCACAGAGGGGACTCCGGCAGCAGCTGGGACAGGGAGATGTCCGCCACCTGGGGGAACAGTTCCTGGGTACCGGAGAGGGCGTCGGCCGCCATGGCCAGCCGGGCGGACAGATCCTGCCGCCCGAAGGTGGAGAACGTCTCAACGCACCAGGCCATATACGGTCCGCCGCCGGGCTGTTCCATCAGCTCCCAGGCGGCTTGGTAGGCGGCGTCTGGCTGTCCGGCCTCCAGGTAATAGGAGATAACGGACTGATAGCTTTCACTCCCGGCAGAGCCGCTGTTCACCGCTTCCAGGGCCTGCGTAACTGTAACCGGGGAGTCCGATCCTCTTGGGCTGCCGGTGATCCGCGGCAGGAGCAGCAGCGCCGCGGCCAGCGGAAGCAAGAGCAGCAGGGCCGGTTTTCCGGATTTGGAAACCGCCGTCCTCTGTATTTGCGGCGGGGCGGGAAGGGGACTGCCACAGTAAGGACAGATCTTATCCCCGCCCGCCTCCACCATGTTTTGGCAGTATTCGCATCGAACTTTCATGGGAACCTCCAATTGCAGGGGTGACGATCTTCATATCCGCAGGGTCTGCCGGAATACAGGCGTTTTTATCCATTATACGCAGACGGGGGGCCGTAATCAAGCCCTGCGGAGATAAAAACCGGTGTGTCCTTACCGGAGGATGAAGAAGGTCAGAACAGCCTCTGCGGCCACCACGGCCAGGCTGATTTTTGGAGGGTGTCTTTTGCTGAACATCAGGCCGAACAGCGCCAAGGCCGCTGCGAACAGGATCAGGGGCGGCAGGAGTACGTGGCTGGCATAGGCGGCGACAATGCCGAAGAAACCGCAGAACCCGGCGGCGATGGCGTAATTGCTGCACTCATCCTCCAGGCGGCTTCCCTCCAGATCCTCCGGGGTGAGGCTGCAGGCGGAGAGGGCCAGCTTTTCCGTGAGGCCCATGGCCCTGTTGCAGGCCTCCTCTTGGAAGAAGTCAAAGGGATAGAACTTGTTCTTCTGGAATTGCAGCGGTTCCAGCACCATAATGATCTTATCCTGCCCCAGTTCCGGCTTTAAGGAGAAGGAGACAGACAGCTTTTTATCCCGCTTTCCGGCGAGGCTGACGTTTTGAATGAACTCCTGGGTCAGGGGGACGGGATCGCCCAGGGCGTAGCTGCGCTTTTTCCGGTCATAGGAGAAGGGAAGGACCCAGAGGCGGTCTGTGTCCGCCACAAAAACTTTGTAGTAGTATGTATAGGTGGTGACCCGCATCCGGCCGCCGCCGGAGGTATGGCTCTCTACTTGAAGGGAAAAGACCACGTTTTGGTCGTTGGCCTGGGGCAAAAGCTGCTGGACCCGTGCTACCAGCTCCCGGCGGGACGTATCATCCTCCTGAGCGCGGGCCTTGCCGCGGGAGCGCCGGAACCAGATGACAGGTCCCATGTTCTGCCGCCATCCCACCAAGGTGCAGACCACTGCCAGAATGAGTATAAGCCGTAGTAAACCGAAAAAATAATCCATAAATATCTTTTCCTCCTCACAATAGCGAATCTTTAAGAGCACTGGTTATACCAGGGGCAAATCATCGGATCTCGGGATCATAGCTGGACCGTGCCGCTTGGGCCGCCTGTGCTTCCCGGGCCTCCCGCAGCTGGCGGGACTTGGCGCTGGCCTTGCGCCAATAACGCACCATCAGCACCGCCCCCACCAGGAACAGCGCTCCGCCGGTGCCGCAGAAGACCCGGATTGTCCCAAAGGCCCGGGGTTCCGCCATCAAAAACGGTCCCATAGCGTCGATTTCTGCGTCTGAGAGACCGTATTCCTCCCGCAGTGTCTGGTGGAACATCTCCGCCAGCTCCTCATCCATCTCCACCACCCGGGTGTCCAGCTCCAGCTCCGCTGTGGGAGCGGCGCCGCCGGAGAGAAAGCCGTAGGTCTGGTCCACCAGTTTTTTGGCCGGGGAGAAATTGGAGGAGTGAACCGTCAGCCCCAGATAGCCCCGGCCGCCAGGCAGGACGTAATACCGGGAGGAGGTCTTTTTCGGTGTTCTGGAGTTATTGGACCGGTCCTCAGTCCAGGTCTGCATGCTGGCGAAGCTGTCCAGCAGGTAGGGCACCCGGCCCGCTACATGGTCTCCGGAGGCCGCATCCCCAGCCAGCACATCGTCAAAACTCTTGGCGGTTTTAAAAGAGATCACTGTGTCCCGCAGGGAGAAGGCCAGAAGCAGCGCGCCGGTCAGCACCAGAATCATGCCGGCTCCGCTGAGCTTGTTGAATAAACGTCCCATCTCTCATTTCCTCCAAATCGTTATGTCTCCGGCTGGGCGGGCTTGAAGGTTTCCGTCACGCAATTGGCTCCGTCCCGGGTGAAGCCGCTGATGGTGGCGCTCAAGCTCAAATGGCCGTTGGAGCCGGCGGTGGTCTGTTTGTCAATGAGTCCCATCTGCACCAGTGTGAAGGAGCTGGCGGTCTCCATGTCCACCCCCATGCGGCTGACCAGCAGGTCCCCCTGGACCTCCCCGTGGGCGAAGAGTCCCTCCTGGGTCTCATAGGGGGCTTCAAAGGCCTGGATGACGGCCTCCAAATCCTCCGGGGCGTACTGACTGGCGCCGGAGATACTCTCTGTCCGTATTATGGCTACGATCTCATCCCCCTGGGCCGCCAGGACCCACTCGGTGCCGTCCGGAAAGGTACAGGTGGTCATGGAGGCGTTCAGGTAGGATTTCAGTCCACCGCAGAGGGCGGTAAAGAACTCCCGGTTGGTGTTGGTGTCCATCACCATTTCACCGTCCCGGTTGCCCACGTGGAGCTGCCAGGATTCCTCCAGGGTTTCCCCCTCGCCCTCCAGGGCCTGTGCCATCCAGCCGGGCAGGTCGTAAAAAGCGCCGGAGCCGGTTTCCACATCCTCCACTAGGGCCGCCGCCATAGCATCGTGGAAGGCGCTGTAGTAGTTGGGAGCGGTCATGGTGACATCCACGGTCCCCCAGGCTTCTTTGCCCTCTACTGCCTTGGCGGTGCAGGTGATGTCTTTCGCCTTTTCCAGACAGGCTTTGTACACCGGAGCCAGGTCTCCGCCCACGGCCTCGTCCGTGTTGGCAAAGAGCTGGTGGAGGGGGTTGTCGTCGGATACGTAGGGCTTGATTCCCTCATAGTCCCCCTGCTGGAGGGCCTGAACCAAGGTGTTTACCACCTCTTCGTCGGACAGATCCTCCGTTTTGGACATCAGCCCGCAGGCGGTCAGAAGCAGGCACAGGACGGCCGTCAGACTGACAAGATATTTTTTCATTTCGATTTCTCCTTTTATGTTCTATTGAGATTCCGCCGCCGTTAGGGCGAGAGTGGTTCCATCTCCGGCAGAGTCAGCGCGTAGGCGCTGCTGAGTTCCAGCCGCAGGGCGGGGTAGTCCCCGTCCATCTGCTCCGGCAGATAGGTGATCTGTGCAGAGAGGTAATAGCCCTCCTGCTTGCGGTCCGCGTACAAAATGGCGATTCGGGGTACGGTTCCGCCGTTTTCCAGATATGCCGCCTGTTTTACGGCGATGTCGTAGTCCTCGAAATGCGTGGTGTCCGAAACACCCTCCGGGTAGATGTCCGCGCCGGAGAGTTCCAGAGCGGTATAGGCCTGGTCCACCACATCCTTGGCGCTCTCGCCCTCCGCGATTGTGACGGTGACCTCCATACCGTGGGCCTTGGAGCGGAGGGTATAGCCGCCGTCTAAAAAGACGGGGGAATCGCTGTAGGGAACGTGGGCGTCCACAAAGGCGTCGTATCCAAACATATCGTAAGGCGCTTTGATGTATCCCACGGCGGTGTGATTGAAGTCCAGCTCCTCCGCCAGATGGAACAGAGACTGGTAGTTCTCCTCTGTGATCTCTGCCTGAGTGAGACCGGTGCGCTGGAGGTTTTCCAGCATATAGAGGATCGTTCCCCGAATGTCTTTGCTCTTTCTGCCGTCTCCGCCGCTGCCCTGCCGGGCCTCCACCGTCACCAGCAGGCCGTCCTCCGCCAGGGCCGCACCCACGTGGACAGCCCTCCCGTCTTTCAGATACAGCGAGAGGATCTCATAGCGGTACTCCGTGCCGTCCGCCGCTGTCAGGGGGACCAAGGTCTCCTCTGCCCCGGCGTTGGCAAACTGGAAGTAGTCGTATTGAGGGGAGGTGCGGTAGTCGCTGATGGGCTGAAGCAGCATGTCGGTGGCCGTGTTCTCGTCCGCGCCTGTCTGCACGGCCAGGGTGTAATCGGCGTCTGTGACAGAGTCGTGGAAGGCGTTGACGCCGGTGAGCTGAAATGCGCCGTCCACCTGGTAGGTGACGCCGTTTGTCTCGTAGCGGCTGACAGCGCCCTCAGGCATTCGGGCCGTCACGGCGGCGGGACCTGTCCGGCCGGGGGCGGCTGTGCCGCCCGATAGGGTTCCGTCCAGCAGTCCGCCCAGGCCATAGCCGGCGGCGCCCAGTGCCAGGGCCAGAATCAAAGCCAGGGCGCACAGTCCCCAGCGGTAGTGAACCGGCTCCTGGGGCGGCTCCAGACCATAGACCGGAGCGAAATTTGGATAGGCTTTGGCAATGCGGATTTTCTTCTGCCGTCCATTTTGCAGCGAGTACAGACCGTGCCAGCTCCACCGGTCCTCTTTTACCAGCTCAAAGTCTGTAAGGGGGAGTACTATGATGCTCAGAGAGCTTCCCGGCAATACCTGGCCGCTGGTCAGCAGAGCGATGGCCCGCAGGATCGAGGCTTTGGCCCGCTCCTGTTCCACTGTGGATAGACAGTCCCACTTGACGGCTCGGATGCGGACATTTTTCTCCGTAAAACGGTATGTATCCATGGCATTGAGGGCGCTGAGATTTACCTGCCAGAGGTGCCCCGCCGCCCGGACGAAGAGGTAGGCCTCCGCCTGGTTGACGCGGGTCATGGGAAGGGCGGCGGCCATTACCAAAAAAGAGCTGAGAATGGCGCAGAGAGCGGCCAGGCTCAGGGGGATCGGGGCATCCTGGCGCACTGCGGCCGCCAGCAGTGCAATGCCGATGAGAAGCCCCGGCATCATGGAGAGGAAGGTGCTCAGACGCAAGGGCCGCAGCCAGTGTTTACCCGCCGGATAGAAGTCCGCCTCCCCCGCGGCGGCAGCCGCCTCCGGAGAGGCGGGGGGCGGGGGAAGCTCCGGTACGCCCGTGTTCCGCAGGCCGCCTAAGATGGTGGGGACCGCGCCCAACAAGGTGAAGAGATACAGCATTGCCAGATCACCCCAGTAGGAGACGCCATTCAGCATACCCTGCTTCAGCAGGTAGGGGATGGCCCGGTGCGCCTCAAAAATACTGCACTCCAGCTCTGGAGCAATGGCAATGGCCCAGGTGAGCCTGTGGGCAAAAAATGTCATGAGAAGAATCAAGAGGGAGGAGACCGCCGCTCCCTTTTTGCTCAGCATGCCGCCCAGCATTTCATAGCCTTTCAGAGCGCAGACCGCCATGACAAGTCCGGATATGGAGGCCACATATCCCATCTGCCCGATGACGACGGTACAGGCCACGCCAGCCAAAGAACCTAAAAAGGCGCCGACGGTTCCCGCCGCCACATTTTCCCGTCTTTTTTTCTGTTCCACTCGAACAGCTCCTTTCCTGATGCTCTTTTTATATCTTATGGGGAGACTATGCTCCCATCATCACACTTTCCGCCATTCTGACAAGCTCCTCAGCGGTCAGAGGACCGGAGATCCAGTAGAGATCGTTCAGGCTGTTTCCCCAGACCAGAGGACCGGAGCCGTCTGTCTGCCGGTACAGGTGGGCGGGAAGGCCGTTAATCAAGGACTCCTGCGCCTCCAGACCTGCCACGGCCGACTCAATTTCGGGCCGGGCATTCTCCCAATCGGTGGAGTTAACGGTGGCGTAGGCATAGTAGAGTTTTCCGCTGTCTTCGCTGGTGTAGAGAGATTTGGCGCAGGAGATGCCGCCGCCGCTGTATTGCCGGGTGTAGCCCTCCGGAATCCAGAGGGGGCGGTATATGACGATATGGTCCTCCGCGCCGGCAGGTTTGCCGGAGGGGGCATAATGATATTCAAAATGGTCTCCGCAGATCTCCCGTATCCATCCTGAAAAGACTGACCGGGCGTCCGGACTGAACGTCAGAAGCAGGACGCCGCTGAGGAGGAGAGACAGCGCAATGCAGGCCGCCGTCCGGGTGATCCGATACCATGCGGGATGGCCGGCTGCGCGGAACTGCCGCCGCATCTGCCGCCGGAGGGAGGGAGAGGAGGCAGGCCGTGGCTGCACAGCCACGGCCGAGGCGCCTGGCGCCTCGGCGCTCTTATAAAGAGAGTTGGCGTCGGCAAAAGGGAGATATTTTTCTAAAAATACCTTCCAGGCTCGGTCTGCGTCACCGCTGTTTTGCCGGTGCGCCCGTTCTGCCAGAATCTCCGCCGCGCGGAGAATTTTATCTATTTCGGCCTCACTGCTCTCCGGAGACTGAAAGTCCAGCAGGAGCAGCGCCTCCAAATCGGCGGAGCTGGTGCGCTCAAGGGCCTTCAAGCGTTTCAAATGTGCTTTTTCAGACAGAGTCATGCTGTATCCCTCCTCTCAAAATAGGTATGCTGCATTAGGCCTTGTTTAAAAAATGAGAAAACGCCGTCTCCGGGCATCTTTTTTCACCAGGACTTCGTTGATTTTCCTTGAAATCCGTCAGGATTCCTGCGGAAAACCGCCTTGCCTGACGAAAAAATCTGTCTCAATCCGGCATTCCGCCAATTTTCAAACAAGGCCTAGATACTGGCTTCAATTTTTTTCTGCAGCCGTTTCCGGGCGCGCTGGACCCGCTTTTTGCAGCTCTCCACAGAGATCCCCATCTCCTCCGCCACCTCCAGCACGGTGCAGCGGCCCAGAGCGATGCGCTTGAGCAGCCGGAAGTCCTCGCTGGCCGACAGGTCGCCGAACAGCACGTCCACGCTGATCAGATCCGGCGTTCCGGCGGCCAAGTGCTTGCCGGGTTCCAGCGACAAAAGGAGCTTTTTCAGCTTTGCCTGGGTGCGCAGCATATTCTGGCACACATATTTCAGCGTGCACATGATCCAGCGGCGCGGATCGGCGCTGGAGAGGAACTGTTCCCGCTTGGCACAGGCGATGCAGAAAGTTTCCTGAATGGACTCCTCCGCCAGGGCGCTTTCTCCGAGGACCCGCAGGGCATAGATGTGAAGCGCTGGATACATCTCTTTATATAGTTGTTCCACCTCGGTTTCCCAGGGGGTGTAGTTCTCCACCGCCTCACCGCCTCTCGCCGGAACAGGGAAGATGCCGTTTTCCAGCTTTTAGATGTCTGTTATGTATATGTCGGAAAAGGTCTGTTTGGGGACATATCAAAAAAATTTTTTAAAGTCAGTTGATGGAACGCCGCCGATTGCACCGCGCCGGCGGTAGCGGACCTTTTGGAAGCGATGGGAGAACGCTGAGGCCCGGCGGCAATTACCAATTATGATACGGCGATTGCTGTAAAAGTCAACAGAAAATCTTGAACCAATATATCTGATATCTTTTGTGAAAAGTGGCTGTAGCAGCTGCGGCATTTACAAAGAAAAGGGCGGCCGGCAGAGGGATCAAAATGAATGGTTTTGAAAGTCAGAATGGCGCAGAGATCAATCTGGCCGTTTGAGGGAGATACAGCGCCGCGTACTACAAAACAAACGTCTGACTGCTGATAAAAAGAGAACGTTTTTGTGAGTTTAGAGGGGCTTTTAAAAATTAAGGAAAGACGCGGTGATACATGGATTGACGGATTTTATAAGTCCTTTTACTGTTTCATAAGAAAAGTTTTATGAGACAGACGGCTTGCCTGGGATGCGGTGCGATGTGGTAATAAACTGCAAGCACCGCAATGGACACTGCCGCCTATCCCAACAGGAGCATCTGCGATATATGGACAGGCAAGACCGCATTTCCGGCAGCGGATGCCGCAGCCACCTCCTACGCGGACAAGGCACGGCAGATGGACAGTGGTTTTGGACACATTGCCGCTGGATACACACTTGACTTTTTGCCGAACCGTTTATATAATGACCTCGCTATTATTGCGCCTTACGACAGAAGGTCTCAAAACAAGAAAGGGGTATTTGTTATGAAAAAGGCGGAGTTTTGGAAAGGATTTGGCGTTGGCTTTACGGTACTATTGTTACTCATGTGCCTATGTATGACTGCCTTTGCGTCTTCCAAACGGACTATTGATGTAGAGGATGGTATTGGCATCTCCATCAATGGGGCAACCTTTATCCCGAGGGATGCCGCCGGGAATCAGGTTCCGGTCTTTATCTACAATGGAACTACCTATGCTCCTGTTCGCGCTATTGGAGAAGCTATGGGGCTGGATGTCAAGTTTGACTCGGCTAATCGAATGGTTCAGCTTACCACACAGGATCGGTTGCTTGCTCAAAGTGGGACTTCTGGCTCCTATATAAGTGCTGATCGGGCCAAAGAAATTGCCTTGGCGGACGCTGGCCTAAAAGAAGGAAATGCTGTTTTCCTGAAGGTCAAATTGGAGCGGGATGACGGACGGTATCAATATGATGTAGAATTTTATAGTGGCACGACAGAATATGACTATGAGATTGATGCCATTACAGGGAAGATTCTCAGTGCAGGTCGGGAATTAGACGATTTTATTGTCCCCGTAGGCACCTCTGGCGGTTCTGCTGGTAACGGAACAATTTCTGCAGATCGAGCCAAGGAGATCGCCTTGGCAGATGCCGGAATCAATGCGAATGATGCGGTTTTCAAAAAGGTTAAGTTAGACCGGGACGATGGTCGGCTGGAATACGAAGTGGAGTTTTATGCTGGCTCTATGGAGTATGAGTATGAAATCAATGCCGAGACAGGGAGCATCATCAGCCGAGATATAGAATCGCACAACTGAACATCCGTGCTTGCAGGGGTAGTGCTTTATGGGCACTGTCCCTTTTCGGTGAAATCCCCCTTGACAAATGTTCTCTTGTAATAGCCCGCTTACAGAGAGGTACAGATTTCACCGGAAGAGAAAAGGCGGCCGGAATCGTTGCGGTGCAACGGTTCCGGCTGCCTTTTCCGGCCCTCCAAGACAGCAGCCGGCGGATTCCAATGGGATGACCGGGCAGAATGGAATGGCAATGATTCTGGCTGGGGAATGTCTCAAAAATGATTTCCTGTGCAGTCCCTGGATCAATGGAGCCTTGGCTGTGCGCTGAAAGAGTTCAATCTGTGCCGGAGAGGGTCCCTGCCGGATCTTCTGCCAGAAAATAGGCTCTGATACATTCGGCCAGCGTTTTCTCGCGGCGGTGGAGGCGGTGTTCACCCCCTGCCCAGTATGTGCAGGCCGGCAGACGCCACAGGCGGCTTGTGCATCGGGCGGAGCTGCGCCGATACAGCGGGGGGAGCCGTCGGCCATCAACGAGCAGCGCCGGGTATATACCGGGGCATTGCTTGCCGCTGCTACCACTACTATCAGCGTCCAAAGACAAAGGTTGACTATCCGCCCGCACCGGTGCTATACTTTGCTCGCGTCAATTTGACAGATCGAAGTTTTCTATGAAGTTATAGAAAGAAAAGTAAATTAGAGAGTTTAAGATAGCATGGTCGTTTCGTGTCGACGAAATACAACAGGAGATGATTCTTATGTTTGGATTTGGAAAAAAGAAGATAAAGGAAGATACAGCCCCAGAGAAGCGGCTGGCTGAGTTTCAGAGAAAAAAGGACTGGGCTGGGGTGGCCAGAACCTACTATGAGCTGGGCGTGACCGCTATGGATGCGGGCGACCTGCATAAAGCCCAGCTGTGGCTCCACCGGGCAGACACCATTTACAGCGCTGATGACAATATCTATGATAAGGTGGGGGAGAAACTGATGGACGATTGCTCCGACCGTATTGGGCGGCTGGAGGATGAGGACGGACTGTTCTACAACGACATTCCCGCCAAAATTGAGGCCAGGGCGAAGGAACTGAGCGGTCCCCAGGTTCGGGTGTGGGGTCTGCTGTCCATTGCCCGGTTGGTGCGGCTGGGGGAGCGGCTGGCCAGGCTGCCAGGCTGTGAGGTGCTGGGCCAACTGGACTGGGCGGTTGATCTGATGTTTCGCTCCCTCCAGAGCTTACCCTCTCAAGAGGCCTACCAACGCCTGATGGATATGTGCAACGCGCTCTATGAACTCAACGGCAAGCCGGTCTATTACAGCGGTGAGATTGAGGTCCCAGGCAGCCCACCCTTCCAGCTGTTCGATCTGAATGGCCTGTTTGGAGTGGAACAGGAGCTGAACAGCTATACCGACAACCATCTGCGGCTGCTGGCCGCTCTGAGCCAAGGCGCGGAGGAGCTGCCCCAGGCCGAGAGCAGCATTGTGGCCTGCGCCCTGCTACCCGACTACTACATCCGCTCCGGCGCAGACAGGCTGGGGGATGTCCCTCAGATCAAGGCGGAACTCCAGCGTATCTGGAGCGACTATGATTTTGTCCGTGACCGCCTTACCTGGGAGGAGGCCGGGAAAAGAATCGCGGATTATAAACAGTTGGATATTCTGACCTGATGGATCTACAGAAGATGACCCTGCTCCACAAAGAAAAGAGTCTTGATGAGGAATAATACAACTTTCAGTTTATCGGGGAGGATTTCATCTTTATGGTGAAATCCTCCTCGGCAAATGTTCTCTTGCAATAGCCCGCTTACAGAGAGGTACAGATTTTACCGAAAAAGAAAAGGCGGCCGGAATCGTTGCACCGCAACGGTTCCGGCCGCCTTTTCCGGTCCTCCAGGACAGCAGCCGGCGGATTCCAATGGGATGACCGGGCAGAATGGAATGGCAATGATTCTGGCTGGGGAATGTCTCAAAAATGATTTCCTGTGCAGTCCCTGGATCAATGGAGCCTTGGCTGTGCGCTGAAAGAGTTCAATCTGTGCCGGAGAGGGTCCCTGCCGGATCTTCTGCCAGAAAATAGGCTCTGATACATTCGGCCAGCGTTTTCTCGCGGCGGTGGAGGTGGCGTTCATCCCGGTGAATCAGACATAGAAAAATGTCGTTTTCCCTGGGGGTATCCTTCAGCTGGATGGCGCGCAGAGGGTAGTGGCTCTGACTTTTGGCACAGGCGCAGCGACTGAGAATGGCCACCATGTTCTGGTCTCTGACGGCCTCTTGAATCAGCGTGACGTTGGGAAAAATGGTATAGAGATTTCCATTATCAAAGGATTTGATGGTGGCGAGAGAGTCTCCGGAGGCATCAAAATGGGGGAGAATGGCGAAATGGCAGTGAGTTACATCTTGTACCGCAATGCGCTCCCTGGACGCCAGAGGATGGTCTTCCCGAACCAGGAGGCAGAGCTGGTCCCGCAGCAGGACTTCAATTTCAATGTGATATCTGGAGGCAACCGCCCGATAGGACTCCAGTTGGGGCTGGCCAAAGTGAACGACACCGATGTTTCCCTCGTTTTTAATAATCATGGAACCCACCTCATCTCCGTTTACCGTACGGAACTCCAGGTTTCCCTGAGGTTCTTTTTCCAGAAACATCCGGTTGAGGGGCAGGGCCAGTAAAGCGTTGACCGTGGGGGAGAGGATCAGAGGAATGGGAGCGGTGTCGTTAGAGTGGGCATTCAGCTGGAGAATTTTTTCGTAGCAGGCGTGGATGTCCCCGATCAGAGACAGGGCCTCATCTCCCTCTGCTGTGGCCTGTACACCGCTGTGAGTCCGGTAAAAAAGGGGGAAGCCCAGTTCATCCTCCGCGCTTTTGACAATGGAACTCAAAGTGGTTTGCCCCAGATACAGCTCTTGCGCGGCGGCGGAAATGGAGTGCCGCCTGCCGATCTCAATGAGGTATTGCAAATGCTCCATTCTCATGGGGTGAAATTTCCCTCCTGACTGTGAATGGTAAATTCTGGATGCTGTTTCAGAAAATCGCCGGTCTTTTCCCGGATGCAGGAGAGCAGCAGTCTTTCCTGGTAGCGCAGTCTGCTCTCCTGCTGGTAGAGCAGGCATAGGAAGAGCCGGTTCTCCTCCTGCGTCTCAACGGCGGGAAGGACCTTGTAGGAGGAGATCTGGGCGCAGTCCATGGAAAGAATGGTAAACTCCGGCAAAAAGGCCACCATATTCTGCTCGGCGACTGCCTGGACCATCAGGTTGATGTCGGAGAAGTTGGTGATTCTGGGGCAGGAGAGCTTCACATTGCCCAGAATTGCGTCATTCCGGATTCCCTTGGCCGTAGCCAGGCGCTGTTCGTAGACCATGTCCATTGTCACGGTGTCCAGGCTTGCGAAGGGGTGGTCCTTTCTGGCCAGAAGAAGAATTCGATTTTCTAAAAGCCGCTGAATGACAATGGGGCGGCTTTGGGAATCCCGCTGGAGCTGGAGAAGCTCCTGGGCGGTGAGATAGGCCGCGCCAATATTGGCGGTGCCCTTGATGATCCGGGGGCCGATTTCCCTGCTGAGGCATTCGATAAAGGAGAGGTTGCCCCGCACACCGAATTTGTGGAAACGCTGTGTCAGCTGGACCGACAGGACAGGGAGCAGAGAGGACGCCAGCAGGAGCGGGATTGTCTGGGTGCCATCAATGCTCCGCTGTTTCAGGCTGAGAAGCTCGTCGTATTTCACATTGATCTCCCAGGCCAGCGCCATGAACTGTTCCCCAGCTGGGGTGGCGATCACACCGGTGGGGGCCCGCTGAAAGATGGGAAAGCCCACCTCTTCCTCCACAGCTTTGACCATAGCGCTCAGGGTGGTCTGCCGGATGTGCAGCGCACGGGCTGCGGCGGAGATGGAGTGAAGGCGGTTAATTTCCAAAAGGTAGCGAAAATGCTCCAGCTTCATAGGTATCCCGGCCCTTTCGATGGTCTTGAAGAATTTCCGGCAGCTTGGGAGACAGCCAAAGGCCTCTTCGTAATATTGTGCACATGAGAAGATAAAGGGGCGGTTCCCACCCCTTTATCTTCTCATGTTCAGATCTGTTTATAAATTTCCTCCATGGTCATGCCAACGGGAAAGCCCAGGTTCTCCAGGGTGCGCCCGCCGCGGATATAATCCCGGTCGTTGATGGCTCCGGCCACGCCCAGAAAAGCCTCCAGCACCGGCATCTCCAGCCCCAGCCGTTTGGCGGCGGAGAGGGCGAAGGAGCCGCCGCAGCCGCAGTCCTCATGGAGGTAACGGTGGTCCAGAGCGCTGGGACCGTCCATGTACTCGTAGAACACGTGGACCTCCGGATGCTCGTTCAGATGCAGGACCTTGCCGATCATCCCCATGGGTTCACTGTGCTGGGTCATGCCCATGGCTTCGATCACTGCCCTGCGCTCCGCAGCGATCTTGCTGATACAGTGGACCACAGAGGGGGTAAAGGCATATTTGAAGAGGGAGTAGTTTTCGCCCTTGTGGTCGATTTCGGCAGCGGAGAGGACTGTGCTGGCGATGTGGTTGATAACGTTTCCGGCGTTTATGACGCCTTCAAACACATTGGCATTGGCGCTGTACTCCACCACGCCCTCCAGGGCCTTTAGGACCTTCTCCGTGTCGGAGGCGGGAAGGGAGGCCGCTTTGCCCTTGAGATTCAGGGGCAGGCCTATGGTTACCTCCGCCGGAGCGGACAGGCGGCAGGGGCAGAAGTTGCCCTCCTTCTCCGTCAGGGTGACCTTGGCGGTGACGCCCAGCTCCTGGAAAACCCTGCGGAATATGAAGGCCCCCAGATTGCCGGGGATGATGAGGATGTGCTGGCCGTCCTCCAGGTGGGGAGCGATGCGGCGGGCGATCTCCTCGTGGCGGTCGGAGGGGACGTGGACAAAGATGGCCTCAGCGCCATGAATGGCCTCAGCGGCGTCCGTAGTGGTCTTGGCAGGACTGCCTGCGCCCCGAATTTTGCCCCGGAGTTGAATAAAACCCAATTCCTTCACTGCATCCAGCTCTTTGCTGAAACGCGCGTCATCGTGAAAAGTAACCTGAAAGCCGCGCATGGCCATGATGGCGGCGACGGCGTGTCCGGTGGAACCGGCGCCAATGACAGTGATATGTTTAATCATGGTGTGTCTCCTTATGTTTTAGCGTTGCCGCCAGCCGTTGCCCCGGCCGACAGTGGAAAGGACATCCATCCGGACTCTCACACCTTTATATTATAAAGAGACTGTGCGCTGATGGCAAACGACATTTTCTGCTATCGGATAGCACATTTTTTGATAGCCTGAGTGAGAAATAGAGATGCCGGCAGAATCTGCCGGCATCTTTTGAAGGGAGAGGGGTCAAATCAACCCATAAACAGCTGGAAGACAGTGAATACCACGATGCTTACCACCATGACCAGCAGGGCGGCGAAGATGACCGCCTTGTTCCGCAGTTTTACATCGGGAATTTCACTGCGGCCGTGGAAGATGGAGGAGGGGGCGGAGGAGCCGGGCAGTACCAGCCCCATGTTGGCCACCCAGATCAGCGCGGCGCCGGCCAGGACCGGATTCATGCCGGAGGCGATGACGAAGGGGCTGATGACCGGGATCATGGCGCCGCCGAAGGCGATGTTGGAACCCACATTGGTCAGAATCAGCATGACCACGATGGTAAAGACCAGGATGAAGATGGGACTCTTGCCCTCGAAGATGGGGGCGAAGATGCCGGTGAGCCAGGGCAGTACGCCGGTGGACTCATTGGTCAGGGCAGTGGCCATGGGGATGGTGACGGCGCACATCATGATGACGGGCCAGCTGACGGCGGCGTCGGAGTGCTTGATGTCGTTGAAGACGATGGCGGGCTTGCCGTCGCCCTCGCCGCTGGGGATCACCATCAAAATGGCGGAGCACAGGCAGTACAGGCCGCCCAGGGTCAGCGTGCCGTTGAGGAACTTGGACAGGGGACTGGTGAGGAAGGTGCCCGCGAAGATGGCCAGCAGCATGGTGATGAGATAGACCACAATAATGCGCTTGGCCCGGGGCCGCAGGTGCTTGCTCTCCTCGCCCAGCTTCTCCACATCAAAGGCCTGCATGGCGGAGAAATCCACCTGGAAGAGCTTGGCACCCAGAAAGACGTAGGCCGTGATGATGATGGTGCCGCAGATGCCGGTGACCAGGAACATGTAGCCCAGGTTGATGTTGCCGCCGGTGACCTCCTTCCAGGTGTTGGCCAGACCCAGCATCCAGCTCTTGTAGGGGATCATGGCGCCGCCCATCATCAAAGACAGCAGGATGCCGCCGAAGCCGTAGTACCGGAAGGTACTGTCCTTAGCGTAGCCGCAGGAGTCGGCGATGTCGCCCCAGATGGCGTACAGCAGCAGCGCCATGGAGATCTGGCTGATGACGATGCCGGACCACATGAAGATGAACATGAAGCACCAGGTGTAGAACAGGGGCTTGCCCTTAAAGACCTTCTGGGACAGGGACCAGC
Source organism: uncultured Oscillibacter sp. (assembly GCA_910588005.1). Taxonomy (GTDB): domain Bacteria; phylum Bacillota; class Clostridia; order Oscillospirales; family Oscillospiraceae; genus Oscillibacter. The sequence continues at coordinate 55,015 of CAJUQM010000006.1, forward strand.
GGACGAACCACTTGCCAAAGCCGTAGATCACAATGGCGCCGGCGGTGAAGTACTGGGTGATGATCTGGAAGACGATGGAGCCGCCCATCATGGAGGCGATGCCGGCATCCATGCTGGCGGGATAGCCGCTGAGGCCGAAGGCGATGAAGGCGAACAGAGAGGGCCAGATAACCTCACAGGTGGAGTAGCCGTAGATGACGCCCAGGAAGGCGCCCAGGAGCTTCATGCCCACCGGGGTCAGGGTGGAGAAGGGCGGCAGATAGCCGAAGCCGAACATCAGCAGCAGCGTGACGGCGATATGGACGTACTGAATGGGGGAGTATCCCTTTTGGAGCGCGCTGTTTTTCTTAGACATATCAAGCAGTTCCTTTCTCTTCTCTTTTTGTGGAAGGCGGCGTGGCCCCGGGCAAGGGGCACCGCGGGACCTTCCACGGCGGTGAGGGGATACCGGATGAATTCAAAAGAGAAAAGCGGTTCTGTCAGCATTGGGAACTTTTGTTTTGGCATTGAGGCCATATTAGTATGTTTTTTCGAAGATGTAAAGGAAAATGACCCAAATTGGGTCACCCAATTCTTTGGTATTGGGTAGCAAAAATCGCCGTTTGCCAGGCGGGGGAGAGGTGTTGTTTAATGGAGGGCAGAAAAGTGGTTCTGTTTTGGCAAACACCCACAAGAAAGGAATGTGCGTATGTACGGATGGAGAGCAAAGATTGGCCTGATTACTCCCATGAGTGAGAACGCGGAGCACGCGTTTCACATCTACGCGCCGGAGGGCGTGTCCTTCGCCTCAATGAAAATCAATTTCCCCGGTCCCACTCCCGAGGGCCTGACCATTTTGACAGACCGCCTGGAGGAGACCGCCGCCATGTACAGAGACTATGACGCAGACTTGGTGGTGTTTGGCTGCACCTCCGGCAGCTGCATCAAGGGCTTTGGCTGGGACCAGGAGTGCATCCGCCAGATCGAGCGGGCCAGCGGCCATCCGGGCCTGACCACCAGCACTGCCGTGCTGGAGGCGCTGAAGGCTCTGGACACGAAGAAGGTGGCCGTGCTGACCCCCTATCCTGAGGCCACCAACGAGGCGGAGCGAAAGTTTTTGGAGGACAACGGCTATGAGGTCACGAATATTGTGGGCATGGATGTCAGCTATATTCGTTGCGGCGGCCGGAAGATGGAGGCCTGCGATGAATACTTCCTGTACCGCAACGCCATGGAGATGGACCTGAAGGGGGCGGATACCTTCTTCCTCAGCTGCATGGGCCTGAGCACCCTGGAAATTGTTGGGGAGCTGGAGACCATGATGGGAATCCCCGTGATTACCAGCCACCAGGCGACGCTGTGGAGCGCTTTGCGCCACTGCCGCGTGGGCGCCAAACTGCCGCATCTGGGCAGGCTGTGTACGCTTTAAGTTTGAAGACCGGAAAGGGATGATTTCATGTATAGAGACGGAATGTACAGCCTCCGCGCCAGAATCGGTGTGATTGCCCCCCTGGACGACCAGGTGGAATACGCCTTTAATAAATACGCCCCCGAAGGAGTCTCCTTTGACAGCACCCGGCTCTCTTTTCCGGGTCCGACTCCGGAGGGACTTGTCTATCTCTCCGACCAGCTGGAGGAGGCTGCGAAGATGTACAGGAAGAAGCGGCATGACGTAGTGCTCTTCGGCTGCACCTCCGGCAGCTGCATCAAGGGCTACGGCTTTGACAAGGAGTGCATTGAGCGCATTGAACGGGCCTGCGGATGGCCCGGTCTGACCACCAGTACCGCTGTGCTGGAGGCGTTCCGGGCACTTGGCCTGCGGCGGACCGTGGTCATGACCCCCTATCCCGAGGACACCAACCAGGCGGAGAAGAAATTCCTGGAGGACAACGGCCTGGAGGTCACCTCCATCACCGGCGTGGGGTTCAACCGGGTGGGCGAGTTCAGCCACCCCGGCAAGTACTTCCTCTACCGCAAGGCCAAAGAGCTGAAAACTGAGGGAGCCGAGGTGTTCTTTCTCAGCTGCATGGGTCTTGCCACCATGGAGCTGGTGGAGATTTTGGAGGAGGACCTAGGGATGCCCGTCATTACCAGCCACCAGGCCAGCCTCTGGGCCTGCCTGCGGCACAGTCGCATCAACGACAAACTGCCGGGGTTGGGCAGACTGTTCACCATTTGACCGGAGCACACCGGATTTTCCGAAAAGAATCTGTAAGGAGGAACCAAGTATGGGTTTTAATCAACACGGACCGTTGGCCACGGACTATACCCAGCAGATCTGCCGCTTTATCAAGACATTGAAGTATGAGGATATCCCCCCCGCGGTTATCGAGCGGGCCAAGATGATGGTCATGCAGACCATCGGTGTGAGCCTTTGCAGCGCTGAACTCCAGCAAATCAAAGACGTGATTGAGATTTCCAAGGAGATGTCCCCGGGCGGCGAGGGTACCGCCACGCTGTGGGCCGACGGGAAAAAGGTCAGCTGGGAGGCCGCCGCCCTGACCGCCGGCACCATGGGCGACACCCTGGACTGGGAGGACTGCTCCGTTACCGGGCACCCCTCCGCCGGCGTGATCCCCACGGCGGTCATTGCCGCAGAGGTGCTCCACAAGAGCGGCAAGGACCTGCTCACCGCTGTTGTAGCGGGCTACGAGATTTACCAGCGGGTGGCTCTGTCCGGACGGAGCAGCATTGTCAGCTACAATATCTTCGGCAACCTGACTGTGCTGATGAAGCTGCTGGACCTCCCGGAGGAGAAGATGAACCAGGCCTTTGGCATCGGCACAGCCTGCGCCATTATTCCCGCCAACGTCCATGAGATCACCATGTCCGACTCTTTGAACTATCTCTACGGCTACCGGGCGGAGAGTACGGTCACGATGGTCAAAACCGCGCTCAACGGCATCGAGAACATGGAGGATGCCTTTGACGACCCCACCGCCTACCTGCTCCACTGCGGCTATCAGGAGCCGGAGTGGCTGACCAAGGAACTGGGCGAACACTGGATGATGATGGATATGCTGCTGGTGAAGCATTGGCCCGCCAACGTCTTTGTCCAGACCTACGCAGAGCTGGCCGCACGCCTTGTGACCAAGAACAGGTACAACCCAGACGATATTGAGGAGATCGTCATCCGTCCCTCCGTGGCCTTCCGCCACTGGTACTCTGAGACCGGGTATGAGTCTGTGACCCAGGCCCAGTTCTCCATTCCCTACGCTGCGGCCTGCGCCATGTACCACCCGGAACCCGGTGCGGTCTGGTACCAGCCGGAGACCATGAAGGATCCGAAGATCGTGGCGCTGATGAACAAGGTGAAGGCCGATGGCTTTGTAAAGATGTCCGGTATGAAGTTCATCAAGGACCTGATCGACGGTAAACACCCGGAGAAGTTTATGACCGTCCGCATGAAGGACGGCACGGAGTACGTGGAGAGCGCCTTCACCCACCCCGGCCACCCCAGCTATATGCTGACCCGGGACGAGTTTAAGGACCGCTTCCGCCTGGAGACCCGGAAGATCCTGGCCCCAGAGAAGATTGAGGGCGCGCTGGACTGCATCTGCCATCTGGAGGAATACGAGGACGCCTCCGTGCTGCCCACGTTCCTCTATTGACCCGGCCCACTTTTAATTCAACGAAGCAGGAGGTACAAGTATGCGGTACAATCGTCTGTATAAAGATAATAACTTTCTCACGCCCACTACATACACCCAGGAGCTGAGTGAATACGCCGAGGGTCTCAAGTATGAGGACCTTCCCCCCGAGGTGGTAGAACGGGCAAAGATGATCATGCTCCAGACCGTGGGCGCGGCCCTGGCGGCCAAGGGGACTTCCATCTACGACAGGATCATGAAAATGGCCCGTGAGGCCAACGGCGGCTCCGGCGGAGACACCACGGTGTGGGGAGCCGGGGAGAAGCTGGCCGCCGTCAACGCGGCTCTGGTTCTGGGCACTGCCACGGACGCCCTGGACTGGGAGGACTGCTCCTGGACCGGCCACCCCTCTGCGGGCATTATCCCGTGTGCGTGGCTGGCGGCCGAGGAGCGGCACAAGAGCGGGAAGGACCTGATTACCGCTATCGTGACGGGTTACGAGGTCTACCAGCGCATTGCCATGGCGGTGCAGCCCTCTGACGAGCGGTGGAAAAAGAAGGGCTGGGGGCTTACCAGCTGGCAGATTTTCGGCTGTATCCTGCCGGTTGCCAAACTCTACGGCTTTGATGCCCGGAAGATCAACCAGGCCATCGGCATGGGCTGCGAGTGCAGCACCCTGCCCGTAGCCTACCACGCCACCACCATGTCTGATTTCTACCACTACGAGCACGGCTATCGCGCCCGGGACGGCTTTGTTATCGCCAAAGCGGTGGAAAAGGGCATTCACAACCAGCGGGACGCCCTGGATGAACCCCGCTGCTACACCGGCGTCATCTGCGGAGACGACGGCAGCAACGGCTCCGGCGAGACCACCATCCGCTCGGGTGAGGCGGATCTCACTTGGCTGACCAGGGATCTGGGCAAGCGGTATCTCATCATGGAGACGCTGCTGAAGCATTGGCCTGCCAATATGTGGGTTCAGACCCCGGTGGAACTCATCAAAGACATGTCGGAGAGGCATGGCTTCGGCGCCGGTGACATTGAGGAGATTGTGGTGGATCCTCCGGTGAAGGGCCGGATGTGGGCGCCGGACGAGGGCTTTACCTCCGTGACCCACGCGCAGTTCTCCATTCCCTTTGTCATCGCATCCTGGCTTCGGGATCCCAACCCCGGTGCGCATTGGTACACTGCGGAAAAGATGAAGGACCCCAAGACCATTGCCCTGGCCAAGCGGGTAAAGTTCGGGGATTCTCCTGAGGAGTCTCCCATGTCCAGCTTTAAGATGTTCCGGGAAGAGCGGGGATACCCCATGAAGACCGTCACCGTCACACTGAAGGACGGAACCCGCTATGAGGGGAAGATGGACTGCCACCCCGGCCATCCCAAAAACATGATGAGCCGTGAGGAGTTTTCCAACCGCTTCCGGGTTCAGGCTGCTCCCGCCCTGGGGGATAAGGAGCTGGAGAAGGCCCTGGAGGTGCTCTGCAATATCGAATCTGTGGAAGACATCTCAGCCTTGGCCGGGCTGCTGGGCTGACCGCATACCGCCGGCCGGACCCGCCGCGCGCAGGCACGGCGGGTCCGGCCGGACAACATGGGAGGAACTATGAAAAAGATCGCAATCATCGGCTTTGGCGGCGCGGGCTACAACGCTGCCAGAGAGGTGCGGAGGCGGGATGCGGAGGCGGTCATTGATGTGTATTCAGACACGGACACCGGCCCCTACAATCCCATGCTGACCACCTACTATGTCAAGGGCGCCATCCCCTATGAGGCCCTGTTTCCCTTCGGAGATTTGAAGACCATCCAAAAAGAGCTGAACCTGCATGTCTACACCAACCGTCCGGTCACCGGATTGGTTCCGGAGAAGAAAAAAGTTCAATTCGACGGCGGCGAGGCTTTGTATGATGAAATCCTTATCAGTACCGGAGCTTCCGCCGTGATGCCCCCCATTCCGGGATTGGAACTGCCGGGTGTTTTTAAAATGCGTACGGCGCAGGACGCCGTGGAATTGAAAAGAAGGCTGGACAGCGGCGAGATCAAAAGCGGCCTGGTGATCGGCGCCTCCTGGGTGGGCATCAAGATCATAGAGGATCTGGTGGAGCGGGAGATCCCCTGCACCCTGGTGGACGGGGCGGAGTGGATGTTTTATGCGGCCGCGTTTCAGGAAACTGCTCTCCGGGTTCAGAAGGACTTGGAGTCCAAGGGCGTCCAGGTGGCCTGCGGGCAGATGCTGGACCACATCGAGCGGGAGACGGACGGCCGGCTCACCGCTGTGATGCGGGGCGGCGGGCGGTTTACCGCCGGCACGGTGGCCGTGTGTATCGGTGTGAGGATGAACACCGGGTTCCTGAGAGACAGCGGAATCGCCATGAATCGGGGGGTCCTGGTGGACCGCCGTATGCGGACCAATTATGAGGGCATCTACGCCGCCGGCGACTGCTGTGAGGCGCTGGATATTCAGAGCGGCGTCCACCGCAATATCGGCGTTTGGTTTAACGCCAATAGGCAAGGCGCCGTGGCCGGCGCCAACATGGCCGGCAGTTCGGAGGAGTTTGACGCCAATGTACTGGTGAACTTGGCGCACTATCTGGACTATGACTTTATCAGCATCGGCGATGCCGCCGCCTGCGGACCGGAGGACGAGGTCTACGAATATGAGGACGCGCGGTACTATATCCGGGCGGTCCGCAGCGGCAAGGCCATCAAATGCATCAATATGACCGGCTCCGCCGACAGCAACGGCATTGTGAAAAATGCATTTATTAAGGCCATTGAAAATCCGAAGGCGGAACTGGACGTCCGGACCGTCTGCTTCCTGCAGGGGAAGGGATTCCCGGATGGCTTTATCAACTTTTTGGGAGGGAAATCTCTTGACTGAGCTAGAGAAGAAGATCCAGGCCAAGATCCCCGGTGCGGATACCGGAATTGAAGTGAGGCGCTCGCTGTGTGCCATCTGCAGCCCCGGCCACCACTGCGGCGTGGACTGCTATGTAAAAGACGGGGAGATCATCCGGGTAGAGGGCACGCTGGAGCACCCTTATAACCATGGCAAACTCTGCACCAAGGGTTCCTCCCTGCGGAACTATGTATACCGGGAGGACCGGATTAAAACGCCTTTGCGCCGTGTGGGGAAACGGGGCGAGGGCAAGTTTGAACCCATCAGCTGGGATGAGGCCTATCGGATCATCGCCGAGAACCTCCTCCGTGTCAAAGAGCAGTACTCCGCTCATTCTGTGGCGTTTTTCAGCGGCTACTGCAAGTGGTACCGGCCCATTCTCCACCGTTTGGCCCATGTGTTTGGCAGCGTGAACTTCGGCACGGATGACAGTACCTGCATGACCGCCAAGTACTTGGGTGACAAGGTGACCGCCGGCTGCGGCGCAGGGCCTGACATGGGCCGCGCGCATACCTTCCTGGGCTGGAATTTTGACGGCTACTACTCCGCCCATCTCTCCGTCGCCGGCGTGCAGAAGTTGAAGGAGCGGGGCGGCAAGGTCATTATTATTGACATTCGGGACACCCCGGCCTCCAAGAATCTGGCAGATATCTTTCTGAAAATCAACCCCGGCACCGACGGAGCCATGGCCCTGGGGATGGCCAAGCTCATCATTGACAACGGCTGGGCCGACATGGAGTATGTGGAGAAGTACACCTACGGTTTTGACCGGTACAGGGCGCTGGCGGATCAGTATCCCCTGGAGAAGGTGGCGGAGATTACCGGGCTGCGGGCAGAGGATATTCTGGCCGCCACAAAGCTCTACGCCACCAACGGCCCTGCCTGCACCAATTACTCCGCCTCTGCCTTGGTGCACCATATTAACGGTTTTAATACCCACCGGGCCATTTTGTGCCTTTCCGCCCTTACCGGCAACTTCGACCGCGCGGGCGGAAATATTCCCAATCCGCCCACCTACCTGCATAAGCCCGCCGGTTTCAAGGTCCGGGAGCACGAGTTCCGTTCGGACCGCTATCCCGGCGGACAGGAGCGCATCGGTGCGGAGCGCTTCCCCCTGTGGAACGAGCAGTATGATGAGTTCCAAGCGGTGGATCTGCTGCGCCAGCTGGAGGAGGGCACGCCCTATCCCGTCAAGGCCGTCTTTGGCCTGGGGATGAACGCCAAGATGCTGCCGGAGACCGACAAGCTGCTGGCGGCCATGGCAGAACACCTGGACTTCTTTGTCAACACCGACCTTTTCATGACCCTTACCTGCAAGTACGCCGATATCGTGCTGCCCGCCTGTTCCTCTGTGGAGCGCGGTGAGCTGAAGGCATACCAGGGGGGATATCTGACCTTCACTAAGCCGGTGATCCCGCCGCTGTACGAGTCCCGCTCCGATGTGGACATTATGTGCGATCTGGCCCGGGAGATGGACTTGGACGACGAATTGCTCAAGCAGGGCTACGAGGCCTGCATGGACTGGATCATTGACGGCTGCGGTTTGACGGTGGCCGACCTGAAGGCCAGCGATCTGCCTGTGAAGGTTCCTATTGCCAAGTGGCCTGCCCAGGCCGGAAAGGTTTTGGAGAACGGCTTTAAGACCTCCACCGGGAAGTTTGAGTTCTATGCCACAGCCATTGCGTCCATCGACCCCCAATACGGCCTGGATCCCCTGCCCAGCTACAGTGATCCCCTGGCAGACCAAAACGACCCTGAGACCAAAGCGAAGTATCCCTTCTATCTTTGCACCGGAGCACGTCTGGCCCACGCCGTTCACTCCCGCACCCATGAGACGCCGTGGCTCCGCAGCCTCCGGCCCAATCCCACCGTGGAGGTCCACACCGCCGACGCGGCCCGCCTGGGGCTGAAAAACGGCGACAGGGCGGCGCTTACCAGTCCTTATGGTGAGATTCAGATGGTGGTGAAAGTTACCAGCAAGGCCAAGGAGGGCGTCTTAATGGCACTCCACGGCTATACCGAGGCCAATGTCAATGAGCTGATTGGACGGAACCATCTGGACCCCTACTCCGGGTTCCCCGGCTTCAAGGGAATGCGCTGCAATATCAGCAAGATTCAGGAGGCGTAAGACCATGAGACATGTTTTTGTATTTGACCAGGACAAGTGCGCAGCCTGCTCCGCCTGCATGATGGGCTGTCTGGATCAGAATGATCCGGATCTGGCGGCGGGGGACCAGTGCTTCCGCCAGACCTTTGATAACGAGGTGGCGCTTGAAGACGGCAGCGTCTACTGTGCCTACATCTCTGCCGCCTGCATGCATTGCGCGGACGCCCCCTGCATTGCGGCCTGCCCTGTGGGCTGCCTCAGCAAGGACCCGGAGACTGGCTTCACCGTCTATGACAACACCAACTGCATCGGCTGCAAGAGCTGCGCCATGGCCTGCCCCTTCGGCGCGCCCCGCTACCGCAAGTCCGACGGCAGGATGGTCAAGTGCGACGGCTGTAATATCCGGGTCAAAAACGGCCTGCAGCCCGCCTGTGTCCGGGCCTGCTCCTTCGGCGCACTGACCTGTGTTACCGAGGAGGAGTACAGGGCCAGCGGCAGCACCAAGGCATGCGGCGCGCTGATTGACCAGTTGGGCCTGCGGAAAAAATGACGCGTCTTTTCGTTCGCATTGGAGAGCCGTCCGGATCCAACCGATCCGGGCGGCTCTCCAATGTCTCAAAGAAGGGGGGAATCAAAACAAGATAAACTCTGCTGAGGCAAGCGCTTTTTTCGGTACCCCGCAACGAGAAAAGCGCCTTCTCATGGAGGGAGTTTTGCGCTATGCTGTGGATAATAAATTGAAGTGCTGCTTTCAAGCAGCGGAGCCTTCCGCAAATGCCACGGTTCCGCCGCCGCTGTACGGCCCCGTACAGCCGAGCCGTTCTGGAAACGGGACGACTTTCCGTATTTGAAGAGAAAGCGCGCCATGGGACAGGAGGGTTCCTGCCCATACTTAGGCGTGTTTTGTGTTGGCAAAACACGCTTTTTTGTTTCAAAGGGCGAATATTAGGCCCTGTTTGAAAAATGACAAAAGGCCAAACAGCGGATCTTATTCCACTGTGCCGCGTCAAAAATTTTTGAAATACACGAAGTATTCCGGCAAATGTTTGCCCCGCCCAGCGAAAAAATCTCTTGCCGCTGTGCATTTTGCCATCTATCAAACAAGGCCTAAACATTGGGAGGAGAGGGTTTACAGATGTATATTCCTGAAAAGCTGCTGTTTTTGAACGAGGAGGATGTCCTGCGCCTTCTGACGCCGGCAGACGCGATTGCCGCGGCGGAGGACATCTTTTACCATACCGGCACAGGAGAGGTGACGGTGGGAAAAATGGTCATGATGTACGCCGATAAGCAGCGGAGGAATAATTTCCACTCCATGCCCGCTATCCTGCACCACAAGGGTGTCTCCGGTGTCAAGTGGATCGACACGTATTCTGATCCCCTGCCTGGATACCCTTTCAGCCACGGCAACCTGGTAATCATCAGCGATGTGCGCACAGGGTCTCCCATCGCCCTGGTGGGGACCACCAATATCACCACTATGCGCACCGCCGGAGGCCATGGCGTTGTACAGGCAAAACATCTGGCAAATCCAAACCCCCAGGTGCTTTCGGTCTTTGGCTGCGGCGCCCAGGCCAAGGCTGGAATCTGGGGGTTCCTGGAGGGCTTTCCCTCCCTGCGGCAGCTGCGGCTGTTCAACCGCAGCCGTCAGCCCATGGAGGAGATCCAAAAGCGCCTCTCTGACCGGATAGAGGTGGTGGTCTGTGACACGCCGGAGGAGGCGGTCTGCGGAAGCAGACTGATTCTGATGGCCTCCGGTGCTCAGAGTCCCCTGCTGGCAGCGGAGCAGATCCGGCCGGGGACCACGGTGATCGGCATTGAGGGCTTCCGGGATCTGGACCCCCGGCTGGGAAAGTCCGCCGACAAGTGGTATCTGGGCTATAAGGTGCCGGATACCGATATATTAAACAGCCCCCGTCTGAATCCGGGACTGACCCTGACGATGGACGACGTGTTCGGTGATATGACGGAGCTGCTCACCGGAAAAGTCCCGGGCCGGGAGCGGGAGGAGGAAATTATTGTCTCCACCCACATGGGGATGGGCGCCCATGACGTCTGCTGTGCCGATATTGTCTACCGGCGGGCGCTGGAGAGAGGGATGGGACAGATGCTGCAGCTGACGTAGGGGAGGACCGGCTGACATTGATTGGTCTCTGAGAATTTCGAGCCAGGCGCGCCTAAGTCCTCTGCGGGGATATGGCGTCCGGCCGTGGACAGGTTCCACCGGGGTGCGGCGGGAAACGGCTGTGCCTTCCATTGAGAAAAGAGGTTCATTATGAAACGATATGATCTGCGTACATTAATTTTTTTGGCCCTGTGCTGTGACTTGGGACTCTTCTCCAAACGGCTGATCAGTCCCGCCGCGAACCTTGTGACAGACGCCCTGCATATTCCCGGCGGTGTGGGTACCAGCTTCTCCCTCATGTTTCTGGTCATTGCGGCCGTGGTGATTCGAAAAAGGGGCTGCGCCGCGGTTATGGGCGCAGTACAGAGCGTGATTGCTTTGAGCCTGGGTATGGTGGGCAGTATGGGGGCGCTCTCCGCCATCGGCTATATCATGCCGGGTGTGATGATCGACTTTTTGATGCTGGCGCTGAAGCACACGCCCCTCCCTATGAAAGAGCGCATGGTGTGCATGAATGCCGCCGCCGCGGTCTGCGCGTCCCTGACGGCGAATGTGATTGTCTTCCGCCTCGGCGGGGCAGCGCTTCTGCTGTATCTCTGTGTCTCCGCTACGACAGGGACCCTGTGCGGCTGCCTGGGGGCGAGGATTGTTCAAAAGCTGACCCCTGTCTTTGGCAATACCGGCGGCTGTGGCACAAAATGGAAGGAGAGGGCAGTATGAAAAAGAACAGAGTTGGTTTGCTGGCGGGAGCCGTCCTGGTGCTTGTGACAGTGGTAGCGGCCGCGATCCACCTCACCGGGAGAATTTCACCGGCGGAGGGCGCTTTGTACATTGAAAAAGACGGGAGATCAACGGAGCTTGCTATTTCGGACATGGCGCTGGAGCCGGTCCGGGGGACTGTGGTTAACGGCAAGGGGGAGACCCGCAGCATTGACGGCCGGGGCTTTCCGCTCGCTGCCCTTTTGGAGCGGGTGGAGATGCAGGCAGACCGCCAGGTGACTGTGACGGCGGATGATGAGTACAGCGCCGTGGTGACAGCGGAGGAACTGGCCGCGCCTGACAAGGTCTATCTCATTGCGCAGGAGGAAGACGGCGTGCAGCTGGTGGTGTTTGGAGATGCCAACAGTAAGCGAAACGTGTCTAATGTGGTGCGGGTAACAGTGGAATGATTCCCTTTTTTAGCCGCAGGAACCAGGTGTATCCGGTTCTCCGGCAGGGCAGGGGCGCTGTGGAAAAGCACTTTTTGTCTTTGGAGGACTGGCGGAGAGAGGATGCCCTCTACACGCTTCTAAAAGACCTGCTGCCCCTGCCGGAGGTGCTGGAGAGCAGGCCGGGCTGCCTGACGCTGTCCCTCTGTCCCGCGCCGACGCTGCTGGAAGTGCTGGAGGAACAGGAGCGCTCCGAATTTTCACCCCTTCCATGGAAGTCTTTGGGCGCCTGGCTGCGGCGCTGCGGCGCCCTCTGCGGCCGGCTGCCCCTGGACGGAAATCTGCGCAACTTCCTGTGGGACGGCGGTCAGATTCTGGCACTGGATCTGGAGAGCTTTCACACTGCGCCTTTGACAGAATGCGGCGCTGCTATCATCGCCGCGCTCCTCTCCTATAAGCCGGAAGGGACTCCTGTCAAGCGGATGGCTGCGGCCCTGCTGGCAGCGGAGCTGGAGGTTACGGATCGTGCCATAGGTGCCGCCGCAGAGGCACTGGCCCTCCGGCGAGGGGGAGGGAAGGCCTGTGCTTTCAGCGGGATTGTTTTGGCCGGGGGAATGTCCCGCAGAATGGGGCGCAATAAGGACGGGCTGATGCTGGGGGACAAGACGCTGCTCCAATGGCAGGTGGGGAAGCTGCGGAGCCTGGGGATCACGGATATACTGATCTCAGGGGGACAGCACCTCTCACAGCCGGGGATCCGGACAGTGCCGGACATTTTCCCGCGGCGGGGACCCTTGGGGGGACTGCACGCCTGCCTAAAAGAGGCGGAAAATCCGCAATGTGTGGTCCTGAGCGTGGATGTGCCGCTGGTGCCGGTGAATGCGCTTGCCCAGCTTTGCCGGAGTTACGGGGGCGGTGTGACGGCACTGCGCTGCGGAGAAAAGACGGAGCCGTTAATTGGCGTATATGCGAGCGGTCTCTCTGCAAAAATTTATCCGCTGATTGAAAAGGGCGGCGCCCCGGTGCGGAGTTTACAGACGGCCGGCAGGTGGGAGTTCTTCGACTATTTGGGACCGGTGGAGTACCTGCGGAACTGCAATACGCCGGAGAGTTTTCAGGCGGTGAAGGACCTGCTGGAAGCATACACGGAAAAGGGCGTGCCGCTGTGCTTTTAGGCGGGTGTGCTCAAAGCAAAAAAAGTCAGAATTCACAGGATAGGCGGCAGCGGCATGGAGAATCCCTCTATGCCGCTGCCGCCTATGCGGCCGGCAAGCCGCGTGAACCCTGGTGGAATAAGCCTGGGGATGGGGCGGACAGGCAGGTCTCCGGGGCGGCGCCAGGGAGTCTCGGCGGCGGAGACGGCACTGCCCGGATTCTGCCGCCACATCTTGGCGTGCCCTTTTCACTGTGGGCAGCTTTTAGAGAGCGGCAATCTGCTCCAAGCCCCTTTCCTAGGCCTTGGAGGCGAAATAAGCCCGCCTGTTCCGGGCCTGGAACTCCCCGGCAAAGACAGTTTCCTGGTTTTTCTCAGCCTGCGTTCCGGCGCATGCGGACATGATAGATTCCGCAAAAACTTTTGTAGAATTTTACAGTGATCTATGGTATCCTGAAAAAAGATCCAGACAGGGGGACCGCGGAAGGCGGCGATGTGGAGGAGGAGAGGAGGAGATCACCTTGCTGCGCGTATTTCTGGTAGAGGACGAGAGCATTATCCGGGAGACCTTGCGGGACACGGTTCCATGGGTCCAGTGCGGCTACACGTTCGCCGGGGAGGCCGGGGACGGGGAGATGGCCCTGCCCCTGATCCGCCAGGTGAAGCCGGATGTACTGATCACCGATATCCGGATGCCCTTTATGGATGGGCTGGCCCTCAGTGAGCTGGTCAGCCGGGAGTTTCCGGAGATGAAGATCGTTATCATCTCCGGCTACGATGATTTTGAATATGCCCAGCAGGCTATCAGCATCGGCGTGGAGCGGTACCTCTTAAAGCCCATTACAAAAAACGCCCTTTTGGGCGTGCTGGAGGAGATCAAGGAGAAGATCGAGGGGGAGCGGGCCAACCGGAGCTATCTGGCCCAGTTTCACCAGGAGGCGGAGGAGTATGAGCAGTACACCCGCCGGGTGTTTTTTGAGCGGATGGTGGCCGGACAGCTGTCGGTGCAGCAGATCTACGAGACGGCGGCCAAGCTGGACATCGATCTCCGGGCCCAGTGCTACACCATCGCCCTGTTCTCTGTACTGCCGGAGAGTTCCGCCTCGGCGGAAGGCTACTCGGAGCCGGGGGCCAGGCTGCGGGACGCTCTGCTGGAGCATTTTCTCAAGTATCCGGAGTATGTCCTTCTGCGGTGGAACCTAACCACCTATGCGGTGCTTTTAAAGGGGGACACCGACCGGATGGAGGAGTTGTCCCGGCGCTGTGTGGACACCGTCCGCAGCCGGTACGAGGCCTACGCTCCGGATCAGAGCTGGTATGTGGCCGTGGGGCGGCTCACCCAGCGGCTCAGCACCCTGCCTGCCTGTTTTGAGGAGGTCTCCCGCCTGTGGGCCTACCGGCACATTCTGCCTCAGCAGCATGTGCTGACGGCGGACACCGTCAGCTTTCTCACCGGCACCGGCGGTGATTGCCAGTTGGACCAGCTGGATGCGGGGAAAGTGGACCCGGCGATCCTCACCGGTGTGATGCAGAGCGCCAGCGCCCAGGAGATCCCGAGCTTTGCCGACGAGTATCTCCACAGTGTGGAGGAGGCCCTGGACTCCAAGCCCTTCTGCCAGTATCTCATGCTCTCCGTCCGTTTTACGGCGGCCCGGTTTGCCGCGTCCCTGGGAGTGTCCCAGCAGGAGGCCTTCGCACCCTTGACCTGTCTGGGACTGGTGGGGCGGAACGTGACGGCCGCGGATCTGAGGGACTACCTCTCTGCCATTTTGCTGCGGATCGTGGAGCTGAGAGACCGGGCGGCCAACAGCCAGTTCCGAAGCCTTCTCAAGCAGGCCGTGGCCTATATCGACCGCCGCTTTACCGATGAGACCCTCTCTTTGAACCAGGTGGCCCGGGAGGTGAACATCTCCGCCAACTACCTCTCCGCAGTGTTCAGCCAGGAGATGGGAGCTACCTTTACGGAGTACGTCACCGGTAAGCGGATGGATCTGGCAAAAAATCTGCTGCGGACTACGGACAAGCGCTCCGGAGAGGTGGCCGCAGCGGTGGGGTATAAGGACCCCCACTATTTCAGCTTTCTCTTCAAGAAGACCCAGGGCTGCACGCCTCGGGACTACCGCGGGGGAGGGAGGCGCCCATGAGCCGCCGGGATTCCATTCAGAGCCGGATGCACCGCCTGGTGGTGATCTTCTGCGTGTTCCTGGCGGCGGTTTTGGCGGTGATGCTGGTGCTGGTGCTGGCCCACAACAGCCAGTACAAAGGCCTTTTGTACAATGTGACCACCGCTTCGGAGTTCAACCAGGACTTTAAGGAGAACATCGACCTGAAGATGTACTACTACGTTATCGAGAGCCAGTACTCCGAGGGGCTGCCCATTGAGGAGGTGAAGGCGGCCCAGAACTTGGCCCGGGACCTGCTGAGCAGCACCAGCCAGAAAGACAGCCTGCGGGCCGTCACCAGTGTGCTAGACCTGTGCGAGAACCTGGAGGAGAAGATCTATCAAATCGAGCAGACCCAGAGCTACGACGGGCGGCAGATGCAGCTGGAGAACAACGTCTATGTGCTCACCGCCATGATTCAGGAGTACATGTACAACTATCTCTACTGCGAGTCTGTCCAGCTGAATTTACTCCAGCAGCAGATCTCCAGGCAGATCGCGGCGGAGATCTGCCTGGTGCTGGCGCTGACGGCCGCCCTGGTCCTTCTGCTGGCCCGCTACAGCGTCCGTCTGGCCGGGTCGGTCACGCAGCCGGTGGTGGATCTCAGCCGCCGGGCGGAGGACGTGATCGGCGGGGACCTGACGGTCCGGGAGCCGGTCCGGTCGGAGACCTATGAGATCCGCACCCTCAGTGAGGGCATGGAGCAGATGATCTCCCGGATCAACGCCCAGATTCAGGAGATCACTCAGAAGCAGGCCAGCCTCCGCAGAACGGAGCTGGCGCTGCTCCAGGCTCAGATCAACCCTCACTTTCTCTACAACACCATGGACACCATTATCTGGCTCATCGAGGCGGACCGGCATCAGGCGGCGGTGGAGATGGTCTCCAATCTCTCGGATTTCTTCCGTCATTCCCTGAGCCGCGGCGAGGATGTCATCACCCTGGGGGAGGAGGAGCGGCATGTCCGCAGCTACCTCCAGATCCAGCAGGCCCGCTACAAGGATATTATGGAGTACGCCATCTGCATCGATCCCGGCCTGCAGAGGGCCAGGCTTCCCAAGCTGACGCTGCAGCCCCTGGTGGAAAATGCCCTGTACCACGGCATCAAGCTCAAGCGGGGCAAGGGCTGCATCTATGTCACCAGCCGGGTGGAGGGGACGGATATTCTCATCCAGATCACTGATGACGGCGCGGGCATGGCACCGGCGCGGCTGGCGGAGTTGAGCCGGGCGTTGGAGACCGGAGAGCGGGTGGGTTTTGGCCTGGTGACGGTCCATGAGCGGCTGCGGCTGCTGTTCGGTCCGCCCTATGGACTGACGCTGTCCAGCCGCCAAGGCGTGGGGACCACCGTGACGGTGCGCATTCCCTGCGGCGGGGAAGAGGGGGCGGAGATGTGAAAAAGACACTTTTGGCCGTGACAGCGCTGGCGGTCATGGCGTTCGGCTCCGCTTGCGGAGCCGGGCAGGATCTTCCCGGAGATCCTGCCGGGGAAGAGCTGGTGGTTGTGGGTATGAGCCAGGTGGGGGCGGAGTCCGACTGGCGGGTTGCCAACTCTGAGTCCATGAAGGCGGTGTTCACGGAGGAGAACGGATACCGTCTCCTGTTTGAGGACGCCCGGCAGAAACAGGAGAACCAGATCACCGCCATCCGCCGCTTTATTCAGCAGCAGGTGGACTATATCGTTCTGATGCCCATCAGTGAGACCGGCTGGGACTCCGTGCTCCAGGAGGCCCGGGAGGCGGGGATCCCTGTGATCCTGGTGGACCGCATGGTGGATGTGGAGGACGAGAGTCTCTACGTGGCCCATATCGGCTCAGACTTTTGGAGAGAGGGGGAGGCCGCCGTGGACTGGATCGCGGGGACCTATCCGGACAGGGGTACGCCGGTGCGTATCGTCCACATCCAAGGGACCCTGGGTTCCACTGCGCAGCTGGGGCGGACGGCAGCTCTGGTGGAGGCCGCGGAGGCCCATGAGAGCTGGGAGCTGCTGGCTCAACTGGACGGGGACTTTACCCAGGCTAAGGCCTATGAGGTTATGACTGAGTACCTCGAGCGCCTGCCGGCCGGGTACGAGATCGATGTGGTCTACTGCGAAAATGACAACGAGGCCTTCGGCGCCATCCAGGCCTTGGAGGAGGGGGGATATATCTGTGGCAGCGGTGGCGTGGATGTCATCACCTTTGACGCCACCCGCAATGCGCTGACGGAGTGCATGAAGGGTCGGATCTCCCTGGCTGTGGAGTGCAATCCGCTGCTGGGTCCGCTGGTGGAGGAGACCATCCAGGCCTTGGAGGCGGGACAGACTCCGGAACGGCACCGGTACGCAGAGGAGCGGACGTTCACGCCGGACCAACTGACGGAGGCGTTTATTGCGGGCCGGACATACTGAGAAAGAGGGACCGGGGCAGTTTTTCGCCCCGGTCCCTTTATCCCTCTTTTGAAATTCAGCTGTCCTTAGCCGCTGCCGCGGACAATCAGTTCCCACTCCAGGTTTTTGGAATGGGCGGACTCACCCCGCAGCAGGTTCGTCATCTGCTCTGCGGCCACCTGGCCCATACGGCTGCGGTGGCTGAGGGAGGTGATCGGCACGGGGGCGATCTGGCTGAGATAGCTGTTGTCAAAGCTGACTACTGAGACCTCCTCCGGCACCCGGCGGCCCGCCGCCAGCAGCACCCGGATCAGGTGGAATGCGATCTCATCATTGTAGCAGATTACGGCTGAGGCCCCCTCCAGCCGTTTTTGCAGAAAGGACGCCAGCAAGCGGTCATCCTTTTCCTCCAGCAGGTGGCGGCGGTCCTCGGTGTCATACCAGGCAAAGCGGCCGTCTCGGATGGGGATGCCCACATCCCGGATGGCGGAGACGGCGCCGTGATAACGCTGGGGACCCTGGACATCGTCGCTCTTAAAGATACCGGCGATCTCCCTGTGGCCCTGGTCTGTGAGGTGGCGGGCCAGACGGTAGCCGCCGCCGTAGTTATCGTCCGCCACACAGGGAACACCGGTCAGTTCTCCGTATGCGCCGTGGAGAAAGACCATGGGTGTGCCTGCCTGGCGCAGCCGCTGGTAGAGGTCCTCGTTGGGTGTGGGCAGGGCGGTCTTGGAACCCTCCACCAAAAGGCCGCTCACCGGTTCCTCCAGCAGCCGCAGGAGGATTTCCCGCTCCGTGCTCACACGGTTCTCCGTGGCGTAGACCGCGGTGGAATATCCCTGGCGGGCAAAGACCTCAGAGGCATCGTGGAGGATATTGGGGAAGATGTAGTCGTCCAGGAAGGAGGTGACCACCGCGATCTGCCGGGGTGCGGTGCCGGGCAGGAGGCCGGTAGTGTAGGAGCCGCTGCCTTGCCGGCGCTGGATCAGCCCCTCCTCTTCCAGAAGCCGGAGGGCGTGGCGGACGGTCTGGCGGCTCAGCTGGTATTGCCGCGTCAGCTCCAGTTCCGTGGGCAGCTTATAGCCCTTCTGACCGCTGTTCCGAAGCAGTTCCTCCCGCAGGCGCTCCGCCAGGAGCTGATATTTCATCGGCATACCGGTATCCCCTCTCTTCGGCCATGGCGGTTTAATGAGGGTATTATATCAATAGTCTGAGATAATTTGTCCAAAATATTGGTTGAGAGTTTTTTGTATTTTGGCAATTTTTCCAGAGAAAAATGTAAATTTCGTCTGCCGCAGATAGAATTGTACGGGACCGGCAGACGAAATTTTTAACCTTTTTTCAAAAGGAAACCAATGAAACACCGTAGATTGGGCAACCTGCCGGACTGGGGACGCCTGCATTTTTGTACTCGGACAGGAGAAAAACAAACAAAAATAAAATACAAATCGTAGAAAAACAAATAAAATCAAAAAGTCATTCTAAAAATACCGGTAAATTTGTACCGAAATAAGTTATTATAAACAAAATTTGTATTATTTATACATACAAAAATGGATAAAATGACAAAAATGTATTGACTTTGAGGAGCAAATCGTTTTTAATGCAGCCATGGAACGCCGGACGGCGGACATTGCCGCTGTTCTGGAAGAGAGCGTCCGTAAAATCAGAAAGTGAGGAAGAAATGATGAAAAAAGTTCTGTGTCTTGTGCTGACCCTCTGCATGGTGCTGGCCTTGGCCGCCTGCGGCGGCAAGAACTCCGCTCCGGCCGACAGCGGCGGCCAGACCCCCGCTCCCGATGCCCAGCCCGCCGGCGATACCGGCAGCGAGCTGATTACTGTGGGTGTCATCAACAACGACCCCAACGAGTCCGGCTACCGCACCGCCAACGACGCGGCCATGCGCGCCACGTTCACTGAGGACAACGGCTACAAGGCCACCTTCTACAACAACAACGACGCTGCCCAGCAGATCGCCACCGCCCAGCAGATGATCCAGGACGAGGTGGACTTCCTGCTGCTGTCCCCCGCCTCCACCACCGGCTGGGATACCGTTCTCCAGGACGCTCAGGCCGCTGGTACCCAGATTATCCTCTTTGACCGCATGCTGGAGGCTGATGAGAGCATGTACGTAGCCGCCGTTGTCTCCGACATGCCTGCTGAGGGTAAGACCGCTGTGGACTGGCTGGCCGCCCAGGGCCTGGATGAGTACAATATCATCCACATTCAGGGCCACATGGGTTCTGACGCCCAGCTGGGCCGCACCGGCGCTCTGGACGAGAAGGTCGCCGCCGAGGCCAGCTGGAACTATGTGACCCAGCAGACCGCCGACTGGGACGAGGCCACCGCCCGCACCATCACCCAGTCTGTCATCGACTCCGGCAAGCCCTTTAATGTGATTTACGCTGAGAACAACGGTATGGCCCGGGGCGCCGTGGCCGCTCTGGATGCCGCCGGCATCACCCACGGCAAGGGCGGCGATGTGATCGTCATGGGTTTTGACAGCGACAAGTGGGCTTTCGAAGCCGTGCTGGAGGGCAGCTGGAACTACATGGGCCTGTGCAACCCCCTGCAGGCTGATACCGTTGACGGCATCATTAAGGATCTGGCGGCCGGCAAGGCCCCCGCGCAGAAGATCATCTACACTCCCGAGCAGGGCTTCGACTGCGATACCCTCACCCAGGCCGATGTGGATACCTACGGCACCTGATTCAGACAATCTTAAATCATAATCACGTGACCGACACGCGGCGCGGCATGTCAGCCGCGCCGCGTGCCGCTTATAAAATGAAGAATGGAGGCGAATCCCTATGCAGGAAGGCGCGGTATTGGAAATGCGCGGCATCTGCAAGTACTTTCCAGGCGTGCGCGCTCTCCAGGATGTGGATTTTACCCTGCGCAGGGGGGAGATTCACGCGTTGATGGGAGAGAACGGCGCTGGAAAATCCACGCTGATCAAGGTGCTGACCGGCGTTTACCCCAAGGACGGGGGCGAGGTGCATATTGAGGGCGTGAACGGCCCCGCCGTGATCCGTTCTCCTCAGGACGCCCAGAACGCAGGAATCAGCACAGTGTATCAGGAGATCACCCTGTGTCCCAACCTGAGCGTGGCGGAGAACATGTATATCGGCCGCACCAAGGGAGCCATGACGAACTGGAAGCAGATTAACCAGGGCGCAGGCAAGATCCTCAGCAATCTGGGCATCCCCGCCAGTCCCACCCAGCAGCTTGGCACCTGCTCCATCGCCGTGCAGCAGATGGTGGCCATTGCCCGGGCGGTGGATATGGAGTGCAAGGTGCTGATT
>CAJUQM010000007.1 GCA_910588005.1 uncultured Oscillibacter sp.
CCCGGGAGCTGATGGGAGCGTCCCGCTGAGAGGTAACAAAGCCGGAATGGCTTTTTACACTTCGAATCAAGAGAGAATGTTTAGAAGGGAGAATTTCTATGGAAAAAGCGAGAAAGACACCGAGCGCACTGTTCGCCGTGGTATCCTTCGTGATTATCATCGCCGTTCTAGTGTACCTGATCAACCAGGAGGTGGACACCACCATGTCCGTCTTCGCCGCCGCCATCGTCTCGGTAATTGTGGCGCTGATTCTGCGGATTCCTTGGGAGGATATTGAAAAGACCCTGCTCCGCGTCGTCTCCGACTGTATTCCCACCTTCCTCATTGTCATTATGGTGGGCATGCTGGTGGGCATCTGGATCGCCGGCGGCACGGTTCCGGCCCTGATGTACTACGGCATGAAGCTCATCTCCCCCAAAATCCTGGTGCCTCTGGCGTTTGTGCTGTGCTTCCTGACCTCCGAGTTCACCGGCACCTCTTTTGGCAGCGTGGCCACCATGGGCCTGGCCCTGGTGGGCGTGGCCACCACCACCACCATTCCCCTGCCCCTGGTGATCGGCGCCCTGGTCTGCGGCGCGTGGTTCGGCGATAAGATGTCCCCCATGTCCGACACCACCAATCTGGCCTCCGGCGTCACCCGGGTGCCCCTGTACACCCATATCAACTCCATGATGTACACCACGATCCCCGCCGCCATCGTGGCCTTTGTTCTCTTCACCATCGCGGGTCTGGTATATGCCGGCGGCGAGCTGGATACCACCAAGGCCAATTTGATCTGCGATACTCTGACCGCCAACTTTAGAATCAATCCCATCCTGATCCTGCCGGCGATTCTGGTGCTGCTGGTCTCCGTGTTCAAGCTGCCGGCGCTGCTTGGAATGGGACTCACTGTAGTGGTCAGCACCCTCTTCGCCATGGTGTTCCAGGGCGTGGGCTTCGTGGAGCTGATGAACTTCGCCGCAAACGGCTTCCGCATTGAAACCGGCGCCGGCAGCATTGTGGACAACATGCTCAACCGCGGCGGCATCACCAGCATGACCGGCCTGCTCATCACCTTCATGATCGCCAGCGTCATGGGCGGCATCATCACCGCCACCGGTATTCTGGATGTGCTGGCCAAGGACGTGCTGCTGAAATTCATCAAGAACAAGACCGTTTTGGTGATCGTCACGCTGATCTACTGCTACATTGTGAACTTTATCACCGCCGGCGGCCAGACTGTGGCCATCATTGTCACCCAGCAGACCTTTGAGGACGCCTACGACCAGCTGGGCATCCACAGGAAGGTCCTCTCCAGAACCCTGGAGGACTCCGGAACCCTGAGCGCGCCCATTGTTCCCTGGGGCGTGGCCACCCTGTTCGTCATGAGCACTCTGGGGTGCGGCACCGAGTACATCCCCTACTGCTGGTTCATCTTTATTGTGCCGGTCTTCTCCATCCTCTGCGCCGTTACGGGCTTTGGCATGTGGGACAAGGACGGCAATAAGCTGTGGAAGGGCAAAAAGGCCTGATTCCGGCACGGCGGGAATAAAACAGGCGTATACACAGAGGAGCGGCGGGCTGCGGCCCGCCGCTCCGGTTTCATCCTCTCCCGGCGGCTGACGCATATGCGTGCTGCTGTGCGCTTGAAGCGCCGGGGAAACTATGCTACAATGGCGGAGAGCTTCAAGCGGAAAGAGAGGACGAATGAGATGAGCGAAAAGACGGCGGGCCGGTTTTTGGCCCTTGAGGGCATTGACGGCTCCGGGAAGAGCACGCAGGTTCAGCTGCTGCTGGGGCGGCTTAGGGAGCGGGGCGTTTTATGCTGCGGCACCCGGGAACCCACGGACGGTCCCATCGGCGCTATGATCCGCCAGATCATGACCGGCAGGCTGACGGCGGACAACCGGGTGATTGCGGGCCTTTTCGCGGCGGACCGGCTGGACCACCTGTTAAACGGGCGGGACGGCCTGCTGCGGCAGGTAGAAGACGGTGTTACCGTGGTGACGGACCGGTATTACTTTTCCTCCTACGCCTACCACAGTGTGGACGTGGACATGGGGTGGGTCATTGACGGGAACCGGCTGAGCGCGGAGCTGCTGCGGCCGGATGCCACGATCTTTTTGGATGTGCCCGTCCGGCTGGCCCTGGACCGGATCGGACAAAACCGCTCCCACACGGAGCTGTTTGAAAAAGAGGACCGCCTCACCGCCGTACGGGCAAAGTATCTGGAGGCCTTTGCGCGGTTGGAGGGCGTGGAAAGGGTGACGGTGATTGACGCGGACGCGGATGTGGACACCGTTGCGGAGCGGGTCTGGGCCGCTGTCTCCCATCTGTTCCCGGCGGTTTAAAAAAGCACCCGGAGGCACGCTGCCTCCGGGTGCTTTTTACTCATACGCCGGTGGGGGTTGGGATCTCCTCCGTCTCCGGAGGGGTCTCCTTTTTCCGGTGGCGGAAGATGTGGCTGAGATTGTCGATCACGGAGTAGAATACGGGGGTGAAGACCAGGGTGATCACCGTGGAAACGGCCATGCCGCTGATCATGACGGCGCCCATGTCGCTCATCATCTCGTTGGTCTCTCCAATTCCCAGGACCATGGGAACCATGGCCAGGATGGTGGTGAGGGTGGTCATCATAATGGGGCGGATTCGCAGGGGACAGGCGTTGAGAATGGCGGTCTCCCGGCTCTCGCCCATGTCCCGGCGGATCTTGATGTACTCCACCAGAATGATGGAGTTGTTGACCACTGTGCCCGCCAGCATAATCAGCGCCACCAGGGAGATGATGGACAGGTCCCGGCCGGTGACAGGCAGGGCGAACAGCGCCCCGGTAAAGGCCACCGGCAGGATCATCATGACAATCACCGGCATCAGGAAGGATTCGAACTGGGCCGCCAGTACGAAGTACACCAGGCCCAGGGCCACCAGCAGAGCCAGCAGCAGGTCGCCGAAGCTCTCCATCATGCTGGAGTAGCTGCCGCTGATCTCCACGGTGTAGCCCTCCGGTACCGGGTAGTCCGCCAGGATGGCGTTCAGCTCCCGGGTCATGGCGGTGGTATCGCCGCTGACGGTGCTGCCGGTGACCTGCACCTGCCGGGACTGGTTTACCCGGGAAATGCTCTGGGGTTCCTGGACCACGGACACATCCGCCACGGAACCCAGGGGCACCGTACCGCCAAAGGCGGTGGGCACGGGCATGGAGCGCAGGGCGTCCAGGCTCTTTCCGGCGCTGCCATCGCCCCGGACCACCACATCCAGCTCCCGGTTGTTGATGGTGACGGTTGTGGCGGTGCTGCCGGTCAGCTCCGAACGGACGGCGCCGCCGATGGCGGCGGCAGTCAGGCCGTACTGGGCCGCAGACTCCCGGTTTACCGATACTTTTACCTGGGGCACCTGCTCCGCCAGAGAGCTTTGCACGTCAATGGCGTCCGGCAGCTGGGAGACCCGGTTTGCCAGATCGCCGGCAATCATAGCCAGAGTGGCGTAATCCACACCGGTGATATCCAGGCTGATATCGCTGCCGCCCAGCATTCCCATGCTGCTGGAGGCGTCCACGGTGATCTCGCAGCCGGCGATATCCTGGAGCTGGGGCCGCAGGCCGGAGGCGATCTCGGCGCTGCTGCGGCTGCGGGTGCCTTTGGAACCCAGGTCCAGCATGAGTGTGACGGATTCGTCCTGGGCGATGTAGTACATGTCCTGAAGCTCTGGAATCTCCTGCTGGACAATGGAGGAGATCCGGTCGGCAATGGCGGCCGACTCCTCCATCTCCGAGCCGATGGGCATAGAGACGTCGATGGAGACCTGGCCCTGGTCCATCTCCGGGATCAGGACCATGGTGGTGGCAAAGACGGGGACCGCAAAGAGGGCGGTCAGTCCCAGGGATCCCAGCATTCCCATTTTCAGATGATGGACAAAGTAGTCCAGCAGACGCATGTAGAGGCTGTGGAGCTTTGCGGTCCAGCCGCCGATTTTGGCTGACAGGGCGTGCCTCTCCGTCTCCGCCTTTTTCAGCTGCTGGCGGCGGACCTTCTCCTCGTCCAGCATCAGATAGCACAGCAGCGGCACCAGCGCCAGGGCGATGACCAAAGACGCGGAGATCAGTGAGGCGATGGTGAGGCAGAAGTCCCGGAACATCATGCCCGCAAGCCCTGTCACCATCCCCAGGGGGACGAACACCGCCAGGGTGGTGAGCGTAGAGGCCAGCACGGAGGTGGTGACCTCTTTGGTGCCGTCCACGCAGGCGCTCATGCGGTCATGGCCCTCGGCGGCAAAGCGGTAAATATTTTCCAGCACCACAATGGAGTTATCCACAATCATGCCAACGCCCATGGCCACGCCGCCCAGCGTCATCATGTTCAGCGTCAGGTCCATGGCGTTCATCAGGATAAATACCGTCAGGATGCACACCGGCATGGACACCACAATGGTCATGGTGGCGCCGCCCCGGCGCAGGAACAGGAACACCACGGCGGCAGCCAGCGCCACGCCCTGGAGGATATTCTGGAAAGCCGCGTTTACGGACATGTCGATGTACTCCGAGGCGCTGTAGGGAACGCTGTAGGCAATGGAGGGATTTTCCCCGTGCAGCTCTGCCAGCCGCCGCTCCACGGCCTTGGCGGCGGCGGCCTCGTTGGCGCCGGACTGTTTGGAGACCTGGAGGATGACGCAGGCGCTTCCGCCCACTTTGGCCGTGGCGTCGGAGGGTTCCGTCTCCAAAACGACGTCCGCTACTTCGCTCAGGCGCACTGCGCCGCCGGTGGGCAGAGAGAGCAGCATGTTTGCCACATCCTCTACAGACTGGAATTTGGCGTCGGTACTGACGGTGAGCGTCTTAGAGCCGTTTTCCATGTCGCCTCCGGGGTACAGCAGGTTCTGACCTGCCAGAAACTGGGAGACCTGGGCGGTGGATAGGCCCAGACCGGAGGCCCGGGTGGCGTCCAATTCCACGGCGATCTTCTGGGTTACGCCGCCGTTGACACTGACCTGCGCCACGCCGTCGATCCGCTCCAGCGCCGGAGCCACGGTATCCTCCGCCAGCGTCTGGAGTTCTGCCAGATCATCGCCGGCCAGGGCCACAATGGCCGTAGGCATCAATTCGCTGAGGTTTAGGTTCACGATGACCGGGTCCATGGCGTCCTCCGGCAGAGAGAGCCGGTCGAACTGTTCCCGCAGTTTAGTGGCGGCAATGTCCAGGTCTGTGCCCTCTACATAGGTGATCTGGAGCTGGCTCATGCTGTCGGCGGAGACGGAGGACACCTCATCCACGCCGGAGACCGACATAACGGCGGATTCCAGGGGCCGGGTCACCAGCTCCTCAATGTCGCTGGGGTTGGCGCCGGAGTAGTAACAGACCACCATGGCCATGGGGGCCTCCATCTCCGGCATCAGGGACATTTGCAGCTGCGTGGCGAAGATGACGCCGAACACGGTGACCATGATGACCGCCAGCAATGTGGCCACCTTGTGCTGGATGCAGAATTTTGAAACACTCATGGGACGTTAATCCTCCCCGGTGACCACCCGGACGGGGTCCCCCTCGTGGAGGTAGGCCTGGCCCACAGTCACCAGCTGCTGCCCTTCGGACAGGCCGCTTGTCACCTCGGTGACGCCGTTTCCGGTGAGACCGGTGGAGACCTCCACAGATCTGGCGGCGCCGTCTTCCACGATGAACACGTACTGGCGGCCGCCGCTGGTGAGGATGGACTCCGTGGGGACCACCACGGCATCGGGGGAGACGTCGGTGAAAAAGGTCACATCGGCGAACATGCCGGAGAGCAGCCCGCCTACGTCCGCCGGCACGGTGAGGGTGACGGTGTACAGCCGGGTTTGCATATTGGCTGCTTGCTCCACGGAGCGGATGACGGCGGAAAAGCTCGCGTCAATGGCGCTGACATAGACGTCCGCCTGAGCGCCGATGGAGATTTTGGGCACCAGCGCTTCGGACACGGAGACGGAGACCTTCATCTGGTCCGGTCCGTCAATTACCGCCAGGGGCATGGAGTTGGAGATGAAACTGTTCTCCGCAGCGTTCATGGTCACCAGCGTCCCGGCCATAGGGGCGATGACGTTGCCGTCGGCGTCCACATTTTCCAGGGCGGTGTCCAGCTGCTCTAAACCGGACTTGGCGCTCTGGATGCCGGACTCCAACTGGCTGAGGGCGGAGTTCCGCCCCGCTACGGCGTTGGAGTAGTTCAGCTCCGCCTGTTCCACTTCCAGCTGGGAGGCGGCGCCGATTTCGAAAAGGGCCTTCGTGTTGTTCACGTTGTCCGCCGCCAGCTGTACCTGTTTGTCCAAAACGGCCTTCTGGTCGCTATAGCTCTGGACGGCGCCGTTGTAGCCGATGCGGGCGGCGTTGTAGTTGGCCAGGGCGCTGCCCAGCTCCAGGGTGCAGAGGATGTCCCCGGCCTCCACCTGGTCTCCGGCCTCAAAATATACGGCGGTGCATTTGGCGGTGGAGGCGATCATAATGACGGTTTCGTTATCAGCGGAGATTTTGCCGGAGACTTTATTCTCTGTTGCGATGTCCCTGGCGGATACGGTCTCCACCTGCACGGCGATGCCCGCCGCCGTATTGCCGTCCTCGCTTTGCGCCGGTTCGCCGCCGCAGGCGGTCAACATCAGGGCCAGAACCGGCGCCAGGAGAGCGGCGGCGGTTTTTCTCGGTGTTTTCATCGATGTCCTCCTCAATTCAGGATGCCGTGCTGGGCGGCCCAGCAATAGGTATTATAGGTGGAAAACAGGTCTCCCGCGGCGGAGCGGACGGTTTCCTCCGCCTCCCGCAGATCGTCCTCCGCGGCCAGCAGGGCGTTGTGGGAGATGGTTCCCTGCCGGAATTTCAGCTCCGAAGCGGCGTAGGACTCTTTTTCGCAGGCCAGGGATACCTTGGCGGCCTCCAAGATCTGGCGGTAATCCTCTACCTGGGCGTAGAGGGTGCGGAATTTCAGCTCGTAATTTTGTACGGTGTTGTTATATGTATATTGGGCCGCCTGCCAGGTGTTGCGGGCGGTGCGGAACTCGTAGCGGTTTTCGTTGTATCCCCAGTAGTTGGCGTCGTCCTTGTACTGGTCCCGGGCGTCCTCCAGAGTCTGCTTCGCCTCATAGAGTTCGTAGCTGCGCTCCTTGGCTGCGGCCAGGTCCGACTCAAGGTCTATCTCCGCCAGCTGCTCCGCCGTCACCTCCGGAAGGGGACTCAGGGCGATCTCCCCGGTCTGCTCCGCTCCAATCAGCATCTCCAGCTGAAGCTTATAGCTTTTCACGTTCATCCGCAGCGTCTCCAGGCCGCTCTCCAGGGCGGTTCTGCCGGTTTTTACCTCGGAGAGCTGCAGGGCGGAGATCTGGCCAAGGGTGTAGCGCAGCTCCATCTCCTCCACCGTGCGGTCCAGAGCGGCCAGCTGGCGCCGCAGCCCGGCCTCCTGTCCCTCCATGGCCTTCAGCGCCGCATAGAGGGATTCTCCCGCCACCACGATCTGATCCTGCAGATTATTCAGCTGGCGGACCAAATCGGCGTTGTCCTTTTGCATATCGCCTTCCTTAATGGCCTCATACTGGTCCCGTACGGCGGCATAGGCCCGGTCCAGCTGGTCATAGGCGGTGTTGTACTCGTAGTCGCTGTACTCCACGTCCTCCATCCCGGGTGGCCTTTGGCCCGCTGGCAGATTGCTGATCGCGCGCATCATGCTGCCGGCCCGGACATAGGCCCACTGTGCCTGGGCAAGCTCGTTCAGCTGGTGCCACAGCTTGTCGTATAATTTGTCGTAATCGATATCCTCAATGGTGAGAACGCTCTGTTCTATGGCCAGAATCTGGAGATTATTCTCCCGCATCCGGCGCTCTACATTGACAAAGCTGACCTGGCCCACCGCGTCCGGCGCCAGGGTCACGTTGTCCGCCAGGTCCGGCCCTGCCGGAGAGGGGGTCTCCGGTCCGGCGGGTTCCGCCGTCTCCTCCGGTGATTCCGGGGCTGATTCCGTTTCGCCGTCCTCCGGCGGCGCCGTTTCGGCGGATGCAGAATCCGCCGGAGCCGTACGTTCCTCCGCCAGGGCGGAGACTGCCGGTATTGCAGCCAGCAGCGCCAGCGCCAGCAGCAGGGAAAGTATTCGTTGTCTCATGGGTTCCTCCTTTTATGTATTCGCCGGGGCGGCTTCGCTCCTGCGCAGGCACCCGTACTTGATGATGTCCAGCTGGGCCTCCAGCTCCCGCTGGATCTCCGCGGTCCGCTCCGGCTGGAGCAGCGAGTCCATGATGGACCGGCCCAGCACGCCCAGGGTCATGAGAAACACCCTGCGCACATACTCCGGCTCCTGCCGCACCAAGCTGGAGAGCTGGATCTTCTCCATCAGCTCCGGGGGAAAATCCTGCTGCAGCAGGCCGCCCAGCAGCTTTTGCAGATCGATGCCCGGGTTGATCTGCAGGAGCCGGAAGCACCGGTCCAGTATGGGACACCGCTCGCCCCGGTGGGTGATGTCGTTGTAAAGCGCTATCTGGAGTTGAAAAAGGTCTCCCGCATTTTTATGCAGCTGTTCGCCGAACACCCGGACCACCTGGGACTGAATATCTCCCAGCAGGTAGTAGAACAGGTCTTCCTTATCGGAGAAATACTGGTAAAAGCTGCCCCGGGGAATGCCGGCGCGCCGGACAATCTGGTTGATAGAGGCGTCTGCGAACTTCACCCGGGTGAACTCCTCCCAGGCCGCTTCCAGGAAGCGGCCTCGTTTTTCCTCCGGCAGCCGGAGAAACGTCTCCGAACACACGGCGCATACCCCCTTACGAAAAATGACAATCTGTCACAAAATGACAGATTGTCATTTATTATAAGCGGCCTTGGCCCGCCTGTCAAGCGTCTTCTCCGTTCATAACTGTTAAAATTCTGTGAATCCAGCAGGTCCTAGAATTTTGGGAATCCGGGGAGGGGGAATTGTTTGAACGGCGGTCCCGCCGCCAGGCCTCCGCCTCTTCCCCGTCCCGGTCATCCAGGGCGTGGAGTCCGCTCCGGGCCTCCATGTGGTGGGTCAGCTCGTGGGAGAGGGTGGTCCAAAGCTCCTGGCGCCAGACCGTCCCGTCCCAGTCTTCCTGTTCCGCCAGGGCGGCAAAGGACCCGTAGTACAGATTGATGTAGCGGCCCAGAAGGCCGTCGCAGTACTCCCCCAGAATATACATCTCACCCGGCGGAAAGTCCGGGTCCGGCACGGTGTCCTCCAGCAGGCTGACACCGCCGTTGAGTCCGTCGAACAGGGCCTGAGGGAAGCGGTCTGCCAGAGCGTCCAGCAGCTCTCCCGTCTGGCAAAAGCTCAAGACCATGAGGGACGCCGCAGCAGAGAACTCAATTCCTCCACCGTGTCCGCCAAAAAGTCGGCTCCGGCCTCCACAAGGGACTCCCGGGAGCGAAAGCCCCAGGTGACGCCGCAGGCCTTCAGCCCCGCGTTATGGCCCGTTTGAATGTCCACGCTGCTGTCTCCCACGAACAG
This sequence comes from uncultured Oscillibacter sp., assembly GCA_910588005.1. Taxonomy (GTDB): domain Bacteria; phylum Bacillota; class Clostridia; order Oscillospirales; family Oscillospiraceae; genus Oscillibacter. Next base: position 9,444 of record CAJUQM010000007.1, read on the forward strand.
GGTTTTCGCGGGGTCCGCGGCCAGCTCCGCCAAAACGGCCCGCACCCCGGTGGGGTCCGGCTTTACCGGAACTCCCGGCAGCTTGCCCCGCACCAGCTGAAAGACACCGGGGAAGAAATGCTCCACGATCTCCCGGCTGAAATCGTCGGCCTTATTGGAATACACCGCCATTTGGACGCCGGCGGCCCTCAGATGCTCCAGCAGCTCCGGAATTCCGGCGTAAGGAGCGGTTTTGTCCAGGTCGTGGGCGCCGTAGTAATTGGTGAATTGGGACAGGGCGCTGGCGATCAGCAGCGGACTGCGGCAGGTCTCCGGAGTGAATTGGGAGACCAGATTGGAAATTCCGTGCCCGACCATGCGCTTGTATTTCTCTACGGGGTGTTCTGGCCAGCCATGCTGGCGGCAGACCCAGTTTCCGGCGGCGGCCAGATCGTCAATGGTGTCCAGAATGGTTCCATCCAGGTCAAAAATCACGGTTTGAGCCATAAGGAGCCTCACTTTTCATACGTAGTTCTTCTATTCTACCAACAGATTTGCGGCATCACAATTGGCAAGAAGCCAAAAGGCGCGGCGAAAGCCGCGCCTTTTTCATACATTTCTGCCTAGAGACCGCCGAAAAACGGGGGGATGATCCAGGGGGGAAATATTTCCCTGCCGGGCAAAAGGAGATGACATTATATGGAAAATGGGGCATTGGGGACAGGACCTTGAGAAATTTAAAACGAATTTGGGCGTTGGCCTGTATCCCGCGGAGAAAAAGCGGCGGCATTCCCTCTGTCAGAGGGGGCGCTCCACGTCTCCCGCGGCGGTCAGCAGCACGGAGCTGCCGTATCCCGCCGCCCGGGCCAGCTCCGCCGCCCCCTCATAGAAAAAGACGACAGCGTCCGCGCTGTGGGCGTCGGCGGTGAGAATGATCCGGCCGCCCATGCGCCGCCACTCCCGCAGCAAAAACAGCGCCGGATAGGGCGTTTTCCGATAGCCCCGGGATACGGCGCCGGTATTGATCTCCAATAGAGTGGCCCAAGGGTCTGCGGCGTGGAGGGCCTCCAGGGCGGCGGCGCGGTACCGGGGAGAGTCCTCGTCAAAAAAACGGTTTCCGGCGTTGAACTTTGTCACCAGATCCAGATGTCCCAGAATTGTGGGCCTCCGGGCAGCCATAGACGCCACAGCGGCGTAGTATTGTTCCGCCAGGGCGGTAAAATTTCCGCCGGACAGCGTCCGGCATGCCTCTGTCAGGCGGTCCGCGTCATAATCTATGCAGAAGCCGTGCCCCCGGTCCGCGTCCCACAGATTGTGGACGGAGCCGATCCAGTAGTCAAATCCCTCCGGGTCTCCGGCGGAGCAGCTGTCCCACTCGATCCCCAGCAGTACGTCCATCTGTCCTGCGTAGGCCTTCCGCAGCCGCAGCACCTCCGTCCGGTAGGACGTCAGGTCGGCGGGCAGGACGCAGCCCCGGTCCCAGGGGAGTTCCGTATGGCTGTGGCCCGAGGCTCCAAATGCCGCCGCTCCGGCGGCGAAGGCCGCGGCGGCCATCTCCTCCAGGGTGTTCTTTCCGTCGCAGAGAAGGGAGTGGGTGTGGACAGAGCAGAAGTCCCTCATTGCATCCGCTCCTGCTTTACCTTGTGGTCCACCACGTGGCGCTTTTCCAGCTCCCGGGTGACATCCTCCACGGTGATGCCCATCTGCACCATCAGCACCATGACGTGGTAGCACAGGTCGGCAATTTCATAGACGGTCTCCTCCCGGTCCTCCTTGCGGCCGCCGATGATGACCTCCGTGCACTCCTCGCCCACTTTTTTCAAAATCTTGTCCAGGCCCTTTTCGAAAAGATAGGTGGTGTAGCTGCCCTCCTTAGGGGTGTGCCTGCGGCCCTCAATCAGACGGTAGAGTCCCTCATAGCTGAATTGCTTCAATTCCTCGGAGAGGTAGATTTCATTGAAAAAGCAGCTCTCCGCGCCAGTGTGGCAGGCGGGACCGGCCTTTACCACCTCTACCACCAGTGCGTCTCCGTCACAGTCTGCGGTGATGGAGACCACCCGCTGGATATTGCCGGAGGTCTCGCCCTTACGCCAAAGCTCCCGGCGGCTGCGGCTCCAAAAACAGGTGCGCCGCTCGTCGATGGTGACGGCAAGGCTTTCCCGGTTCATATACGCCAGGGTCAAAACCTCCTTTGTGTAGTGATCCTGCACCACGGCGGGAATCAGCCCCTGGCTGTCAAATTTCAGTTCTTTTAATTCCATAGAAAAGCATACTCCTTTTATATCCCTGTTCCGTGCCTGCGGCGGGGCCTCCCGCTTACACACGCATGGGAATCCCCCTGCCGCTTAAAAACATTTTTAAGGCGGGGATCTCCACCTGCCGGGAGTGAAAAATGGACGCCGCCAGCCCCGCGTCCACGCCGGGATGGGCGAACAGCTCCGCAAAGTGCTCCATATTTCCGGCCCCGCCGCTGGCGATGACCGGCACATTCACCCGGCCGGCCAGCTCATCCAGCATCTCCAGGTCAAAGCCCTGCCGCACTCCGTCGGTGTCAATGGAGTTCAGCACGATCTCCCCGGCGCCGCCGGCCACGCCGCTGACGGCCCATTCCATGGCGTCGAGGCCCGTGTCCTCCCGGCCGCCCTTGGCAAAAAGGCGGAAACGTCCGTCCACCCGCTTGACATCCATGCTGAGAACCACGCACTGGTCGCCGTACCGCTTGGCCGCGGCGGCGATGAGTCCGGGGTCCGCAATGGCCCCGGAGTTGACGCTGACCTTGTCCGCGCCGCATTTGAGCACCCGGTCAAAGTCCTCCAGCGTCCGGATCCCGCCGCCCACAGTCAGAGGAATGAAAATCTCCGACGCCACACGGCGCAGGATGTCTGTAAAGAGACGGCGTCCCTCGGCGGAGGCGGTGATGTCGTAAAATACCAGCTCGTCCGCGCCGGAGGCGTTGTAAAACCGGGCCATCTCCACCGGGTCCGCCATGTCGCGCAGCCCCTGGAAATTGGTGCCCTTTACCACCCGTCCGTCCTTCACGTCCAGGCAGGGGATAATGCGCCGCGCTAACACAAACCCACCTCCTCAATGACGGTTTTCAGGTCCAGCCGCCCGGTATAGAGCGCTTTGCCCAAAATGGCGGCCTGAGTGCCGATCGATTGCAGCTCCCTCAGCTCCAGGATGCTGCCGACCCCGCCGGAGGCGGTGATCCGCAGCCCCTGAATTTTTGCCAGCTCCCGGTACAGCTCCAGATTGGTTCCCTGCTCGGCGCCGTCCCGGCTGATGTCGGTGTAGATCACCGTGCCGACTCCGGCGGCGTAGAGGCGGCGGCAAAAGTCCACACCTTTTTCCGAGGACAGCTCTCTCCAGCCGCTGACGGCCACAAAGCCGTCCCGTGCATCCACGCCCACGGCGATTTGTCCGCCGTATTTTTGGGCCATCCGGGCGGTAAAATCAAAATCTTTGACGGCCACGGTGCCCAAGATGCACCGGTCCACGCCCAAGTCCAGATATTGTTTAATGCGGTCCTCGGTGCGGATGCCGCCGCCCACCTCCATGTAGAGGCCGCCCTGCCGGGCAATGGCGGCGATGGAGTCAAAATTGGCCAAGGTGCCGTCTTTCGCCCCGTCCAGGTCCACCACGTGGAGATATTTTGCCCCGGCGGCGGCAAATTCCCCGGCCACGGCGCAGGGGTCCTGGCCATAGACGGTCATTCTGTCATAGTCTCCCTGGTAGAGGCGGACGACCTGCCCGCCCCGCAGGTCAATGGCGGGAAAAATCTGCATGGCGACGCGCCTCCCTCACGGATGAATTTTGCAGGTCAGCTCCTCCGCCTCCAGGCGGATGACCTGGGTGTTCTCCAGCATGGCCGCGGGAAAGTCCCGCAGCCCCTCCTCTCCGGAGACATGGGCCATAATGGCCGCAAGGCCCGCCCGCTTTTCCTCCGCCGTCTCTAAAAGCCGGACCGGGCCGCCGCCCATGACGCATTGAAACCGGGCGGTATATTCGCAGGCGTTCTCATCCGGAATTGCCTCATGGCCGGTATCCATCTCAAAGGACGCCCAGCCGATCTCCCGGATGAGGCTGATCTTCCGGCCCTCTTTGGCGCTGTGGAAGTAAAAGGTGTACCGTCCCTCCCGCTCCGCAAAGCCGAAGTCCAGCGGCACAATATACGCCCGCCCATGATCACACAGCCCCAGACGGCAGCAGTCGCAGGCGGCGATCACCGCCCGGATTTCCCCCGGGTCCCTCACCTGGCGGTCTTTTCTTCTCATGGGTCTCATAGCTGAAAACATCTCCATACTCTCTCCCTCTCATTCCACCAATCCCGGGGGGCGCCGCGGCGAATCACAATCACAAGGCCGGTGATGCCGCAGAGCATGGACAGCACGGGCCAGAGATAGTCCCCCGCAGCGGGCAGCCAGATGCCGCCCATAACGGTGTATAGCAGCAGGCCGAAGAACATCCAGGCAAAGCCGGTCAGTTGTTTTTTCACTCTGCCCTCCTCAAAGCTCCGCAAAGGCCCGCAGCAGACGAAGTCCTGCGTCTCCGGATTTCTCCGGGTGGAACTGGGTGCCCCAGACGTTTCCGCTGCGCACCGCGCCGGTAACGGACACGTTTCCGTATCGGGACGTGCCCAGTGTGGAAACATCGCAGTCCTTGGCGTAGAAGCTGTGGACGTAGTAGACGTACTCCCCATCCCGGAAGTACTTAAAAAGCGGGTCATTCCGCACAACGTCCAAACTGTTCCAGCCCATGTGTGGGACCTTCAAAGACCTGTCCGCCAGGTCCTCCCGCAGGCTCACCACCTGTCCGGGGACCAGTCCTAAACCGGGATGTTCGCCGTACTCAAAGCTCTTGTCGAAGAGCAGCTGCATCCCCAGGCAGATGCCGAGCAGCGGTTTGCGCGCGGCCTCCGCTTGAATGACCGGCGGCAGTCCGGCCTCTGCCAACTTTTTCGCGGCGTCGCCAAAGGCCCCTACACCGGGGAGGATGATGCGGCCGGCAGCCCGCAGCCGCCCCGGATCCCTTGTCACCTCCGCCTCCACGCCCAGCGTCCGCAGGCTGGAGGACAGGGAGAACAGATTCCCCACGCCGTAATCCACAATCGCGATCATTTACAGCACACCTTTCGTGCTGGGAATCTCGTCCCGGTGTTTTTCATCCAGGGCCGCCGCTTCTTTCAGGGTCCGGCCCATGCCCTTGAAAACAGCCTCTAAAATATGGTGGGTGTTTTCCCCCGCCAATTTCCGGATATGGACAGAGCCTGGACAGTTCCGCACGAAAGCCAGCCAGAATTCCTGGGCCAGCTCCGTGTCAAAATTCCCCACTTTTGAACTGGGCAGGTCCACCGCCCAGCCCAGACAGGCCCGTCCGCTGAGGTCGGCGGCGCACAGCACCAGCGTCTCGTCCATGGGCAGCAGGCACTGCCCGTACCGGACGATTCCCCGCTTGTCCCCCAGCGCCTTTGTAAAGGCCAGCCCCAGGCAGATGCCGGCGTCCTCCACAGAGTGGTGGCAATCCACATGAGTGTCTCCTTGGCAGGAGAGCGTGAGGTCAAAGTCGCCGTGGCAGGCGAACAGCTCCAGCATGTGATCCAAAAACCCCACGCCGGTGGCAAGAGAGGCCTTTCCTGTGCCGTCCAGGCTCAGCGCCAGCTGAATTTGGGTCTCGCGGGTGTCCCGTTTGAGATCGGCAGTCCGCATAGTCATACCTCCTTTAGTATCGCCTCAATTTGGGCCGTCAGAATTCGCAGCTGCTCCATGGAACCCACGGTGATGCGGACGAAGTCCTCAATCCGTCCGGAACCGGCCCACCAGCGCACCAGAACGCCCCGCTCCTTCAACCCCCGGTATAGGGAGCCGCCGGAGAGGCGGCCGCTCTTGGCGAAGACAAAATTAGCGGAGGAGGGTAAAACAGTGAAGCCCAGCCCCTCCAGCGCCGCCGTCAGCCAGGCCCGGTTTTCCTGAATGGTCCTGCGGCAGCTTTGAAAATAGGCCTCGTCCTCCATGGCGGCGGCTCCCGCCAGAATGGAGAGGCGGTTGACGTTATAGGGGTTGAAGCTGTACTTCACCCGGTTCAGACCGTCCATCAGCGCCGGGCCTCCCAGGGCGAAGCCCAGCCTTCCGCCGGCCAGGGAGCGGCTTTTGGACATGGTTTGGGTCACCAGCAGATTGCCGTATTCTTGAACCAGGGGGACGCAGCTCTCTCCGCCAAAGTCCACATAGGCCTCGTCTACAATGACTACCCGGCTCGGATCGGCCTCCAGCAGCCGCCGGATCTCCTCCCGGGGGACGGCCATCCCGGTGGGGGCGTTGGGATTGGCGATTACGATGACGCCGGGAAAACCCATGTAATCCTCCGTGCAGAGAGAGAAATCCTCCCGCAGGGGGATCACCCTGGCCTCCAGGCCGAACAGGGCGGCCTGGGAGCGGTAGAAGCTATAGGTGATATCGGCATAGGCCACGGGAATCCCGGCGCCGCAGAAGGCCCGGAAAGCAAAGGCCAGAATCTCGTCGGACCCGTTGCCGGACACCACGTTTTCCCTGGCGAGTCCGTACCGCCGGGCGATGGCCTCCTCCAGCTGGGCGCAGGTGGGATCGGAGTACAGGTTCAGGCGGGAGATCTCCGCCCGGGAGAGGGCCTCCAGTACCCTAGGGGAGGGAGGGAAGGGACTTTCGTTGGTATTCAGCTTGATATACTGCTGGTCCTGGGGCTGCTCGCCTGGGGTATAGGGGGCCAGGCGGGCGGCCTCGGGGGAGAGGAAGCCGTTCATGTTAAAACACCTCTTTACAGTGGGAAATTTGCGCCTTTGTTTTCCGCAGGCGTGGAAAAAAGGGGGGCTGGGGGACCGGCCGCTGCCGCGGGTGTGCCCCGTCCGCCGGTCAAAGCCGGAACCTAGTCCGGCCTCCCGCGTTGGGCATACCGGTCCTCCGCCCTGGAAAGGGCGGATCTCGCGTGCCCCTCCAGCCCCTCCCGGCGGGCAAAGTCCGCGATTTGATCCGCGCAGCGGTTCAGCGCCGCCCGGTCATAGTACAGGAAGCTGGAGCGCTTCATAAAATCATCCACGCCCAAGGGACTGGAAAAACGGGCGGTGCCGGAAGTTGGAAGCGTGTGGTTCGGTCCTGCGAAATAGTCTCCCAGCGCCTCCGGTGTGCTGCGGCCCAGAAAGATGCTCCCGGCGTTTTTGATGCGGGGCAGCAGGGCAAAGGGGTCGTCTACGCACAGCTCCAAATGCTCCGGGGCGATCCGGTTGACGGCCTCCACGGCCTTGTCCAGGCTGCCTGTCACAATGATCTTGCCGTTGTTTTCAATGGATGTCCGGGCGATCTCCTTTCGGGGAAGGGATTCCAGCTGAATTTCGATCTCCCCACGGACGGCTTCCGCCAGTGGGCGGCTGTCCGTCACCAGCACCGCCGAGGCCAGCACGTCGTGTTCCGCCTGACTCAGGAGATCCGCCGCCGCCCAGGCGGGGGAGGTATTTCCGTCCGCCAGGACCAAAATTTCACTGGGGCCGGCGATCATATCAATGTCCACCAGGCCAAAGACCTTTCGCTTGGCTGTGGCCACAAAAATACCGCCGGGACCCACAATTTTATCCACTTTGGGTACGCTTTCTGTACCGTAGGCCAGGGCGGCGACCGCCTGGGCACCGCCAATCTTAAACACGGCGTCCGCTCCTGCCAGCCGCGCCGCCGCCAGGGCCTCCGGACTGACCGAGCCGTCCCGCCGGGGCGGCGTCACCAGAACAATTTCGCTTACACCGGCAATTTTCGCCGGGATTACGTTCATCAAGATCGTAGAGGGAAATGCCTCCGGACTCCGGGGCACGCAGATGCCCACCCGTTCAATGGGCGTCCACCGCTGGCCCATAACGATGCCGGGGCGGTCCGTTAACACAAAGCCGTTGTGACGCTGGCGCTCGTGGAAGAGGCGGATGTTCTCCGCCGCCTCCTCCAGTGTTTTCAAAAACGAGGGACTTACCATCCCGGCGGCGGCGTTAATCTCCGCCTCCGTCAGCCGCAGGTTCTCCGGTTCCGCGCCGTCGAAGCGGCGGGTGAACTTCCGCAGGGCCGCATCGCCCCTGGTTCGGACCTCCCGGAGAATGTCGTCCACGGCGGCGGAGACGTCCTCCTCCGCCCGGAGATCCCGGTTTAAAAAGGCCTCCGGAGCCAGCTGGTCAAAGTCCAGAATACGGATCACCGGGCCGTCACCTCCGCGAGTTTTTTTACCAGGGCGTCAATTTCCCGGCGCTTGAATTGGTAGCTGGCTCGGCCCGCGATAAACCGGGCTGAGATGGGCATGAACTCCGCCAGCACCTTCAGGTTGTTTTCCCTCAGGGTGGTCCCGGTTTCCACGATGTCCACAATCACGTCGGAGAGGCCCAGAATGGGAGCCAGTTCAATGGAACCGTTCAGCTTGATGATGTCGATGTCCCGGCCCTGGGCGGCGTAATAGGACTTGGCGATGTTTACGAATTTGGTGGCCACCCGCAGTGTCCGGCCCGGGTCGTCCTGAAAATCCGCCGGTCCCGCCACGCACATGCGGCATTTGCCAAGCCCCGTGTCCAGCAGCTCGTATACGTCGGCGCCGGACTCGGACAGAATGTCCCTGCCCACAATGCCGATATCCGCCGCGCCGTGCTCCACATAGATGGCCACGTCACTGGGCTTTACCAAAAAGTAGCGGATGCCTGCCTCCCGGTTTTCCACCACCAGCTTGCGGGTGCCGCCGCAGCGCTCCCGGCAGCCGTAGCCCGCCCCGGCCAAAAGGTCATAGACCTGGTCTCCCAGGCGGCCCTTGGGCAGCGCCACGCTCAGCATGGTCCCTTCGCCGGACTCCGTCTCCGGCTCGGCCGGGCAGTTCAGCTCGTCCAGATACAGGGCAAAGCCGACCGCCCTGGTCCCGGGGCGGAACTGCTCTGTCAGAGGGTCGTACCGCCCGCCTTTCAGAACGGCGCGGGGCAGCCCCGTGAGATATCCCTGGAGAACCAAGCCGTTGTAGTACTCCATGTCGTTGGCAAGGGAGAGATCCAGCTTCAGGCGCGTTGTCTGGCCCTGCTCCGCCAAGGTCTTGCAGAGAGTCCGCAGCTCCTGGAGAGCGCCGCCCATGGCGGCGTTCAGCGCCAGCGGCTCTGCCTCGGACAGCACCGCCTCCCACGTCCCCGCCAGAGAGGGCAGGCGGCACAGGGCGTCCGTTCCCCGGTGGGAGAGTCCGGCCTCCTCCGCCGTTTTTTGCAGCTCATGGGTGTTCCGGTCCCGAATACAGGTCAAGAGCTTTGGCCGGATGGACTCCGGAGCGCCTACGGCGTCAAAAAGGCCGGTGATAAAGCCCATGTGGCCCAGCCCCAGCACAAAGTCCCGGCCCGTCAGTGCCAGGCTCTGTACTGCCAGGGATCCCACTTGCGCTGTGACGGCCTCGTCCACCGCGCCGACGCACTCTAGGCCCATCTGGCTGATCTCCTTGAAGGTGTGGCTCTCCTGGCTGGGACGGTAGACGTTCTCGGCATAGTAGTACCGGCCGCAGTCCCCCGCCTCTACCCGGGCGTTTTTGGCGATGGAGAGTGTGACGTCCGGCTTCAGGGCCAGCAGGCGCCCGTCCAGGTCCGTAAAGGTGATGACCTGGTCGCTGGCGAGAAAGCGGCGGTTCTCCTGATACAGGCCGTACTCCTCAAACCGGCCCATGTGGTACTGGCGGAAGCCCGCCTGCTCAAACAGCAGCCGCACCTGTAAAGAGACCCGCTCCTGGGGACGGAGCATATTCAGATCCAATTCCATGGGATGTTCCTCCTTGGGGGCGGAGAGGTCCCGCCCGTCATGTCAAGATCTATTGTACTTCAATATATTAGCAAAGTAAAGCGATAATTGACTAATGCAATAAATTCTCTGATTTGTCCAAAATGATGACGGGGAAAAGGCCGGATAATGGAATTTTATTATAGAATTTGGGAAAGGGATTTTCAATCCCTTTCCCAAATTTCCTGCCGCGCTCAAGCGGTTTCTGATAGATTAGGTCCTGTATGAAAAATGACAGAACGCCGTCTCCGGGCATCTTTTTTCACCAGGACCTCGTTGATTTTCCTTGAGATCCGTCAGGATTCCTGCGGAAAACCGCCCTGCCTGACAAAAAATCTGTCTCAATCCGGCATTCCGCCAATTTTCAGACAAGGCTTAAAGACTGACCACGATTTTTTTGCAGGACTCACAGTAAAGCGCTTCCGTTTCAGACGATGAGAGCGCGGATTTCGCCACGATAACTCTGTTCCACGAGGGACCCTCTGCCGGCCACCACGTGATGCCGCGCCTTCCGTCCCCGGAGAGATGCCCCTTTTGCATTTCCGCTTGACAGAACGGACAGATCATAAAATCCCCCTTTCTATTTGTTTCCGGCGCTACTCTTCCAGGGCAATGGTGCAGCGCCAGAAGAGGAAATTGTCCGCCTTGGCATCATCTACCGGGACTGCCAGTCCGGAGTCCCCGTTCACATAGAAGTTCCGGCTCTCCACCTCCCAGGTGATGACGGCGCCGTTTTTTCGGACGGTGAAGCCGTTCTCCCAGTCTGCGCCCACCAGATCGCTGACCAGACCCTTCCTGGCGGAGGTCCAGAGGGGGGTGTTCTCCCGGGACCAGGCCAGGGCCGTGGCCGCCGCGGTGATGTCGTAGACGGGAATGTAAATCCACTCCTCCGTATTCTCCAGGGACCGCTCCCAGGTGACGGCCCGCACCGCCCCGTTTTCCAGGGTGTAGCGAAAATCGTGGTTCCGACGCCAACTGGCGCCCGTGCCCGTCACAATAACACCAGGCGGGTCCGGCGCTCTCTTCCACGCGCCCGCCTCGTCCAGAATCCAGGTGGGGGAGGAGAGGATATAAACGGCCTGGCGGTTGTAATTCTCCGCAAACTCCGCCACGGTCAAATCCCCCCGGTTGGGGGGCAGCTGGGAGTAGCTGTTGGCCGCCTCCCCGCACACCGAAATCAGCGCTGCCGCCAGGACAAAGGCCCCGATGTGCCGCAGAGGGCGGAAGGGAGCCGCCGTATAGGCGGTGTCCACATCCCAGGGCTGCGGCTCGTCGTTCCAGCAGCGGTTGGCGGTGCGGAACATCTGAATCCAGGACCAGATGGGAATAAAGGCGCCCTTGCCGTACCACAGCAGCAGCAGGTGCCGGGTGAAGCCCTCGGAATAGGAGAGCCTCTCTCCGCTTGTCCCGGTGATCCGCAGGCCCAGCAGGGCCTTGCCGGGGGTGGTGCCGAAGAGGCGCAGCAGCAGCGGCTCCAGGAAGAGCCAGATCACCTCGACGGCAAACTGGATTGCCAGCCCGTTGGCCAGGGAGGGGTTGCGGCCCGTCAGGGCGATGGCCGCGATAAGAACGAGTGTCAGCCCCCACTCGTCGAACAGGCGGGCCAGCAGCCGCCGGGTGAGACCGGTATACACCGGTAGAGCGTCCGATGCCGGGAGGGCGGGAGCAGGCGGAGCCTTCCACCATACCTCCCCGGCTGCGGGAGGCAGGGCCGGAGCATCCAGCGCCGTCAGGTATGTCCCTGGGTCCAGGGTCTCAAAGGTTTCGCCAGACTGGCGCAGCTGGCCGCAGACCTGTGCGACCCGTTCCAGCGCTTCCCGCTCTCCGCCCAGGGCGGCCAGACGGCGGTCCAGAGCCTCGGACAGGCTCCGGGAGCCGCCTTGCAGCGCCTTCAGCTCCTCGATGGGAACGCCCAGCCGCCGCAGAAGCTTGACCCTCTCCAGAACCGCTAGGTCCGCCTCGCTGTAGTCCCGGTAGCCGTTTTTCGCTCTGGCGGGGCGCAGCAAGCCCTCCGCCTCATAATAGCGGATGTTGGCCCGGGGCACGCCGGAGCGGGATTCTATCTCCTTACTGGTCATCTTATCATCTCCTCCAGAGACAACTGTAAACTGTCAAGTAACTTCCATGTCAAGCGTTTTCAGCGTTTTTGGGCGGAAAATTCCGAGGCCTCCCGAATCCAGCCCAGCAGCTCCCCGTCTATCTCCTCCGCCGAGCCGATGACGATATGGTGCGTCCAGCGGTCCGGGTAGGGTTCCAGGGCGGCGTCCACCCGGGGGGAGTCCAGCCGGAAGGGCAGGCCTATAGTAACCGTGAGGAAGGGGCTGGGCCGCGCCGCCGCCCGCCGGGCGGGCAGCAGGGAGGCGAAGGCAAAGTTTCGCCGGTTGGAAAAGGAGATTTGGGTTTTCTGTACCCGGATGCGGGTCTCCGGGAGTTCCGCCAAGATCCGCTCCTCCAGGGTCAGATACAGCGGCAGGGACAGGGGACTCTCCCGAAAGAAAAGGGGTGTGTCCGGATGCGCCGGCTGGCAGGGGGAATTTTGTTTCATAAAAACCGCTCCTTTGGCTCAGTAGAGGGCATGCGCCGCCGGATAGTACCCTCCGGTTATGCGCGGCAGCCTAAAATTCTCATTTAAGATCATTTTAACACATTGAGCCGTTCCAGGCAATGGGAGAAGCCTCTGCCGCCTTTTACCGCTTGCACTGCCGCGTTTAGGCGTTGGCAATCTCACCAATTCAAGATTGAAGCGCAGAGTTCTCCATGATATAATCGAAACGACAAACAGAGTGTTCGGAGGAGATATTATGCTTGAAAATATACCATCTCAATCTATTATGACTGAATTGCTCGGGAAACCCTTGTATGAAGTTTGGCAGGCGCTATGTTCGGCGATTGATGAAAAATACGATATGGAACGGTTGTGGAATACTGGCGGCAAGAATTGGGACTATGAGTATAAATACCGCAGAGGCGGCAAGACGCTTTGCAGCCTATACGTTAAGAGTAATTGCATTGGATTCATGATTATCTTTGGAAAAGATGAGAGAACAAAATTTGAAGAGATCAAGGATACTCTTTCTGATGCCGTTTGCAGGCAATATGATGGGGCAAAAACCTACCGTGACGGGAAATGGGTGATGTTTGAACCGGCCAATACGGCGGATTTTGATGATTACATGAGATTGTTGGCCATCAAAAGAAAACCAAATCGGAAATAACCGTTCCGGCTGACCGGGCAGTTACCCATATTTGGCAGCGACATGAATCTGAAAAGGGAGACCTCTTGACATCTTCCCCAAAACGGCATATACTACAATCTGCAAGGGAGTCCCCGGAAGGGGGCTGAGAGGAGGGTGTTACCCCTCGACCTCACCTGATTTGGATCATGCCAACGTAGGGATGCAGCTGTTCGCCGCGTGACGCGGCGGTTTTCGCGTAAGCGCGGGACGTCCCTGTGGGGACGTCCCGTTTTCATTTGCCGGAAGGTTTTTTCGGAAAATGAGAGCGAGATGCTTTCAATGCCGCGGGAAACCCTTTCTTCCCGCTGAGCCTTGCTTCCCCGTTTGGCAGCGGAGCGGCTTTTTACGCTTGAGGAGGAGATATTATGACGGTTTCTCAGCGCCTGCGGGAGGCGGCCCGCCCCATCTGGGACCGGTGCCTCTCCCACCCCTTTGTCTTGGGATTGGGCGGCGGCACGCTGCCTGTGGAGAAATTTCAATATTTTATGCTCCAGGATTACCTGTACCTCTTTGACTATGCCCGGGTGTTTGCACTGGGGGTGGTGAAGGCCCGGGACGGGGCGCTGATGCGTGTCTTTGCCCGGAATGTGGAGGCCATTTTGGATGGGGAGATGGAGATCCACCGGACCTATATGGCCCGGCTGGGGATTGCGGAAGAAGAGGTGCTGGCGGTGCGCCCGGCTTTGGACAATCTGTCCTACACCCACTACATGCTCTCTGCCGCCGGACGGGGCGGCCCTGCGGAGATCACGGCGTCGATTCTGGCCTGTTCTTGGAGCTATGCTGAGATTGGGCAGACACTGGCGAAGATTCCGGGGGCGGCGGACCACCCCTTTTACGGCGAGTGGATTCGGGGTTACGCCTCGGAGGACTATGCCGCAGCCAATCAGGCGCTGATCGATTTGATGGACCGCTTGGCGGCAAAGGCATCCGCAGAGCAGATGGCGGATCTTGAGGAGATTTTTGTCAATTGCAGCCGCTATGAGCTGGGCTTTTGGGACATGGCCTGGGAGATGCGCCCATGAAGGCCCTGGAGTTTGACCACGTCTCTTACCGGTATCCGGGTGAGGATTTCAGCATCGTCGACAATCTGAGCTTTGCTCTGGAGCAGGGGTCCTTTCACTGCGTCATTGGCGCCAGTGGGTGCGGCAAGAGCACCATTCTCCGGATGATCTGCGGATTGCTGCGGCCCGAGGCCGGGACCATCCGGGTGGGGGGCACGCCGATTGAGGAACAGTCCCACTACTGCGGTTATATGCCCCAGCGGGACCTGCTGCTGCCCTGGCGCACGGTGGGGGAGAACTTGGCCCTGCCCCTGGAGATCCGGGGCGGGTACACCCGGGCGGAGCGGAGAGAGCTGGCGGAGGCGGCGTTGGAGGACGTGGGCCTTGAGGGCTGCGGGGACAAGCTGCCCTCGGAACTCTCCGGCGGTATGCGGCAGCGGGCGGCCTTTGCCCGCACCATGCTGGCGGGCAGCGGCCTGCTGCTGCTGGACGAACCCTTTTCCGCGCTGGACTTCCTCACCCGCATCTCCATGCAGGAGTGGCTGCTGGCCCAATGGGAGAAGCACAAGAAAACCGTCCTCTTCATCACCCACGATGTGGAGGAGGCTGTCTTTCTCTCCGGCAGTGTGTTGGCCGTGGCCGGAACGCCCATTCGAAAGCTGGAGGAGTTCCCCGTTCCGGCGGCCGGTCCCCGGACCCGGGCGTGTCTGGCCCGGCCGGAGACGGTCTCCCTGCGGGAGGAGCTGATCGGGATATTGAGAGAGCAGGTGAGGCCATGAGGAAAACCGGCCGGAGCGCGCTGCCCGCGCTGACGTTTCTGTTTGCTCTGCTGATGGTGTGGCAGCTGGGCGCCATGAGAGTGGACGCGGCCTATATCCTCCCCACGCCCATTCAGATTTTGATGCGGCTGTGGGAGCTGCGAGAACCCCTTTTCACCGTCCATCTGCCGGCCACTATGGCGGTGACGGGGCTGGGGCTTGTGATTTCCGTGGCGCTGGGGCTGGGCCTGGCGGCGGCTATGGACTGGAGTCCCCTGCTGCAAAAGTGTCTGTATCCCGTGGTGGTGGCCTCTCAAACCATTCCCACGACCGCGATTGCCCCGCTGTTTGTGCTGTGGTTCGGCTACGGGATTTGGAGCAAAGTGCTGGTGGCGGTGCTGATGACCTTTTTCCCCATCACCATCACGGTGTACGACGGTTTTCGGTCCGCCAGAACGGAGATGGCGGAACTGCTGGAAACCTATGGCGCCACAAAGTGGGATGTCTTTCGGAAAATTAAAATCCCATGCGCCCTGCCCTATTTCTTCTCCGCTGTCAAAATGGCGGTGCCGATCGCCATTATTGGCGCCGCGATCGGTGAGTGGCTGGGCGCCCAGAGCGGCCTGGGCTACTTCTCCCGCCGGATGATGACCCAGCTGGACGGGGCGGGAGTGTTTGCCCCCATTGTGCTGCTCAGCGCCGTGGCGATGGCGGCCACAGGGGCGGTGGGGCTGGTGGAAAAGCGGGTTGTGAAATGGCGGGGAGAGAGCTGAGGGAGAGACGCTCCGGCGGTTCCCCCCCGGCCAAATATACAGGTGACAGGATAAGGAGTTGGTTGTTTATGAAGAAGTGTGCTGCTCTGCTGGCGGCGGCGGCGCTGCTGCTCTGCGGGTGCTCCGTGGGGATCATCGGCGGAGCTGACGGTCCCACGCAGGTTGTTACCGGCGGCGGCAAAGAGGACCTGCGGGAGCTGGACGTGGTGCTGGACTGGTACCCCAACGCCCTCCACGCCTTTTTGTATGTGGCCATGGAGAAGGGCTACTATGCGGAGGAGGGGCTGAAGGTCAATATCCGCTTTCCCTCCAACGCCAACGATGCCATCTCCCTGGTGGCGGCGGGGAAGGCGGACATCGGGCTTTACTACCAGCAGGATGTGATTCAGGCCCGGGCCAACCAGGCCGTACCGGTGAAGTCCATCGGCGCGGTGGTGCAGGGACCGCTGAACATCGTCCTGTCTTTGAAGGAGAAGAATATCGCCTCCCCCAAGGACTTGGCGGGCAAAACCGTGGGCTATGCCGGAACGGAGCTGTCGGAAGTGCTGGTCCGCAGCATCATGGAGGACGTAGGTGCGGACAGCGGTGATGTGGCGATGGTCGATGTGGGCTTTGACCTTATGAGTTCCATGACCACCGGCAGCGTGGACGCCACCATCGGATGCCTGAAAAATCACGAGGTCCCCCAGCTGATCGAGGAGGGCTTTGACGTCAGTTGGTTTGATTTGTACGACTACGGTGTACCGGTCTACTATGAGGGCGTATTTCTGGCGGGCGACAGCGCCGTTGAAAACGACCGGGAGACCCTCTCGGCCTTTCTGCGGGCCAGCGCAAAGGGGTTCGCGGATATGAGGAGCGATCCGGAAGAGGCGCTGAAGATTCTTCTCTCCAACCAGAACGAGGAGAATTTCCCCCTGTCGGAGACCGTGGAACGGTCCAGCATGGCGGTGCTTCTGCCTTTGATGGAGACGGAGGATGCGGAGTTTCTCACCCAGTCCGACGGCTGCTGGCAGGAGAATATCGACTGGATGCTCTCCCAGGGGCTGATTGAGACAGCCCCGGCCCTGGACGACGTGCGGGCGGAGATCCCATTCTGAGGGAGGCGGGCGGCGGCCGGGGAGGAGCGCCCCGGCCCTGGGGCGCGAAAGTCTGTGCCGGGCCTTGCGTTTCCACACGGGCTGTGGTATACTGAAACACAGCCGGAGAAAAGTGAACAGCTCATATAGTTTCGCTGTGATGGCGCGAAAGTTTCTACGGGGCCGCCTAAGGTCCTGCTATGAGTGTCTTTCCGCAGGGGGAACCCTGCCGGGAAGGCGCTTTTCTTTCTGCAAAATTTCGGAAGGAGTTGTTGTCATGGCTTTGACGGTTTTGAAGGGTACCATTGTCTCCGCCCCGGCCCTGGGGCGGCTGGAGGTTGTCAAAGGCGGCTATCTTGTGGCGGAGGACGGCGTGGTCAGGGGGGTGTTTTCCGCCCTGCCGGAGCGGTACGCCGGGGCGGCGGTGGAGGACTTCGGTGACGCGCTGGTCCTCCAGTCTCTGGCGGATTTACACCTCCATGCCCCCCAGTATCCCATGATGGCTGTGGGGATGGACCTGCCTCTGCTGGATTGGCTGAACACCTATGCGTTTCCCACGGAGGCCCGGTACGCCGACCTGGACTATGCCCGGGAGGTCTACCGGCGGCTGGCCAGGGACCTTGTCGAAAACGGAACGACCCGGGTGTGCATGTTTTCCTCCCTTCACCGGCAGGCCACGCGCATTTTGATGGAGGAGCTGGAAAGAGCCGGAGTTACGGGATATGTGGGTAAGGTGAATATGGACCGCAACGGTGCGCCGGATCTTCAGGAGACCACGGAGGAGTCTATGGCGGAGACGCTGCGGTGGCTGGAGGAGTGCCGGGATTTTCGCCTTGTCAAGCCCATGGTGACGCCGCGGTTCACCCCCTCCTGCACCGATGAATTGATGGACTTTTTGGGAAAGCTGGCGGCGGAGAGGGGGCTGCCGGTTCAGTCTCACCTGTCGGAAAACCGGGCGGAGATCGCCTGGGTGGCGGAGCTGCACCCGGACTGTGGACAGTACTGGGAGACCTACGCCAAGTACGGCCTGTGGAATGCGCGTACCCTGATGGCCCACTGTGTCTGGAGCGATGAGCGGGAGCGGCGGGCTATGAAGGACGCCGGCGTCACCGCGGTCCACTGCGCGGACTCCAATCAGGTCCTCTGCTCCGGCGTGGCCCCGGTGCGGGCGATGCTGGACGAGGGGATGAAGGTGGCCCTGGGAACCGATGTGGCCGGCGGGTCCTCTCTGAGCATGTTCGACGCGGCGGCGGCAGCCATCGGAGCGTCCAAGTCCCGCCGGATTCTGGACGGCGGGGAGACGGGGCTTTTAAACGCGGCGGAGGCCTGGTATCTGGCCACCTCTGCGGGGGCCGCGTTCTTTGGGGCCGCTCCGGGCTTTGCCCCGGGCGGCGCCCTTCATGCCCTGGTACTGGATGACAGCCGGCTGCTCCAGCCCCATCCTCTGACGCCGGAGGAGCGCCTGGAGCGGTGCCTGTACGTCCGGCAGCCCGGAGCGGTCCGGGCGGTGTGGAGCGCGGGACGGAAGGTGTTCTCCGCGGAACTGTCCACATGAGGAGCGGTGCCCCGGAGGGTTTGACCGGGGCTGCGGAGGCCGGCCGGATCTGAGATTCCGCGGCAAAACAACGGGTGGGACATCTGGGATGCCCCACCCGTTGTGAATTTCAGCGCCTTAATGTATCGGTCCTCCGCCGCTGAGAGAATTTTTTAAACAGGGCTTTAGAATTTTGCCGGTTTGGGAAAATAGGGCACGGGGGGACTGCGTTTCCGCCACTTGATGCCTCCGGAAAAATATGCTATACTGAACAATACTGCAAAACCGCACTGGCGAATTCCGGCACCCTTTCATTCGGGGCCGCCGCTGAAAAGGAGAGACGCCCTATGGAAAATAAGAAATTCTATATCACCACGCCGATCTACTATCCCTCGGACAAGCTCCATATCGGCCATACCTACTGCACCGTGGCCACCGATACCCTGGCCCGCTATCACCGCCTCCGGGGCGAGGACGTCATGTTCCTCACCGGTACCGACGAGCATGGACAGAAAATTGAGGACAAGGCCCGGGAGGCCGGCGTTACTCCCAAGGAGTTTGTGGACCGCATTGTGGAGGGTCCCGGCGGCGTGCTGGATCTGTGGAAGCTGATGAATATCTCCAACGACCGCTTTATCCGCACCACGGACGATTATCACGTGGCCTCCGTCCAGCGGATTTTCCGCCGGATGTATGATAGCGGGGATATTTACAAGGGCACCTACAAGGGCAAGTACTGCAAGCCCTGCGAGTCCTTTTGGACCGAGAGCCAGCTGGTGGACGGCAAATGCCCCGACTGTGGCCGGGAGGTTCAGGACGCCGAGGAGGAGGCGTATTTCTTCCGCCTGAGCAAGTATGCCGGCCGTATCCGGGATCTGCTGGAGAACACCGATTTTCTGGAGCCACGCTCCCGGGTCAACGAGATGGTGAAGAACTTCATCGACCCGGGACTGGAGGACCTGTGCGTCTCACGGACGAGCTTTTCCTGGGGCGTGCCCGTGGATTTTGACCCCGGACATGTGGTCTACGTCTGGGTGGACGCCCTCACCAACTATATCACTGCCCTGGGCTATGAGAACGACCGGTACGGCGACTACGGCAAGGGCTGGTGGCCCGGCGTAAACATTGTGGGCAAGGAGATTGTCCGCTTCCACTCCATTATCTGGCCGGCCATTTTGATGAGCTTGGGCGAGCCGCTTCCCAAAAAGTGCTTCGGCCACGGCTGGCTGCTGCTGGACGGAGGCAAGATGAGCAAGTCCAAGGGCAATGTGGTGGACCCCTATATTCTGGCCGAAAAGTTTGGCGTGGACGCTCTGCGTTTCTTCCTGATGCGCACCTTTCCCTTTGGGTCCGACGGCAATTTCTCCAACGAGCTTTTGATCCAGACCATCAATACAGATCTGGCCAACGACCTGGGGAATCTGGTGAGCCGTACTACCGCCATGACGGGGAAGTACTTCGGCGGCTCCTTGCCCGCCGGATGTGCCGACTGGGACGGCCCGGAGTCCTGCGACACGGAGCTGCGGGAGGCCGCCATGGCCCTGCGGAGCGCCTATGAGAAGGATATGGAGTCCTTTGCGCCCCATACGGCCTTGGCGGACGTGTTCAAGGTGATCCAGCGGGCCAACAAGTATATCGATGAGAACACCCCCTGGAAGCTGTCCAAGGACATGGAGGCCAATGGCCGGCGTCTTGCCCGCGTCCTCTATACCCTGCTGGAGACCACCCGGATCTGCGGCGTGCTGCTGACGCCCTTTATGCCCGGTTCCATGGAGAAGCTCTTTGCCCAGATCGGGGCCACCGCCGGGTGCCGGACTTGGGACAGCGCCGCCCAGTGGGGCGCTCTGCCGGAGACTGCCGCCGTCAACAAGGGAGAGAATCTGTTCCCCCGCGTAGAGATGGACAAGGCTCTGGAGGAGCTGGAGGCGGCCGCCGAAGCCGCAAAACAGGCGGCTTTCCGCCCGGATATCGAGATTGAACCCCAGCTGGCGGAGAAGGTGGACTTTGATACCTTCTGCAAATCCGACTTCCGGGTGGTGAAGGTAAAATCCTGCGACGCCGTGAAAAAAAGCGCCAAGCTCCTGCGCTTTACCCTGGATGACGGCACCGGCGTGGACCGGCAGATCCTCTCCGGCATCCACCAGTGGTACGAGCCGGAGGACCTGGTGGGGAAGACCCTGGTGGCCATTGTCAATCTGCCGCCCCGGAAGATGATGGGGCTGGAGAGCAACGGTATGCTGATCTCCGCCGTTCACACGGAGAAGGGGGAGGAGGCGCTGCACCTGCTTATGGTGGACGACGCCATCCCCGCCGGAGCGAAGCTCTGCTGATGCAAAAGCGGAAGGCATTTTTGGGTTTGCGGGAATCTCAAATTTTGAGACCTCCTGTCGGGAGGCGTCAGAAAGGAACATCTCAATGCGTTTGCAAAGCGCCATTTTCGATATGGACGGCACCCTGCTGGACTCTATGCACATCTGGCGGGACATTGGTCCCAGAATGCTCCGCGCCCGGGGCATCCAGCCTGCTCCGGACCTGGGAGAGCGGCTGAAGGTTATGACCGCCCGGCAGGGGGCCGCCTACTGCAAGGAGACCTACCTTCTCCCGGACACGGTGGATGAGGTATACGCGCAGATTGAGGCCCAGGTAAAGGGGTTTTATGAAAATGAGGCGGAGGTCAAGCCGGGGGTGAAAAATCTCCTGTCCCTCTTAAAGATGGAGGGCGTCTGGATGTACGTTGCCACTGCCACAGACCGCCACCTGGCGGAGAGCGCCCTCCGCCACGCCGGGATCCGGGACTATTTCCGGGGGATTGTCACCTCCGCCGAGACGGGGGTGGGCAAGGACGCCAGCCCGGAGATCTATGAGCGGGCCATGCGGCGGCTGCAGTCCAATAAAAAGGACACCGTGATTTTTGAGGATGCCCTCCACGCCATCCGTACCGCCAAGGCGGCGGGCTTTCGGGTGGCGGCGGTCTATGATCCCTCTGCCGAGGAGGATCAGGAGGAGATCCGCTCCCTGGCGGACTACTATTTCCGCTCGTTTGAGGAGCTGTTTGAGACGGAGACGCTGAACTAGGCCGGTTTCTAAACGGGACCTAAAAATTTGACGGGCTGTGCCCGTCAAATTTTTTGCGGCCGTTTGTAACGTTTGCCTTTTCCGGGGGATATATAGGGTGAAAGGAGGGGAAAACCGTGGATGATATGAGCGAAATTTACCGCCGCCATGCCCAGACTGTCTACAAGTTTCTCCTCTCTCAAACCCACGATCCGGATCTGGCGGAGGAGCTGACCCAGGAGACCTTTTATCAGGCGGTGCGCTCCATCGGCCGGTTTGACGGCGGCTGCAAGGTCTCCGTATGGCTCTGCCAGATTGCCAAGCACCTGTGGTATCAGTATCTGCGCAGGCATAAGCGGGAATCTCCCATGCCGGAAGCTGCGCCGGAGGCACCCACCCCCTCGGCGGAGGAGGGGCTGCTGGAGCGGGAGGGAAAACTGGACTTGCTGCGGCAGATTCATGACCTGGGGACGGACGCCCGGGAAGTGGTGTATCTCCGGGCCTTTGGGGGACTGACGTTTCGGGAGATCGGAGATGTGATGGGGAGGACGGAGACCTGGGCAAGAGTGACCTTTTACAGGACGAAGGAGAAACTGCGAAACGGAGGAACGAGCGATGAAGAATGATCTGACCTGCGCGGTGGTGAGGGACCTGCTGCCAAGCTGCGTGGAAAACCTGGCGGCGGCGGAGACGGTTCAGGCGGTGGAGCGGCACCTGGCCGCCTGTCCGGACTGCGCTGCGAAACACGCGGCCATGGTGGACCCGGAGCTGGCTGCCAAGCTGGAGGAGGAGCGGCGGGAGCTGGACTACCTGAGACGGGTGAAGCGGCGGAGCTGGTTTCGGATTTTGGCGGCAGTGGTGTGCACGGTGCTGGTGATCGCTGGGGGTTTTGCCGCCAAAATCTTTCTGATCGGCACCCCCATCCAGCCCCAGACCTACGCTCTGCGCCACTATGTGGACGAGGAGAACGTGCTGCACCTGATCATCGACTGCGTAAACTCCGCCTGGGCCTATCACGGCTGGAAAACGGAGGAGACGGACGGCGTTGTGGAGATCTCCGGCCGGTCCGTCACGGTCTCTCCGGTCCATAAAGAGGGGTGGGGCCGCCTGAAGGTGCCCCTGGAGGGCGTCCGGGAGGTCCGGCTCTGCGGGGACGTGGTTTATCAGGATGGCGTGGTGGTTGGCAGCGCGGCCATGCACCGCTACGGGGCCCGCACGCCCTATGTGGGAGAGGCCCCGGCCCTGGGCCGGGTGGCGGAGGCCGTAGGGCTGGACGCGCAGTGGAGCTATACCACAGAGCTGGCCACCGGCCAGCGGCCCTACCGATGGACCATCAAATTCCAGGACCACTGGGGTGACACCTCCGCCGGGGAGTGGATGCGTTATTACTACGGCCCCCAGATGCTGGCTTTGGTTGACAATCTGGACGAGGTGGGCTGGACCTACACCACCGCCACCTCCTCGGGAAAGACCTTCTGTGAGGGCGTGCTGACCCTGGAGGAGGCCGATGCCCATCTGGCGGAGCTGCTGGAGGGGAGCAGTCTGGACGGGCGGTGGAAGGAGCTGAAAAGCGTCAAGGACTTTGCCGCCACCCCCGCCGGGATGCAGGTGCTCTATGACCTGCTGTGGGAGGACCTGGAAACCGTGTTCAATTCCCGCACGTGGATTGAAACAGTGCCTTCGGAGTCCTCCCCGGACGGACCCGATTTTTTGGAGACATAAGGAAACAGCGGGGCGGCTTTGCCGCCCCGCTGTTCAGATCTCCTCCGGATGGGTCCTTTCATACGCCTCCAGCAGATGGCAGAAGTTCTGCCGCCGCTCATCCCGGCTGCGGAGCTGAAGTTTGTCCAGCAGAGAGACCAGGGCGGTCAGCTCCGCCTCCTCCAGCTCTGCCGTCAGCCAGTCAAAGTAAAAGGCCTCCGCCTCCACCTTGGCCTCCCGCAGGGCGTCGCCCCGCTCCGTGACAAAGAGCTGTTTTCGCCGCTTGTCCTCGGGGTTGGGCAGGCGGCGGATATAACCCGCCTCCTCCAGCTTCGCCGCCCGGCGGGCAATGGTGCTCTTGTCCAGACAGTACAGCCGCCGCAGCTCCTCTTGGGTGACGCTGGGCCGGTGCCGCACGGTGTGGATCATATCGTAGTCGCTGAGGCTCAGGTCCGTGTTGCCCAGGGCTTGGGCCACAAACCGCTGGGCGTCCCTGTCAATTTTGCGGATTCGGCGGTTGGTGGGGTCCATAGCGTCATCCCCTTCATCTTGTTTTTTACATCATAACAGGAGGACGGGGGTCCGTCAATTCTGCCGGAACATTTTCGACGGATTGCACAAATCGTTGCAACACGCAACAATTTTGCTTGACTTTTCTACGGCGGGAACGTATGATAAGTTTGTCGGGAGGACTGGGAAACCTTCCGCGCCACGGGAATTTTTAGAATACACAAAGAGCGCGCCAGGGCTGATCACCCTGGCGCGCCTGACGTTTACTGCCCTATTCGGCGGGGATGGGAAACACGACGCCGCCCACGGAGATGGATGCCAGTTCCTCCAGGGGGGTGATCTCCTCCAGCACCTGCCCCTTGGAGCAGGCACTTGCACCGTTCTCCGGCCGGATGCTGCCCCCGGAGGTGCTGAGATCGACGACCGTACCGTCGGTCTTAGTCAAAAGAATCTCAACATTTTCCAGATACTGCCGGGCCTGACGGGCGTCCTCGGGGTCCTGGCGGCCACTTCCGCTGTTGGACCAGACGGGTTCGCTGTCTACGGTGTAGTTCACCTTCACCGCGATGGGGGAGACGCTGACGGTGCCGATCGTGAAGTTCAGCCCGTCCTGGGAGAAGGTCTCGCCGCCGCCCATGCGGACGGAGCAGTCCTCGTAGTCCACCTCAAAGCGGAACTTCCAATTGCCCTCGCACAGCAGCTCGGCCTGCTCCGTCTCCGGGTCCCAATAGCGCAGGTCCTCAAATTTCGCCATGGCGGTGCCGCGGGTCAGGGAGACATCAGAGCTGACGGCCTCCACGTACTGAACCATATTGTCCTCCGGGTCCTGGTCCACGAACCAGGCGCTGCCGTGGCTGCCGCCCTTGGCCCAGCTGGCCCCGCCGGAGCCGCCCACCATCAGATAGGTGCCGTCCGGCGCCTTGTCCGCCGGCAAAAACCGCTCCCCGTCCTCCCGGGTGAGGGTGTAGACGATGACGGCGTTGTACTCGTCGCCCATAATGGCGTCGGCGGAGATGGTGATGCCATGATCGGTGTCGGACGCCCCGATGGGATGGCCGATCTTGTCAATGACCTGGGTTTGGGATGCGGCTCCGCCAAAGAGGGGAGCGAACACGTCGATGGGGGTGGGCAGGATTCCCGCGGCGCTGGAACCCACCGCCAGCACCACCGCCACCGCGGCGGCGATGACCGCCATCCGGCCAAGGGGGCGGCGGGACATGCGGCGGGTCCGGCGGGCCGCCTCCTTGGCGGCGCTGGCCGCCAATTGGGCCGTTTGCTCCGGCGTAAAGCGCAGGGAGTCTAAACTCTGCTTATATTCAGACAGATTGCTCATAATCCATTCCTCCTAATATCTCTTTCAGCTTTGCCCGGCCCCGGGCCAGGCGGGTGTGGACAGTGGCGGTGGGCATGCCCAGGATCTCCCCGATCTCCGCGGCCTGATAGCCCTCGTAGTAGTAGAGATGGATCACCGCCCGGTAGTGGGGCGGCAGGGTGTTTACCGCTGAGAGGACGGAGCCGTCCTCCGCCTCTGGGGCGGGAATCTGAAATCCGTCTTCCAGGGGACGGGTGCGCTGCCGCCAGGGACTTTTCAGAATGTCCTTGCAGGCGTTGGACGCCATCCGCAGGACATAAGCCCGCTCATGGGCGGGGCTTTCAAAGCTCCGGGGTTCCGTGAGAAGCTTGACGAATACGTTCTGGCACACGTCTTGGGCATCCTGGGTGTTTTTTAAATAGGTATAGCTCAGGCGGAGAATGGCGTCGGCATAGGTCTCTGCCAGACGTTCCGCTTGCTGGCTGTAATTCATTTGATTTCAACTCCTTTGAAGCGCGCTCATATAGGGTACGATTGGGAGACGCAAATCCTTTCATCCGTTGGAAAAATTTTTTTCATTTAAAACGCATCTGCCAAACAGCGGAGCCGGAGGACAGGCGGAACACATTTGGAGAAGCGCCGGACATACAGGGCCGGCTTCCTGTTTCCGGCCTTGCATGTCCGGCGGCGAAGTGATAGAATACGGGTATTCTATCAGAGATAAAGCGGGACATCCAGCCCCCGGGAAAGGAGTGCTTATGAGACGGCTGTTACCCTTGCTGCTGGCGATGATATTGCTGCTGTCCGGCTGCGGACGGAGGGCGGAGACTCCGCCGGAACCTGTGGAGCCTCCGCCGGAGACGGAGGAACCCGGAGAGAGCCGGGCGGTCTCCCCGGAAAATCCGCTGCTGCTGGACAGCCTGCGGATCGAGGTCAGCCGAAGCGGACTGGATTCCGGCCGGCTGATGGAGGCGGCCCGGAGACTGCCGGAGCTGCTGCGGTCCGCCTTGGCGGACTGCCATATTCAAGTGGACATGGTGCAGGTCACCATCGGCTCCTCCCCCGCCGCCACTGTGCAGGCCTTGAATGAGGGCAGTGTGGATCTGGCCGTCCTGCCTGCCGAGGGGTTTGCCGGCCAGGAGACGGAGGCGGAGGTCCTGCTGGCCTCCGGTCCCGGCGGCGAGGACCTCCCCCTCTGGACGGACTGCGCCGTTGGGTTCCAGACCGCCATTTGGGCGGCCTCCACGGACTATGGATTGAAGCTGGCCGGCCGGGCGGGCAAGGAGGGCGGCCTGCCTGCCTGGGAGGAGCTGGACCATGCCCGCTGGGGACTGCTGGGACCGGACTCCCTGCCGGGCCGTCGGGCGGTGGACCTGTACCTGGCGGACAATTACGAGGGGAACGCCACGGCGGACCTGTCCCATGTCGCGGTATACGAGGATTTTGACCGGCTGTTCCAGGCGGCGGCAGACGGAGAGATCGACGTGTTTCTCGCGGACGGCGGCATTGTGGAGTTTGGAGAGGGGGACCGTGGAGAGACTCCCTCCGGCGGTTTTTTCCGCCTGGGAGAGACCGAGCGGTTTTACGAGATGGTGTTGGCGGTCTCCCCTGCGCGGGAGGATTTGTCCGCGCCGGAGCTGAATTTGCGGGACCCGCTGATGCATACTCTGACGCAGCTGTGCTGGTACGACGGCTCCCAGACCCTTCCCGACGGCACTCCCGCCTTTTCCGGGAACGGCTATGATGCGGAGACACTGGCGCTGTGCCGGGACGTATTCGGCTCCTGCCGCTATGCCTGGGCGGAGAACGAAGATCTGCTGCCCACCCGCCGCCTGCTGGCCCTGGAGGGCCGCGCGGCGGAATAGAGATAAAAGCATCCCCTGACTTTTGTCGGGGGATGCTGATTCGTCTTGGGCGGGGTGCTGCGGAGAGTCCTGGGACGTGACTGCGGGACGGGCTGGGGAGGGAGCTGCCCTTGCGCAATTCGCGGATCTGGGGTATACTAATATAATCTATAAGAATCATTTGCCCAGGAGGACTCCCCATGAAACTGATGGCCATTGACGGCAACAGTATGATCAACCGGGCCTATTACGGCATCCGGCCGCTGACTACCCGGGACGGGCTGTACACCCACGCCGTATTCGGCTTCCTCACAACGCTTCTGCGCCTCACGGGAGAGGAGCGGCCCGACGCGGTGTGCGTCACCTTTGACGTCCATGCCCCCACCTTCCGCCACACCGCCGACGCGGCCTACAAGGCCACCCGCAAACCCATGCCGGAGGAGCTGCGGATGCAGATGCCGGTTTTGAAAGAGGTGCTGGACGCCCTGAACATTCCCCGCTATGAGCTGGCGGGCTGGGAGGCCGACGACCTGCTGGGGGCCATCTCCCGCAGGTGTGAGTCGGCGGGCTGGGAGTGTGTGGTGGTCACTGGGGATAAGGACAGCCTCCAGCTGATTACGGAACACACAAAAGTGAAGCTGGTCTCCACCCGCATGGGCCAGACCACCACAAAAGACATGACTCCGGAGTCCTTTCGGGAGCAGTACGGGTTTGATCCCATCCACATGATCGACCTGAAGGCGTTGATGGGGGACGCCAGCGACAATATTCCCGGCGTGAAGGGCGTGGGGGAAAAAACCGCCATGGGCCTTATTCAAATGTATGGCTCTATTGACCATCTGTACGGCCATATGCCGGACATCGCTGCCGCGCCGGAGACACCCGCCAAGCCCGGGCTGATCAAAAAACTGGCGGAGGGGGAGGAGTCCGCCCGCCACTCCCATTGGCTTGCCACCATCGTCACTGACGCGCCGCTGGACTTTGCCCCGGAGGACAACCTGGTGCGGGAACCCGGCCCGGAGGCATATCCGCTCTTTTTGCGGCTGGAGTTTACCAAGCTGATCGAGAAATTCGGCCTGGCGCCGGAGGCCGCCCCGGCGGCAGAGCGGGCGAAGAACTCCGCCGCCGTGGAACAGGTGGAGGACCCGGCCCGGGCGGCGGAGCTGCTGGAGCTGTGGCGGCGGGCGGAGTGCGTGTCCGTCACTGTTTTGCCGGATCTCCAGGTGCTGGCGGTGGAGTGCAGGACCGGGCCGGACAGCTCGCTTCTGGCGGATCTGCGGTTCTCCCGGTACAGGGGGGACTGGAACGCTCTGCTGGCGGCAGTGTTCTCCCGGGAGATCTCCAAGGCCGCCCACAATGTCAAGGATCTGATGCGTACGCTGCTGGAGAACCGTCTTCCGGCGGAAGGCTTTGTGTTTGACACGGCCCTTGCGGCCTATCTCCTGGATGCCACGGCGGGAAGCTACGACCTGGCCCGGCTTTTTGTCTCCTATTGCAATGAGGAGCTGCCCAAGCCCCTTTACCTGGAACCGGACGCCTTCTCCCCCCTGGGGGAGACCCCGGAGGTGGCGGCGTCGCTGTACAGCTATACCGCCGCGGTTTCGGCCCTGCGGGAGATTCTCTTCCAGAGGCTTCGGGAGAAGAACATGGAGGAGCTGTTCGGGGAGATCGAGCTGCCGCTGTGCCGGGTGCTGGCGGAGATGGAGCAGACGGGCTGCGGGGTGGACCGGGCCGCCCTTGCCGCCTTTGGTGAGACCCTGGCCGCCCGGACGGCGGAGCTGGAGAAGGCCGTCTATGACCTGGCGGGAGAGAAATTTAACATCAATTCCCCCAAGCAGCTGGGGGAGATCCTCTTTGGCAAGCTGGGACTGCCCCACGGCAAAAAGACGAAAACCGGCTGGTCCACCAATGCTGACGTGTTGGAAAATCTCCGGTACGAGGCCCCTGTTGTGGGAACGGTTCTGGAATACCGGCAGTACGCCAAACTGAAGTCCACCTATGCCGAGGGCCTTTTAAAGGCCTTGGACGGGGACGGCCGGGTGCGCACCTCCTTCCAGATGACCGTCACCGCCACAGGCCGCCTCAGCTCCACGGAGCCGAACCTGCAGAACATTCCCACCCGGACAGACCTGGGCAGCGAGATCCGAAAGATGTTTGTTCCGGCGGAGGGGTGCGTCCTGGTGGACGCGGATTACTCTCAAATCGAGCTGCGTCTGCTGGCCCAGATCTCCGGGGATGAGGCCATGCGGGAGGCCTTCCGCTCCGGGCAGGACATCCACACGGCCACGGCGGCCCAGGTGTTTCACGTAAGCCCGGAGGAGGTCACCCAAGAGATGCGCCGCAGCGCCAAGGCTGTGAATTTCGGCATTGTCTACGGGATCTCCCCCTTCTCCCTCTCCCAGGACATCGGCGTGACCACGGCGGAGGCTAAGGCCTATATAGACGGCTACTTCGCCGCGTTTTCCGGCGTGCGCCAATACATGGACGAGGTGGTGGCCCGGGCGAAGGAGGACGGATTTGTGGAGACGCTGTTCCACCGCCGGCGGGACCTGCCGGAGCTGAAGTCCTCCAAGTTTAATCTCCGCTCCTTTGGGGAGCGGGTGGCGCTGAACATGCCCATCCAGGGCACGGCGGCGGATGTGATGAAGCTGGCGATGATTGCCGTGTGGAAACGGCTGCGGGCCGAGGGGGTGGAGGCCCGGCTGGTCCTCCAGGTCCACGACGAGCTGATTGTAGAGTGCCGGGCATCTGAGGCGGAGACCGTGGCAAAACTGCTGGAGGAGGAGATGGAGAACGTGGTCCATCTCTCCGTCCCCCTGATTGCGGAGGCCCACTGGGGAAGAAATTGGCTGGAGGCCAAGGGATGAACCGCCTCATAGGATTCTCCTGGACAGGCGTGGCGTTTCTGCTGTGCCTGCTGGCGCCCAATCTGCTGTGGACCCGGTATAGGCCCCGGGGCTACGATCCCTCCGGGGAGAGCAGGCTTCTCCTGATGCTGGAACGGGTGGGGCAGGTGTGGGTCACCTGCGCGGCGCTGCTGTTTCAGGACCCCGGATTTCAGCCTCGGACGTCCTGGTCCTGGTGGCTGGCAGGGGCGGCGGCTCTGATGATTTTATATGAGCTTTGGTGGCTCCGCTACTTCCGCAGCCAGCGGACCATGGCGGACTTTACGGCGAGCTTTCTGGCCGTTCCCGTGGCAGGCGCTGCGCTGCCGGTGCTGGCGTTTTTCCTGCTGGGAATTTACCGCAGGTCCATTTGGATGCTCGCCGGTGTGGTCATTTTGGGCGCCGGCCATATTGGAATCCACCTCCGCCACAGGGCGGAGGTTAGAAAGGATCAGACATATGAGTGAAAAACTGCGTGTCCGCATCATCCCCATGACGGCGGACCACTTAGACGAGGTGGCGGAGCTAGAGCGGATCTGTTTTTCGGATCCCTGGTCCAGAAATATGCTGGCGGAGGAGCTGGACAACGCCCTCTCGGCCTTTTTGGTGGCGCTGGACGGCGCGGGCCGGGTGGCGGGCTACGCCGGCCTGCAGGTGATTTTGGACGAGGGCACCGTCACCAATATCGCGGTGCGGCCGGACTGCCGCCGCCAGGGTGTGGCGGGGCAGCTTTTGCAGGTGTTTTTGGATTTCGCCCAGGGAAACCGCCTGGCCTTTTTGACCCTGGAGGTCCGGGCTTCCAATTACGACGCCATCGCCCTCTACGGAAGCCGGGGCTTCCGCAGCGTGGGGAGGCGAAAGAACTACTACGAGCGCCCCAGGGAGGATGCCGTCATTATGACCCGGGAGTTTTCCGGCGGCGGAACCCCCGCGGAGGGAGAGGAGGCGCGGCCATGAAGATCCTGGCGTTTGAATCCACCTGTGACGAGACCGCGGCGGCGGTGGTGGAGGACGGGCGGTGTGTGCTGTCCGATGTGGTAGCCTCCCAGGCGGATATGCACGCCCTTTACGGGGGCGTGGTGCCGGAAATTGCCTCCCGGAAGCATGTGGAGGTGATCGCAGCCCTGGCGGAGCAGGCCTTAAAAGAGGCGGGGTGCGCCAGGGGGGATATTGACGCGGTGGCGGCGTCCTATGCGCCGGGACTCATCGGAGCGGTGCTGGTGGGCCTCAGCTTTGCGAAGTCCGTCGCCTTTGGCCTGGGAGTTCCGCTGATTCCCGTTCACCACGTCCGGGGCCATATTGCCGCCAATTACATCGCCTTTCCGGAGCTGGAGCCGCCATTTTTGACGCTGGCCATCTCCGGCGGCAACACCTTGATCGTGGATGTGCGGGATTACACGGATATGGAGATTTTAGGTTCCACCCGGGATGACGCGGCGGGGGAGTGCTTTGATAAGGCGGCCCGGGTGCTGGGCCTTGCCTATCCCGGCGGCAGGCCCATGGATCAACTGGCCCGGCAGTCGGCCGGCGGCGTCTATACCCTGCCCCATGCCCAAGTGGACGGCGCACCGCTGGATATGAGCTTTTCCGGCCTGAAAACGGCGGTGGTGAATCTGGCCCACCATGCGGATCAGGTTGGGGAGTCCCTGGACCGGGCGGCCCTTGCCCGGGATTTTACCCAGGCCGTCAGCGACGCGCTGGTTCCCCGGGCCATGGAGGCGGCCCGGCAGGCAGGACGGAGGGCCATTGTAGCCGCTGGCGGCGTGGCCGCCAACTCCCTGATTCGCGCAGAGCTGGAGCGGGCCTGCCGGAGAGCCGGATGCAGGCTTTATCTGCCGCCCTTGTCTCTGTGCGGTGATAATGGCGCTATGATTGGCGCACAGGGATATTATGAATACCAGGCGGGAAATGTGGCGGGAATGGAGCTGAATGCGTATGCTACCCGGGATATTTCAGAGGATCTTCCTGGCAGCCTTTCGGAAGAGATGAATGATTAGTAAAGATCTATTGCAAAAAGGACCTTGTGTTTTGCATGTGAAACACAAGGTCCTCACTTTATTTCAACGCACCATTATTTTTTTGTATGAAAAGGCCGTCACCCATCAGAAAAGGAGGAGAGCAGGAGAGAATATGAAGGGGGCGTCTGTGTTATGTCAAATAAAGATTGGCTTTCAAAAATTGAAAAGTCCGTTACAGGGTATGCAAAAAACCGAAAAAAATCAGTATATCGATTGGACTGCAATGGATGCGGCTATGTGGAAAACCCCGTGGAAAATGTGAATAACTCCTGGTAGAGAAAAATTATGATTTGTTTTATGTAAATGATAAAAAAAGACAAATTTTTGGCAGGCATGCTGTAAAATCCAAAAATATCTAAATATTTGACGGGATTTTCAGGAAAATCACCGTTAGATTTTTCGACAGGATCTATGAAAATTCTTTTAAAATCTTGTAAAGACGACAAAATGCCAAAAATAAAATTGCAGGAAATCCTTCAAATATACAAATTGTATTATTGGGGGGGGAGGAGAGAGATCAATTTTACTGACAGTGGTGAGAATTCCCCCTCAAAAAATGCAATGACTGCTATGGACCAATTGATCCTACAGTGTCCCGTGAAAAGAGGCAGGCGGCTGTGAAGGGAAGTCTTGCGGCGGCGGGCGCCGCGGGGAACTGGTGCGTGGACCGCAAAACCGTGCCGGCCGGCCGCATAAACTCCTTTAAACGGCGCAGACTTTCATTAAAATCGGTTAAGGAAAGGAAGTCATGCTATGCCGGAGAGGATTGTCATTGCGCTGGGAGGCAACGCCCTGCAGTCCAAGAACAGCGGAGCCACCGCCGAGGCTCAGCTGGAGGTGGTGAAAAAGACCAGTGCTCAGATTGCCCAGATCAGTCAGAGGGGCTATGAGATGGCCGTAGTTCACGGAAACGGACCCCAGGTGGGCCGCATTGTGCTGGCCAGCGAGGCCGCGAAAGACGTGGCCCCGCCCATGCCCTTTGATGTCTGCGGGGCCATGAGTCAGGGGTATATCGGCTACCATATCCAACAGGCGCTGAAATACGCCCTGAACAGCCGGAACCGAAATTATCCCGTAGTTACTCTTGCCACTCAGGTGGTGGTGGACCGGAACGACCCGGCCTTCCAGAACCCCACCAAGCCCATCGGCGCCTTCTATACGGAGGAGGAGGCCCGGGGACTGGAGGCGGAGCGGGGCTATACCATGCGGGAGGACGCGGGCCGGGGCTGGCGCCGGGTGGTGCCCTCTCCAATGCCCCGCCGGATTGTGGAGATCGAGGCCATCCGGCTGTTGTGGGACCATGCCATTGTGGTGGCCTGCGGCGGAGGCGGCATCCCGGTGGTGGAGAATCCGGATGGCACGCTTGAGGGCGTGGCGGCGGTTATTGACAAGGATTTTGCCGCGGAACTCCTGGCAGAGGCGGTGGGCGCCGACGTGCTGCTGATTCTGACGGAGGTGGAGAAGGCCGCCATCCGCTTTGGAAAACCGGATCAGGAGGATTTGGGGCATATCAGCCTGGCGGAGGCCGCCCGGTATGCCGCGGAGGGACAGTTCGGTGTGGGCAGCATGCTGCCGAAGGTGGAGGCCGCCATGAAATTCGTCCGGGCCAACCCGGGGAAACGAGCCGTCATCACCAGTCTGGATAAGGCGCTGGATGCCCTGAACGGAAAGACCGGCACGCAGATCACTTTTGCGTGAGCGCATTTGGATAAAAAAGGCGGCTCCGGAACTCTGTCCGGAGCCGTCCCCTTTTGAAGATTCAGCTTACCAGCGCCACCACATAGGCCGCATAGGCCGCCAGCATCAGCGCGCCCTGCCAGCGGTAGAATTTTCCCCGGAGCAGCGGCGGCAGCACCGCCAGACAGCATAGACCCAGGCAGACCGGCAAATCCAGGACCGTGGTCTGGCTGCCGATGACCAATTTCTCGCCGGAGGCGGCGGACACGGCGGAGCACACCGGCAGGATCATGGTCAGGTCGATGACGTTGGCCCCGATGATGTTGCCCACGGACATGGAGGCCTCTTTTTTGGCGATGGCCGTCAGAGTAGTCACCAGCTCCGGCAGCGAGGTGCCGACGGCCACCATCGTAACGCCGATGATGCTGGAGGGTACGCCCAGCAGCAGAGCCAGCTCACTGCCGTAGTCAATCAGCAGCTGGGAGCCGGCCACAATGGCGGCAATGCCCGCCGCGAAAAGGCCCAGCTTCATAAACATCTGCCGGTGGGATGTGGTGCGGCGCTTTGGATTTGCCTCCCGGTTTTCCGCCATGCTGGACCGGGCGTCCATCACGTTGTTTCCCAGATATATCGCGAATACCACAAACAGCAGCAGTCCGGGCAGCACCTCCAGCACGCCGCCCCGGCACAGCAGAAACAGCAGCAGTGCGCCGGAGACCATTAAAAGCGCCTTCAGGTCAAACTGCTTCCGGTTCACGATAGAGGGGATGCATACAATAGACAGTCCCAGAATCAACCCCAGGTTGGCGGTGACAGATCCCACGGCGTTGCCCACCGCCAGATCCACCTCTCCCTGGAGCACGCCGGTGACGGATACCGTCAGCTCCGGCAGCGTGGTGGCCAGGGACACAATGGTGGCCCCGATGATGAACCGGGGTACGCCGGTGGCCTCGGCGATCCACACCGCACCGTCCAGAAACCAGTCACCGCCCTTGACGATCAAAACCAGTCCCGCCAGGAACAGCAGTACCGTTACCCAAATACTCATTGCTCACACGTCCTCCGCTTTTCAAAGATAAACGAGACCCTCATTGCATACGGAAACCAAGCGGGAAGTTCCCCCCGCCGGTGCCGCATACAATAAAAGTCTCGCTTTTTCAGACGCGGCCCGGGCG
The DNA here is from genome assembly GCA_910588005.1 of uncultured Oscillibacter sp. Taxonomy (GTDB): domain Bacteria; phylum Bacillota; class Clostridia; order Oscillospirales; family Oscillospiraceae; genus Oscillibacter. The sequence continues at coordinate 43,774 of CAJUQM010000007.1, forward strand.
GTCTTAAAACCGTCGTGCTGACGAGCCGCGCCGCATCCCGAAGGACGCAAGCTACTCCCTTTTATGGGGACTTGTTTTCGAGGGGTATTATATGGAAATCATACCCCGTTTGTCAATGAAAACTTTGTCAAAGCCTGACTGCGGACAAAATATTTCAGTCCTTAAACGCCGGGCTGAATCCGATGTCCTTCACCCAGAGGGTCTCCCCGGACCCGGTCACTTCCGCGGGGGAGAAGCCGCAGCCGGCGAAGAACTGCTCCGCGCCGCATCCCTCCGGCAGGGCAGTGATCAAACGCTCTGCTCCCATGGGCCGCCAATAGTATACCGCCTGGCCGATGAGCTGCACGCCAAAGCCCCGCTTCCGGCAGTCCCGGCGGACGCAGGCCAGGGTGATTTCCCCCTCCGTCTGGCCGAACTGGATCAGACCCACCGGCTCGTCTCCCAAATAGCCCACCAGAGCCGGACGGGCGAGGCCGGCCGCGGGAGGCGTCCCCTCCCAGGAGGCGGCGATCAGCCCCTCCAGCAGCGGTCCCTGCTCCGGCAGCCGGGGCGGCGTGAAATACAGCCCCGGCTCCAGACCGTTGGCCCGCCTGCGGACCTTCTCTCCCGCCAGATACTCCGGTGCCAGCAGGTGACTGTTGTCGTTCTGACGGATCACCCGGAGCGCCTCACCGTCCCACTCCAAAAGAGAGACGGCGGTGTTGTCCCCGGTGGGGGACTTTGCGCCGGTATCCCGCAGGGAGATTCCCTGCAGATTTGCCAGCAGAAGGCGAATGACATAGCCGTGGGAAAATACGGCCACAGTTTTCCCGTCGTTTTCCGCCGCGATTTTCCGAACAGCTCCCAGCGCCCGCTCCAGCACCTCCGCCGGCGTCTCGGCCCCGTCCATGTGCCAGCGGTCCATCCGATGGCTGAAATCCGCCATCTGATCCGGCCAGCGGCGGGCGATCTCCCCCCAGGTCTTTCGCTCCCATACGCCCACATGAATCTCCCGCAAATCCCGCACCAGGCGGGGCGTCAGCCCTCTTGAGAGGTAGAGGGCGCTGGCGGTGGCGCGGGTGCGGTAGAGGTCGCTGGCGTACACCGCGTCGATTTGGACGCCGTCAAAGCGCCGCTCCAGGGCCTTTACCTGCCGCCAGCCCCGGTCTGTGAGAGAGCTGTCATCCTGACCCTGGGCGATGCGGTACAGGTTTCCCTCCGCCTCTGCGTGGCGGATCAGATAGATGGTGGTCATAGACACCTCCAGATTTCTTTAATTTTATCATTATGGCAATCAGTATACTCCTTTGGGGAGTTTTTGGCAAATGGAGAAAAGGCGTTTTTTTTGCGGAAAGAGGGCCATACTATTCCCATGCCGAAAAGGAGTGACTGATATGAAGACATGTACCGGATTTTGGGTCGGTATGAGCGCGGGCCTGATGGCCGGCGCCGCTGTGGGGATGATGACGCCGCACGGCAGGGATTCCATGAAAACGCAGGTGGGTAAGAGTATCCACAAGCTGGGTGTCGCTGTGGATCATGCCGTGGACAACATCGTCTCTGAAATGCGCTGAGGAAAAGGCGGAGGGCAAAAGCCCTCCGCCTTTTCCTGCAAAAGAGAAGACGCCTTTTAAAAAACTGCGGTTATACGCCGCAGAGGCCGCTGCCCCCGGCGGCCTGTTTTACGGAAGTTCCAGGGTTCAATCGCAGGGGCTGCCGGAGGCATCGAGTTTGCCTGCGAATTCCGGTCCTCCTCTCCCCAAAAGAAATTTTCACTATTTTCAAAATCCCTCTTGACATACTGTCCATACTGTGTATACTGTATATGTACAGTACGAACGGGAGTGATTCCATGGAACTCATTATCCGCAATGTCAACAACCAACCGATCTACGACCAGATCTACTCCCAGATCAAGGCCCAGATCATCGCCGGCCGGCTGCGGCCCGGGGAGGCGCTGCCCTCCATCCGGGCTTTGGCCAAGGATCTGAAGATTTCCGTCATCACCACCAAGCGGGCCTACGACGAGCTGGAGGCCGAGGGATTCATCGACACCGTGGCCGGCAAGGGCTGTTTTGTGGCGGAGAAAAACCTTGACCTGATCCGGGAGCAGCAGCTCCGGGAGCTGGAGAGCCATCTGTCCGCCGCTGCCGCCCTGGCCAGGAGCTGCGGGGTATCCCGGCGGGAGCTGGAGGAGATGCTGGACGTTTTGCTAGAGGAGGAATGAACATGAACGCCATTGAGCTGAACCACATCCATAAATCCTTCGGCGGCTTCGCTATTCAGGACCTGAGCCTGACGGTGCCCAGCGGCACCATCTGCGGCCTGGTGGGGGAGAACGGCGCGGGAAAGTCCACCACCATCCGCCTGGCTCTGGGCGCTCTGCGGCCCGACAGCGGCGCCGCCGCCGTGCTGGGCACGGACGTCTCATCTCCGGCCTTCACCGGGGTGAAGGAGGACGTGGGGGTGGTGCTGGACGAGGCCTACTTCCCTGAGACCCTCAACGCCCTCCAGGTGGGAAAAATCCTGGCGAGCACTTACCGCCAGTGGGAGCAGGGGACCTATGAGAGCTACTTGGACCGTTTCAGCCTGCCGGTGAGAAAGCCCTTCAAGGACTTTTCCCGGGGCATGAAGATGAAGCTGGCCATTACCGCCGCGTTGAGCCACCGGCCAAAGCTGCTGGTGCTGGACGAGGCCACCAGCGGCCTGGACCCCATTGTCCGGGACGAGGTGCTGGAGATCTTCAATGAGTTCACCCGGGAGGAGGACCACTCCATCCTCATCTCCTCCCACATCGTCAGCGACCTGGAGAAGCTGTGCGACTACATCGCCTTTCTCCACCAGGGGAGGCTGCTGTTCTGCCAGGAGAAGGACCGGCTGCTGGAGGACTACGGCGTGTTCGTGGGCACGGCGGAGCAGGCGCAGAGCCTGCTGCCGGAGGCGGTCGTCGGCCGGGAGGCCAGGGACTACGGCGGCGTCCGGGCACTGGTGAAACGGGGCATGGTGCCGGAGACGCTGGCTCTGGAGCGGCCTACCGTGGAGGAGATCATTTTGTTTATCGTGAAAGGGGAGAACAGGAGATGAAAGCCCTGATCCAAAAGGACGTCTATGTGCTGTGGAAGCAGATGAAGATCTTTCTTCTAGTGATGCTGGTCATTATGGTGGGCAACGGCTCTTTCGGCAGCGTGTTCGTGGTGGTCTGGTGCTCCATGATGCCCTACACGGCCCTAGCCTATGACGAGCGGTGCAAGTGGGACCAGATGGCGGCCATGATGCCCTACTCTCCCCGGGACCTGGTGCTGAGCAAGTATGTGCTGGGCTGGCTCTGCGCCGGAGCGGCCAGCGCCGTTGTTCTGGCGGTCCAGGCAATCATCCGGGCGCTTCACCTGTCCGTGGCCACCGGAACCCCTCTGGCCGTTTTGATGAGCTTCTGCGCCAGCGCCAGCGTTCTGGCCATCACGCTGCCCGTCATGATCTGGTTCAGCGTGGAGCGGGGCCGCATGGTGATGTTCCTGGTGATCTTCCTGGTCTGCGGCGCCGCCGGTGCCTTGGGGACCGTCACCATCTCCGTGGATCAGACCGCCGGCGGCATCCAGAGCCTCTTCGGGTTCTTCATGCTCATCCTCCCTGTGGCCGCGGTGGCGCTGACCGCCGTCTCCATCCCCCTGTCCATGCGGCTTTATACCGCCCGGCGGTGAGGAGGCGAAGCATGGCGGAAGACAAAGGGAGAGAACCCCTCACCCCCTTGGATATCGCCGCATTGCTGACATTGCTGGGTCAGGCGATGCTGCGGGAGGGAAAAGGATAGGCGGCGGGGCACCTGCCGGCCTGAATGCAGGGAAGACCTGGAAAATGGGGGAACCCTCCGTGCCAGATAATCTGATAGAAAAGAAGCGGGACGGCTCTGCCGTCCCGCTTTTTCAATTCTGTCACAGCCGGGTCACCACAGGGATAACCATGGGACTGCGCTTGGTGTTTTTGAAGAGATAGCTGCTGACGGCGGCTTTTACCGCGCCTTTCAGCTCGCCGTCGTCCCGCCCGCGCTTGCGGGTGACGGCCTCCGCTGCGTCCAGGGCCACGCCTTGGAGATCCTTCATCAAATCCCCGGATTCCTTGACATAGATGAATCCCCGGGTGATGATCTCCGGCGGGCTGAGCAGCGCGCCGTCGTGGGTGGATATGGGCATTACAATGACCACCATGCCGTCCTCGGCCAAACGCTTGCGGTCCCGCATGACCACAGCGCCTACGTCGCCCACGCCGCTGCCGTCCACATACACCTCTCCGGCGGGAACGGCGGCGGCAATTTTCAGTGTCTTGGCGGTCAGCTCGATGACGGAGCCGTTCTCCGCAATGGCGATGTGGCTGCGCTCCATGCCCATTTGCTGGGCAAGGCGGGAGTGGATCTGGAGCATCCGCTGTTCTCCGTGGAGGGGGACGAAGAAACGGGGCTTCGTCAGCGCGTGGATGATCTTCAGCTCCTCCTGGCAGGCGTGACCGGAGACGTGGAGCATGTCGGCCTTGTCGTAGACCACCTTCACGCCCTTGCGGAACAGCTCGTTGATGACCCGGCCCACGGTTACCTCGTTGCCGGGGATGGCGGAGGCGGAGATGATGACCTTGTCGCCGGGTCCCACTTCTACTTGCTTGTGCTGGGAGAAGGCCATGCGGTACAGGGCACTCATCTCCTCACCCTGGGAGCCGGTGGTGACGATGACCTGTTTGTTTTTGGGCAGGCCCTTGATCTTTGTGACATCCATGAGGGTGTTCTTGGGGACCTTCATATAGCCCAGAGCCGTGGAGACCTTCATGATATTCTCCATGGAGCGGCCGGTGACGGCCACCTTCCGCCCGAAAGCCGCCGCGGCATCCAGCACCTGCTGGATGCGGTGGACGTTGGAGGCGAAGGTGGTGACGATGATCCGCTCGTCACAGCCCTGGAACTGACGCATAAAGGTCTGCCCCACGGCGCTCTCGCTCATCGTATAGCCGGGGCGCTCCACATTGGTGGAGTCGGCGCACAGGGCCAGCACGCCCTCCTTCCCAAGCTCGCCGAAGCGGGCCAGGTCGATCACCTCCCCGTCGATGGGGGTGGAGTCGATTTTGAAGTCGCCGGTGTGGACCACGGTGCCCATGTGGGTGTGGATGGCAAAGGCCACAGAGTCGGCGATGGAGTGGTTGACATGGATAAACTCCACGTTGAACTTCCCGGCCCGGACAGTCTTTCCCGGCTCCACGGTAATGAGCTTGGTGGACTTCACCAGCCCGTGCTCCTCCAGCTTTAAGGAGATGAGTCCGGCGGTGAAACGGGTGCAGTAGATGGGCATGTTCACCTGTTTGAGGACATAGGGGATGGCTCCCACATGGTCCTCGTGACCGTGGGTGATAAAAAGACCCCGGATACGGGCACGGTTTTTGATCAGGTAGGTCACATCGGGAATGATGAGGTCAATGCCGTACATGTCGTCTCCGGGGAAGGCCATGCCGCAGTCCACCACGATGATCTCGCCGCCGTACTCATAGGCGGTCATATTCTTGCCGATCTCGTCCAGACCGCCCAGAGGGATGATTTTCAGTTTTTCTGCCATAGATTCGATAAACTCCTTTGAACTCTTAAAAAGATATGTAGCAGAGGCTCAAAAGAACACGCCCGGCGCTTGAGCAAAAATGGGCGCACGCAAAGAAGAGACGTCCGTCGCCTGCGCGGCCCCGTTTCGCCGGCAGAGGTTCGGTTACGTCATATCCGGATTTGCATATGAGCTTCTGTGATCTATTTTGACCGGCGGGAAAGCGCGTCCCGTGCCGGTAAAATACCGGAAAAATGGCGGAGGCACCATGCCTCAACACCTAATTTTATCTAGTATAGCACAGCTGCATGGTTTTGTATACATCAATTTTCGCTTTTTCCATATTTTTGGTGCTAATAAGTTTTTGTTGCATTTATCCAATTACCATGATATACTCCAAAAAGTTCACAAAGTGAACTTTTTGGATTGAAAGGACAAACGCTATGGGAGACCGTGAACTGTGGGAGCGTATGCTGCGGGCCTGGATTGGAGTCAACGGAATGCTGAAGGACTCCCGGATCACCCGGGAACTGACCTATAACGAGGCGGTGATCATGAAGCTGGTCTACGATCAGTATCAGGCTGACGGAATCGGATGCACCGCCGTCAGTGAAATTGTGCGGGAGACCAACATGCTCAAAAGCCTGGTAAACCGCACAGTCAATGCCCTTTGCGGCAAGGGATACCTGATTCGGGAGCGGAGCGGCAAAGACGCCCGAAGCGTCGTTGTGCGTCCGGTAGAGGCCCGTCTGCCGGATTTTCTGACCGTCCACCGCCGTTCCCTGTCGCTGGTCCGGCAGATTATCGGCATAGTGGGACCGGAGGACGCGGCGTGCTTCATCCGCATGTACGAAAAGCTGTCCGCCGCGGGAATCCGGCTTTGACAAAATATCTATTTTTTGAAATGAGGAACTATCATGAAAGTACGCATTATCACTGATTCGGCCGCGGATTTGCCGACCCCGTTCCGACCGGAGGTCACCGTTTTGCCCATGGCCATAACCTTTGGAGAGGAGCAGTACCTGGACGGCGTGGATCTGACCCACCGCCAGTTTTATGAGAAGCTTATCGAGGGAGAGGTGCTGCCGACGACCAGCCAGATCAACCCCGCTCAGTTTGAGGGGGCCTTCCGCCAGGCCGTGGACGCGGGGGAAAGCGTGGTGGCCATACTCCTCTCCTCCAAGCTCTCCGGCACCTGCCAGAGCGCCCGGATCGCCGCGGAGGAGTTCCCCGGCCATGTCTTTGTGGTGGACAGCGAAAACGCCACCATTGGAGAGCAGATTTTGGTGGAGCGGGCGCTGGAGCTGCTGGACCAGGGGCTGGAGGCCGCGGCAATCGCCGCCCGGCTGGAGGAGGAGAAGAAGGACATCCGTCTGGTGGCCCTGCTGGATACCCTGGAGTATTTGAAGCGAGGCGGCAGAATCTCCCCCTCTGTAGCCCTAGTGGGCGGACTGCTGTCCATCAAACCGGTGGTGGCGGTAGAGAACGGTGAGGTTGTGGTGCTGGGTAAGGCCAGAGGATCCAAAAACGGGAACAACCTGCTGGTGCAGGAGATTGAAAAGACCAACGGCGTGGACTTCGCCCGGCCCTACCGGCTGGCATATGCGGGACTGGATGACGGCCTCCTGCAAAAATATATTGCGGACAGCGCCTCTTTGTGGGCCGGACAGGCGGAGACGCTGCCCGTGGGCACGGTGGGCGGCACCATCGGCACCCATGTGGGACCCGGTGCGGTGGCGGTGGCCTTTTTCCGGCGTTCCGGCTCACCCGGCGGTACCCCTTGAGCAGGCCTTCCGTCTCCGGCAGGAAGCAAACACGCCGGTTCCCGCCGCTGCAGGGCATCGCCGATATGAAATAGTACCGGAGAGCAGTGGCAGAATTTTCTCGGGAAGCCGCTCCCGTCAAGCCATATCTGCCTGACAGATGGGGTGCGGTTTACCCCAGCCCCGGCGCCCAGTCTGGACGGCCGTCCACGATGGACTGAGCTTGTGCGGCGGAGAGAAGCAGCCCGCCGTGCGCGGCGCTATAGACCGGAAAGAGTCGCGCCCTAGGGCGCGCCTCTCATTGCTGCTTTTTAATATTTGAGATTAGGTTAGGTTGACTCCTGGCCGCCGGATTCCTCCGGCGCTTCGGCGGCGGGCGCACTCTCCTCCGGGGCGGGAGTCTCGCCGGGCGCCTCAATTTTTTCGGAGATCATATGCACCTTTTTGGCGGGGGCCTCAATGCCCTCCGGCGTGGAGGGGCGGAAACCCTCTCCCAGACTCTTGGTGGACGCGTAGGGGTTTTCCACCAGCTCCGGGTCCCGGCCCTCGATAATGGCCACCATCTCACCGCCGGTGATCGTCTCCTTTTCCAGCAGGTAGGCCACCACCTTATCTATATCCTCCCGGTTTTCCCGGATGACCTCCACGGCGGTCTTGTAGCACTGGTCCAGAATTTCCTTCACCGCCGTGTCCATGCGGGCGGCGGTATCCTGGGCACAGTCCATGCCGTAGCCGCCGTCCAGATACTGGTTCCGCCGGGAGGCCAGGGCCATCATGCCAAACTCGTCGCTCATGCCGAACATGGCCACCATGTTCCGTGCCACGTTGGTGGCGTCCTGAATATCCTGGGACGCGCCGTTGGTCATGGTGGACATCACCACCTCCTCGGCGGCGCGGCCGCCCATGGAGACGGTGATTTTTGCCATCAGCTCGTCCTTTGTCCGCAGCTCCGTCTTGTCCTCCTCGGGCATCAGCAGGGTGTAGCCCAGGGAACCCTGCGTGTGGGGGACAATGGTGATTTTCTGCACCGGTTCGGTATTCTTCTGCTTATAGGCCACCATGGCGTGACCCACCTCGTGGTAGGCCACCAGCTTTTTCTCAAATTCGGTGAGAACGCTGCCCTTTTTCTCCGTGCCGGCAATGACCAGCTCGAAAGCCGCCAGCATGTCCTCCTGGGTCACCAGCTTGCGCCCCTTGCGGACGGCCCGCAGGGCCGCCTCGTTCACCAGGTTGGCAAGGTCCGCACCCACGCACCCGGCGGTGGCCAGGGCCACCTTCTTCAGGTTCACATCCTCGGCCAGCTTGATGTTTCGGGTATGGACCTGGAGCGTGGAGATCCGCCCCGCCAGGTTGGGCCGGTCAATGGTGATCCGGCGGTCGAACCGCCCCGGCCGCAGCAGGGCCTGGTCCAGCACCTCCGGGCGGTTTGTGGCCGCCAGAAGGATCACGCCCTTGGTGGGATCGAAGCCGTCCATCTCCGCCAAGAGCTGGTTTAAGGTCTGCTCCCGCTCGTCGTTTCCGCCCATGCGGTTGTCCCGGGATTTGCCGATGGTGTCCACCTCGTCGATGAAGACGATGCAGGGGGCCACCTTGGACGCCTCTTTAAAAAGGTCCCGGACCCGGGACGCGCCCACGCCCACGAACATCTCCACAAAGTCGGAGCCGCTGATGGAGAAGAAGGGCACCCCCGCCTCCCCGGCCACGGCCTTGGCCAGCAGGGTTTTGCCCGTGCCCGGAGGGCCCACCAAAAGGGCGCCCTTGGGCAGCTTCGCGCCGATCTCCGTGTATTTGCCGGGGTTGTGGAGGAAGTCGATGATCTCCGTCAGGGACTCCTTGGCCTCGTCCTGGCCCGCCACGTCCCGGAAGGTGACGCCGGTGGATTTTTCCATGTAGACCTTGGCGTTGGATTTCCCCACGCCGCCGATGCCCCCGATGCCGCCCATGCCCTTTTTCGCCATCCAGCTCATCACCAGGCTCATCACCAGGATGATGATGAAGAAGGGGGCCAGGTTCACCAGGAACAGCAGGAAGGGGCTCATGGGGGGCTGGTAGTCCTGGTTGATGCGGATGGGGGCCTTATTGACCCGGTCCCGGGACGCGCTGGCCTCCCGGACCCGCTCCACCACGGCGTCGTAGGACTGGAGGCGGACGGTGAAGAACTCCAGGGACAGCTTCAGCTCCCGGCCCTCCCCGTCCGTCCGGGTGTAGACGGCGGTCCCGTCCTCCTGGGTGGACTTGGTGTAGCGGTTTCCCTCCGGGTCGGTGTAGACGTAGCCGTCCTCCGGGGTGATGAGGAGGATGGACTCGCTGTTGTCAAAGTCCACCCCGACCACCTCTCCGGCGTCCAGCATGTCCAGAAACGCGCTGTACTCCAGCTCTACAGAGCTGGCCTGGCGGCCCATGCTGGTCATGTAGGTGGCGGCGTAATTCACCAGCAGCGCCAGCAGCACGGCCCAGCAGATCAGCTGGAGGAAGCCCCGGAGATTGCCGTTTTTCCCGCCGCCGGGTTTTTTATTGTTGTTGTTTTGGTCCATGTATACAAGCTCCTTTCAGAGGAAAACCCGGGGATATCCCCAGGGACCGGGCGAAATTATATCGCAGTATAACACAGAACCCGAAAAGTCACAAGAAGGTTTCATGAAGTTTCTGTAAATTCCCGCTTTATTATCCGCCGGGCTTATGGTATACTTAGAATCTGTATCGGTAAATTTTTTCAACCGGAGGAGTTCCTATGGAAACGCGCAAGCCCCCCGCCCCCGAGGCCGACGGCGTCATCGAGGGACGGAACGCCGTCATCGAGGCCCTGCGGGCCGGGACGGCCATTGACAAAATCTATCTCCAGAAGGGCGAGACGGACAAGACCCTGGGCCACATCGCCTCCAAGGCCCGCTCCGCCGGGGCCGTGGTGGTGGAGGCGGACCGGCGGAAGCTGGACGCCATGAGCCGCACCCACGCCCACCAGGGCGTCATCGCCCTGGCCGCCGTGCGGGAGTACGCCACGGTGGAGGCAATTCTCCAGGCTGCGGCGGACAGGGGAGAGGCCCCTCTGCTGGTGATCTGCGACGAGATCTCCGACCCACAGAATCTGGGGGCCATCATCCGCACCGCAGAGTGTGCCGGCGCCCACGGCGTGGTGATTCCCAAGCGCCGCAGCGCAGGACTGACGGCCGTTGTGGCCAAGACCTCCGCCGGGGCGGTGGCCCATGTGCCGGTGGCCCGGGTGCCCAACATCCCCTCCTTGCTGAAGGATTTGAAGAAGCAGGGGATCTGGGTGTTTGGAACGGCGGCAGACGGAGCGACCGCCCTGTACAAGGCCGACCTGGGAGGACCTGCCGCCATTGTCATTGGCAGCGAGGGAGACGGCATGACCCGTCTGGCGGCGGAAAACTGCGACTTTTTAGTTAGCATTCCCATGCGGGGCAAGCTAAATTCTCTGAACGCCTCCGCGGCCGCGGCGATTCTGCTGTATGAGGCGGTTCGCCAGCGGATTGGATGAAGAGAGGATGGCTATGAACCCCAAGGACGAAAAAAAACAATACGGCGTGGAAGATGTTACGGGCGTACCGGCCTCGGAGGAGGCGTACTCCCTGGAGGAGATTCTGGCGGAGTTTGGCGGCAGCCTGGAGCAGACATTGCTGAAAGAGGCGGAGCCTCCGTCCGCAAAATCCACTCCGGGGGAGGACTGCCCTCCCGCGCCTGAGACAGGCGCTCCCACTGCGGAGGCGTCTCCCCGGCCGGCAGGAGAGAAGGCCTCCGCCCCCCCTCCGGCGAATCCTCCGCCGGAGGAGGACCGGCAGGACATCCCCTCTGTGGAGCTGGACATTTTGGATATGGCGCTGCCTAAGGCGCCCCGTCCGGTTACGCTGGAGGATATGGTGGGCAGCACCGTGGACGCCGTGATGGAGGAGGCGTCGGAACCCCTGCTGCCGCCCCGGCGGCGGGGGCTGTTCTCCCGCAGGCCCCTGGAGGAGACGGAGCAGCTCTACGGTCCGCCGGAGCCGGAACCGGAGCCGGAACCCATCGGGCCGGAGCCGGAGCTGTTTCAAAAGGCGGCGTCCTGCCGGACGGAGTTCCACCGCCGCCGGAGACTTCTGCCGGCGGCGGCAGTGGTCTCTCTGGCGCCTACGCTGCTGCTGGTGCTGGAGCGGTACGGCGTGACCGTGCCCGGCTGGAGCGGCGAACCCCGGCGGCAGACCATTGTGCTGCTGGCCTGCCTGGCCGTGACGGCGCTGCTGTGCCGCCATGTGTTTTTTAAAGCGGTGAAGCTGCTGGCCCGGGGCCGCTGCACCGGTGAGCTGCTGATTGCCCTGTCCGCCCTGGTGTCGGCGGCGGACTGCGCCTGCCGTTTGGCGGAGAACCGGCGGACGGAGACCATGCCCTACGCCGCCGTCAGCTGTCTGGCGCTGACGTTTGCCCTCTGGGGCTGTGCCAGAGAGGGGGCGGGAATGTACGACACGTTCCGCTCCGCCTCTTTGGACGACGAGCCGCCCTATTTGGTCACGGACACGCCCCAGGGGGCCTGCAAGCAGCGGGGGTCCGTTCCCGGATTTTACACCGCCGCCATGGGGGACAACGGCGCGGTCATGTGGCAGGCGGCTTTTCTCCCGCTGGTGCTGGCGGCCTCCGTGGTCTTTGCGGGACTCAGCTCCCTGGGACAGGGGCGGGGAGATGATTTCTTTTTGAATTGGTCCGCCATTCTGGCGGCGGGGGCCACATTCGCCCTGCCGCTGGGCTGGGGGCTGGCCTATGGGAATCTGGCCCGGCACCTGCAGAAGGCAGGCTGTGCCGTGGCGGGCTGGTCCGGCGCGGAGCGGATCAGCCGGAGAAAAAAGATGATACTGACGGACGCCGACCTCTTTCCTCCCGGCACCATTCAGTTGGGCGGCGTGAAAGTCTTTGGCGAGGTGCTGTCTGTGGCGGTGTCCCATGCCGCCTCCATGGCCCGGGCCGCCGGCAGCGGACTGGAGCGGCTGTTTGACGAACTGCTCCGCAGTGAGTTGGGCAGCTACGAGGAGGTTTCCGGCTTTGCCTTCTACGAAGAGGGGGGCTGGTCCGGGACCATCCGCGGGGAGTCCATTCTGATGGGCACCGCCTCTTTTATGCGCAAGATGGACGTGCGCCTTCCCGGGGACATCAATCTTAAAACCGGGCTGTTCCTCTCCGTGGACCGGCATCTCATCGCCGTATTTGCGGTGAAGTACAACGCCTCGGAGAATGTGGACTTTGCCCTGCGGATGATGGCCCGGAGCCGGATTGCCCCCATCCTTGCCGCCCGGGACCCCAACATCGTCCCCGAGCTTCTGCGGCGGAAATTTCACAAGGGCGTGAAGGTGGAGTTCCCGGATCTCACCGCCAGGGTGGCCCTCAGCGAGGCGGAGAAGGACCGGGGCCTTCCCCGGGCGCTGATCTTTCGGGAGGGGCTGCTGCCCTATGCCGAGACGGTGGTGGGAAGCCGGAGGATGTGCAAGGCGGTCCGCCGCTGCATGGCGTTCTCTCTATTGGGCAGCGCGGTGGGAACGCTGCTGGCGTTTTACCTGGTGTTCCTGGGACAGTATGCCCTGCTGACGCCTCTGGCATTGGAACTCTTCCTGCTGCTTTGGACGCTGCCGGTGCTGCTGATGGTGGACTGGGCGGGGCGGTATTGAGAGAAAGCGGGAGGACGGACATTCATAAAATGCGGGGGACTGAAGATTGACGGCTCCCGCAGAGAGTAAGAGGCCCCTTTCCCCACACTTTTCAGCGCCCTCGCCTTTTTTACAGGGGTCAGGATGGGGATGGGGCATAAAAAAGAGACGGCACGGCATTTTGCCGCGCCGTCCCTTTGATTTTCAGGCCAGCTCCGCCTGGCCGGTGTACAGCTGATAGTACCGGCCCCGCTGCCCGATGAGGCCGTCGTGGTCGCCCCGCTCGATGATCTCTCCCCGCTCCAGCACCATAATGGCCCGGGCGTTGCGGACCGTGGAGAGGCGGTGGGCGATGACAAACACGGTCCGTCCCGCCATCAGCCGGTCCATGCCCTGCTCAATGAGCTTTTCCGTCCGAGTGTCGATCGAACTGGTGGCCTCGTCCAGAATCAGCACCGGCGGGTTGGCGCAGGCCGCTCGGGCGATGTTCAAAAGCTGCCGCTCCCCCTGGCTCAGACTTCCGCCGCCGCCGCTGAGCACGGTGTTGTATCCCTTGGCCAGATGCCGGATGAAACTGTCCGCTCCGGCAAGCTTAGCGGCGGCCTCCACCTCCTCGTCGGTGGCGTCCAGACGGCCATAGCGGATGTTGTCCGCCACGGTTCCGGTGAAGAGGTGGGTATCTTGAAGCACGACGCCCAGCGAACGCCGCAGGGAGTCCTTGGCGATGTCCCGCACATCGATGCCGTCATAGGTGATGGTTCCGCTCTGGATCTCATAAAAGCGGTTGATGAGGCTGGTGATGGTGGTCTTACCCGCGCCGGTGGAACCCACAAAGGCGATTTTCTGCCCGGGCTTGGCAAAGAGGGATACGTCGTTCAAAACCGTCCGCTCTTCGTTATAGCCGAACACCACATGGTCAAAGCGGACGTCACCCCGGAGGGGGACCAGCGTACCGTCGGGCCGCATCCAGGCCCAGGTGTTATTGTCGTAATGGACCCGGGTGAGATTGCCGGAGGGATCTTCCGCCGCCCGAACGAGCGTTACCTTGCCTCCGTCATCTTCCGGCTGCGCCTCCATCACCTCAAAGACCCGTTCCGCGCCGGCCACGGCGGAGAGGATGGTGTTCATCTGCTGGGAGATCTGGGTAATGGGCTGGGCCACCTGCCGGGTGTACTGGAGAAAGGCCCCCAGGTCTCCCAGCTGGAAGGCTCCGCCGCTGTGGACGGCAAAGATGGCCCCCACACAACAGCTGAGGGCATAGTTTACATAGTTCAGGTTGCCCATGGCGGGCATCATGGCCCCGGCGTAGGCATGGGCCAGAGTGGCCGCCCGGCGGTAGGACTCGTTCCGGGTGTAAAAGCCCTCCTTGGCAGCGCTTTCGTGGTTGAAGACCTTAATCACCTTCTGGCCCTCGATCATCTCCTCGATATAGCCGTTGACCTTGCCCAGGGCTTTTTGCTGGGCGGCAAAGTACTGCCTGCTGCGGCCGCCGATGGTCCGGACCACCAGAAGCATCACCGCCAGCACGGCAAAGGTAATGAGGGTCAGGACGGGGCTGAGCACCAGCATCATGGCGATGGTGCCCAGGAAGTTCAGCGTGCAGGAGACCACACTGCCAAAGCTGTTGTTCAGGGCCTCGGAGATGGTTTCGATGTCGTTGGTATAGCGGCTCATCAGCTCGCCGTGGGTGTGGGCGTCGAAGTACTTCAGCGGCAGCCGCTGCATCCGGCCGAAGAGATCTGCCCGGATGTTTGCCACGCAGGTCTGGGAGATCTGCACCATAATCCGGGCATAGCCGAAGGAACAGACCGCCCCGATGATATAGACCGCCGCCATGAGGCAAAGCATTTTCGCAAGTCCCGGGAAGTCCCCAGGCAGGATATAGTCGTTGATGAGGGGCTTGATGAGGTAGGAGCCGCCCACGGTACAGGCGGAGCTGAGGCACAGAAGGACTACCACCACCGCCAGCAGCGCCTTGTACCGCCCCAGATAGCCCATCAGTTTTCCCAAAGTGCCGCGGAGATCCTTGGGTTTGCGAAAGCCGCCCCCAGGGCCGTGGGGGCCGGGTCCCATAGTTCGCTTGTTCTCAGCCACCGATGCTCACTCCTTCCTGCTGGGACCGGTATACGTCCCGGTAGATCTCACACCGTTCCATCAGCTCCTCGTGGGTGCCCTGCGCCGCGATCCGGCCGCCGTCCATCACCAGGATCATATCCGCGTCCTGCACCGAGGCCACCCGCTGCGCAATGATGAGTTTGGTGGAGTCTTTCAGCGCGCCGGCAAAGGCGGCGCGGATTTTAGCGTCGGTGGCGGTGTCCACCGCGCTGGTGGAGTCGTCCAGGATCAAGACCTTGGGACGCTTTAAAATAGCCCGGGCAATACAGAGCCGCTGCTTCTGCCCGCCGGAGACGTTGACGCCCCCCTGCCCCAGGTCTGTGTCCAGTCCGTCGGGCATCCGCTCCAGGAATTCGTCGGCGCAGGCGGCGCGGCAGGCGGCCCACAGCTCCTCCTCCGATGCGTCCGGATTTCCCCACAGCAGATTTTCCCGGATGGTACCGGAGAAAAGGGTGTTTTTCTGAAGAACCATACTCACCGCGTCCCGCAGGTGTTTCATGGTATAGGCGCCCACCGGCCGTCCCCCCACGGAGACCGTGCCGTAGTCGGCCTCATAGAGCCTGGGGATCAGAGATACCAGGGTGGTTTTGGCGCTGCCGGTGCCCCCCAGGATCCCCACGGTGGCTCCGGCGGGGATCTGGAGGGACACATCCTGCAAAACCCACTCCGGACTCTCCGGGTTGTATTTGAAGGACACGTGGTCAAAGCGGATGCTGCCATCCTCCACAGCGGCGGGGACGCCGCCCCCGCGGCCGTCCGGGACCGTCTCCGCAGAATCATCGGTGATGGCGGGGACCTCCTCCAGCACTTCCACAATGCGGCGGGCGCAGGCCACGGAGCGGCTGAGCATCATGAACATCATGGAGACCATCATCAGGGACATCATGATCTGGGTGATATAGGTGAAGTAGGTCATCAGCTTTCCCGGTTCCAGGGTTCCGGCATAGACCATCTGTCCGCCAAACCACATGACGGCGATGATGGTGCCGTAGACGATGAGCATCATAATGGGCATGTTGATGACCACCATCCCGAAGGCCCGCAGGGAGGTGTCCCTCAGATCGTGGTTGCGGGCTGCGAATTTCTCCGTTTCGTGCTCCTCCCGGACAAAGGATTTGACCACCCGGATTCCCATGAGGTTCTCCTGTACCACCAGGTTCAGGGCGTCGGTTTTCTCCTGGAGGGAGCGGAACAGGGGGCCGACCCGGGTCAGGATCAGCAGTACCGCGACGAGCAGCAGCGGCAGCGCCGCCAAGAATACGCTGCTCAGCCGCAGGCTGATCCGGATGGACAGCACCAGGGCGGATACCAGCATCACCGGTGCCCGCACCAGCAGCCGCATACCCATCATCAGCGTCATCTGCATGGCGTTGACGTCGTTGGTCAGCCGGGTCACCAGGGAGGCGGTGGAGAACTTCTCGATATTGGAGAAGGCAAAGTCCTGGATGCGGTCGTACTCCGCCCGACGGAGATTGGCGCCGAAGCCCTGGCCCGCCACGGAGGAAAGCACCGCCGAACCCAGGCCGAAGGCCAGGGATATCATGGCCATGGCGATCATCAGCCCGCCCTTTCGCAGGATGAAATCCTGGTCACTGTTCTTAATGCCGATATCCACGATCTCGCTCATCACCAGGGGGATCAGCAGTTCAAAAACCGCCTCCGCCGCGCTGCACAGCACGCCGGCGGCGATCCACTTACTGTATGGCCTGGCGTGAGGCCACAGCGTTTTCATCATAGATTCGATCCTCCTCCAAGTTTTGAATGACACGGGCCAGCAGCGAGCGGAGCGCGCCGACCTCCTCCTGGGAAAGGCCCCGGACCATGAGGGACTCCACCTCGCCGAACTGGCGCCGGAATACCTCCAGCTGTTCCCGGCCTTTTTCTGTCAGGGCAATCAGCCGCCGCCGTGCGTCGCGGCCGCTGACGGAGCGGGTGACCATCCCCTTCTCCTCCAGCCGGTCCAAGATTCCGTTGGCGGTGGATGGCTTAACTTTCAAAAATTCTGTCACGGCCCGCTGGTCCGCCGCTCCGCCGTGGTCTTGAAGATACAGCAGAAGGTGGGTCTGGGCCGGTGTTACCTCGTACCGGGACAGCCGAAAGTCCATTCGCTCCCGGCACAGGTGGCCCGCCCGGCCCAAGGTGGGACCCAGGGCGTCTGGCTTGTGCATGGACATCCTCCTCTTTTTGTTTAGCTGACTAAATATTAGCGGGCTAAATAATAACACATGCGCCCATGTCCTGTCAATGTGTGAATTGACAATTATTTTTGAACGTTTTATGAACAAAAGGGGGAGAGATCTGGTCGAAATTGGAAGGGTTGTAAACAAACTGTGAAGGATCGGTGGAGGTGGTTGACTTTTCTCCCCGCCTTGGATATGATAAACCCATCAAGCAGGACGCTTGAGATCTACACCACCATTTTCCCTCTCCTTTCTCTATAATCATACGGGGAAACGGGCAGTCCGGACGGACTGCCCGTTTCCTCGTTCTTCCGCTGAAGACCGCGGGGACAAATGAGGCCGCCTGGCCTTGCTCGGAATGGAGATACACTGATTACCGGCAAATATTTATTGTTTATCAATAAATTCTTGTTGACAATCGCTCTGGTCCGTGGTAGGATACCGGAAAAAGGAGGGATTTTGCCATGAGTCTGACGATGTTTCTTATTCCCGCTGCGCTGGCGCTGGGCGCGTTAGCTGCCGTCCTGCTGGTCCAGGGCATACGGCAGAACCGCAGGGGGATGATGCTCTCCTCCGTGGGGATTCTGGCGATTTTAGCGGCTGGGTGCGCGGTGATGATGGAGTTCATCACCCGGCCGCTGTGAGAGGAGGGTGTTTTGTGGAGAGGATTCCGGTGCAGAAACTTGCGAAGGTGCTGTACATTTTGGTGCTGATTGCTCTGGCGTGCAACATCATTGCCGTGTATCTGGTGCCCGCTGTTGTTCTGGTGGGCGGCACCCAGAGATTTGTGGCCCACCCGGAGTGGTGGGGCGGGCTGCGGGGGATCGCCGCAGCCTGGACCCACGGCTGGATTTGGTTCAGCGGCCACGAGTGGGCTTTGACTCTGTTTCTCGTCTTTGCCGGCGTCAATACCGCCGTCATCCTCTGGCAGGCCCGCCGGGTGCTGAAAACCGTTCTGGCTGGGACCCCTTTTGCGCCAGAGAACGCCGCCAGCCTCCGCAGGGCCGCCGTGTGCTGCTTCCTCATCGCCGCCGCGGCCCTGGCCCGGGTCATTTTCAGCGTCTGCTACTACCGCTCCCCTCTGCCCCTGTCCACCTATAACGCCCTGTTTGTCCCCATGTTCGCCATGGGCGGGCTGCTGTGTCTGGTCATGTCCGCTCTCTTCCGCCAGGCGGCGGCGCTGAAGGCGGAGAACGACCTGACCATTTGAGGTGGGCCATGATCGTAGTGAATTTAGACGTGATGATGGCAAAGCGGAAGATGAGCCTCTCTCAGCTGTCGGAAAAGGTGGATGTGACCCTGGCAAACCTCTCGATTTTGAAAAACAACAAGGCCAAAGCCGTGCGCTTTTCCACTCTGGAGGCCATCTGCGCCGCGCTGGACTGCCAGCCGGGGGACCTCCTGGAGTTTGTGCCGGAGGAGAGAGGCGGCCGTTGAACAAAACTTAGCTGTCCGCAGATGACGGACAGCCGGAATAGGAGAATTTGATATGGACAATATGGAAAAAGCCCCCGTTCCGGAGGGCGCGGCGCAGCCTGCCCAAAAGGCCCCGAGAATTTATGAGATTACGCCGGGGAGCCGCATTTTCCTGGCGGGGACGCTGGCATTCTGTCTCCTGCTGGTAAACGCCGTCTTCTGGCCCTGGGGCATGGGGAACACGGTGACGGTCTTTGCCTGGTATATCCTGCTGCTGCCGGCCATGGGCCGGGAGGCGCTGTTCCGCCGCAGGGAGAGCAGGGTGCTTCTGACGGTAAATTTGCTGCTGGCCGTCTCCTATGCCCTGACGTCCAACCCGCTGTTCCGACTTTGGAACTTTCTGGCCCTGGCGCTTCTGGTCCCGGTCCATGCCGCCTCCCTCGCAGACGGGGAGCTGCTGCCCTGGTGGCGGCCCGCGATGCTGTGGGAACGGCTGGGACTGCTGTGCAGGGGGGTGTTCTGCCACTTGGGGGCGGCGCCTGCCGCCCTGTCCGCAGAGCGGGGGAAAAAGCGCCTGAGCCTCACCGTGGTGTTGGGAGCCGCCTCCGCCCTGGCCCTGGTCTCTGTCCTGCTGCCCATTCTGGCCTCCGCCGACGCGCTGTTTGCCGCCGCCACCCGGGGACTGACGGAGTTCATCCGGCTCCATTTTGCCCGGGGCCTGTGGAAACTGTTTTGGGGTCTGGTCCTCACCCCCTTTGTATTCGGGATGCTGTACTGTCTGCGGCATGTGCCTGCCAAAGCTGGGAAGCACGTGATCTACACCGTGGACGGCGCCCTGTTCGCCATTATCCTGGGAGCGTTGGACGCGCTGTATCTGTTATTTCTGGCGGTGCAGTCGGCGGGGCTTTTCGGCGGGCCGGAGTACCTGGCCCGGCAGGGCATCTCCTATGCCGACTGGGCGCGCAGCGGTTTTTTCCAGATGGTGGGCGTCACGATTGTCAATTTGGCGGCGGCCGCGGCGGCGGCGACCTTTTCCCAGCAGGAGGGCCGGCGCTGGCGGGCCGTCCGCATTCTCGCCACGGCGCTGACCGGGGAGAGCTTGGTGCTGCTGGCCTCCGCCGCCTGGCGGATGACGCTGTATGTCTCCGCCTATGGATTGAGCTTCAAGCGCCTAATGACCTACTGGGGCATGGTGATGATGGCGCTGTTTCTGCTGGCGGCTCTGGAGAAGGTCTGGAGGCCGGACCGCTCTTTCTGCCGCAGGGCCTTTCCCCTGGCCCTGGCCGGGTGGCTGGTGATCAACTGCGTCCCCGTGGACTATCTGGTGGCGAAAAACCAGGTGGACCGGTACCTCTCCGGCGAAAGCCCGACTCTCAGCGTCCACTACCTGGCCTACTCCCTGTCCTACGACACACTTTCACAGCTGGCGCGGCTGGACCCTGAGCTGCCTTTGGCGGTCTGCGAGGGGGACTGGTGGGACAGCCAAAAGACGGCGGGCAGCCTGCTGGAGTCCCGGCGGCAGCAGGCCCGTGCAGACTGCGCCGACTGGCGCAGCTGGAACCTCTCCGCCTGTCTCGCCGCCGGACAGGGGCGGTGAGAAAAAAATTCCCCGGGGCGGTTCCGCCCCGGGGAATCAAATTTTAAGGAGGCGTTACGCCTGGTGGTTTTGGGCGGCGGTGAGGATATTGCGCATCAGCATGGCGCGGGTCATGGGACCGACGCCGCCGGGAACCGGCGTAATGTAAGAGGCCTTTGGCTCGACCGCGGCGAAGTCCACATCGCCACAGAGCCTGCCGTTTTCGTCCCGGTTCATGGCCACATCAATGACCACGGCCCCCGCCTTTACCATATCCGGGGTAACGAGCTTCGTCTTCCCCACGGCGGAGACCAGAAGATCCGCCTCCCGGGTGTAATGGGCCATGTCCTCCGTCCGGGAGTGGCAGACGGTTACGGTACCGTCCCGCTGGGTGAGGAGCGCGGCCATGGGCTTGCCCACAATGTTGCTCCGGCCCAATACCACGCACCGCTTTCCCCGGATGGGGACCGCGTACTCGTCCAGCATCTCCATAACCCCCGCCGGGGTGCAGGGCAGAAATACCGGGTCCCCGGTCACCAGCCGCCCCACGTTGAAGGGATGGAAGCAGTCCACGTCCTTGTCCGGTGCGATGGCGTGAATCACCGTTTCCGCATGCAGATGCCCGGGCAGGGGCAGCTGCACCAGAATACCGTCCACCCTGCCGTCCCCGTTTAATTGGCGGATCAGATCCAGCAGGTCTTTCTCGCCGGTGTCTGCCGGAAGACGGTATCCAAAGCTTTCGATGCCGCACTCGGCGCAGTCCCGCTCCTTGCCCGCCACATAGACTTTGGAGGCGGGATCCTCTCCCACCAGCACCACCGCAAGCCCCGGTCTCCGGGAGAGCGCCGCCGCCTCTGCCGCCACCTGGTGTTTTACTTTGGCCGCCAGGGCCGTTCCGTCAATTTTCACCGCCATCGGATAAATCCTCCTCAATCTCCGGTTCTTCCGGACTTTCTGAAATTCCAGCGGAATCCGGAATTTCCCCCTGGGATTCCGGGAGGCTCTCCGGGTTTGCTTCGGCGGTTTTCTCCGCTTTGGCCAGCTGATTTACCAGGAGACCCTCCGCGGAACACTTTTTGACATAGATGTGATAGAACAGCATGACTGCCGCCACCGCCGCCATCACCAGGCTCAGCGCCTGGGAGACCCGGATGGGCTGTCCCATCAGCGTCCAGTCAAAGAGGTACAGGCTGTCCGTCCGCAGGCCCTCTACCCAGGCACGGCCCAGACCGTACCACAGGAAGTAAAACCAGGTATTCTCCCCGTCAAACCGGCGGCCTTTCGAGATGACAAACAGCATCAGCAGCAGACCAATCAAATTCCACAGGCTCTCGTAGAGGAAGGTGGGGTGGACGTCGATGTATTGATAGGGAGTGGTCCAAAGCCGCATTCGCCAGGGCAGGTCCGTTAGTCCGCCAAAGGCCTCCCGGTTGATAAAGTTGGCCCAGCGGCCGATGATCTGGCCCAGCAGCAGACCCATGACGGCCAGGTCTGTCAAAGCGCCCAGCTTCAGCTTTTTGTGCCGGGCGTAGAAAAAGGCCAGGAGCGCCCCGGCAATCACGGTGCCGTAAATGGCGAGGCCGCCGTCCCATATGGCGATCATGCGCCCCCAGTCCAGCCCCCCGTCCGGGGTGCGGTAGAGATCCAGATAAAAAATCACGTAGTAAATCCGGGAACCCAGGATACAGCAGGGCACCCCCCAGAGGACCATGTCCAGCACATGGTCCTCTTTCAGTCCGAAGCGTTTGGCCTGTTTCATGCACAGCAGCAGGCCCATGAGCATGGCAAAGGCCAAGATGATGCCATACCAATAGATGCCGTGGCCGATATGAAGGGCGATGGGATCGGGATTAAACTCCCAGTTTCCAAACAGGCCGGGAAAGCTGATGGGCAGATCCTTCAAAGCGCTCAATGCAGGTTTCTTCCTTTCTTTTTCGCACGCGCGCCCAACCGAAATTTTCAGCAGAAAATCGGATTTGGGCTGTTTCTATTTGGGGACAATTTCCGACAAAACGGCATTCTCCTCCGCGATGTTCTCCCTGAGGAAAGAGGCGATGTCGTCCTTGGTAATGGTCTCAAACACCTGGGGGAAGCGGAGGGGATCGTAGCCGTGGAAATATCCCTCCGTCAGTGAAACGGCGATGTTTTCAAAGGAGTTCAGCCCCCGCAGGCTGGAGCCGAAGGCGGCCCGGCGCACCTGTTGATAGAAATCCTCGCCGATGCCGCCCTCCGCCAGACGGCGGGCCTCCGCCTGAATTTCAGAGGCAACCTTTCCGGCGTCTTTGCAGTCTCCGCCGGCATAGAGCATGGCCGCACCGGGGAGCTGCTCAAAGTCGCCGCCGAAGCTGGAGTTGATGAGTCCCTCGCCGTACAGCCGCAGGTACAGGGGACTGGAATCTCCCAAGAGAATATCACAGGCCATTCCGCCCAGGAGGGACGTGCGCAGATAGTCCTCGCCATTCCGGGGCGGGCGGCATTTGAAGGCAGTGAGGAACTGCGGGACGGAGACCTCCATGGCGAGACTCGTCTTCTTTTGGAACACGGCCTCCGGCTCCTCGCCGTAATCCCGGGGAATCTCCGGCCCGCCCTCCCGGGGCAGGATCCGGCGGGCGATATCGGCAATGTGGATGGGGTCCACGTCTCCCACCACAGTCAAAATCATATTGGAGGGGGTGTAGAATGCCTTGTGGCAGTCGTACAGCGTCTCCGCCGTGATATGAGAGATGCTCTCCACCGTGCCGGCAATGGGAATCCTGGCGGTGCTGCGGCTGTACAGCGCCCGGGTCATCCGGGCGTAGAGCTGCCAGTCGGGGTCGTCCTCAATCATGCGAATCTCCTGGCCGATGATCCCCTGTTCCTTGGCTACGCTCTCCTGGGTGAAGTAGGGAATGGACACAAAGGAGAGCAGAATCTCCAGGTTGTCCTCGAAGTGTTCCGTGGAGCTGAAATAGTATCCCGTCATGGCGTTGGAGGTAAAGGCGTTTGGCTCCGCGCCGTTTTTGGCCAGCTCCTGGAGGGCGTTGCCCTCCTTGGTGTCAAACATCTTGTGCTCCAGATAGTGGGCGATGCCGGCCGGAGTGTCCAGCCATTTCCCATCCAGCTGAAAACGGATGTCCATGCCGCCGTAACGGGTGGCAAAAAAGGCGTAGCGCTTGGCGTACCCGGGCTTGGGCACCACGCAGATCTGGAGTCCGTTGGGCAGCGTCTCCCGATAGACGGACTCTCCGATGCGCTTATAGAAGGTCTGCTTCATTCCGCCATCTCCTTTCCCCGCAGGAAGTACACGGTGTCCAGCGACACGGTCTTCATGGCGGCAAAGATCCGCTCCGGCGCAACCTCCCGCACCGCCGCCGCCAGGTCCTCCGGCGTCTCGTGGTTTCCGGTGGCCGCCTGACCCAGGAAGAAGTTCTCCAGCTTGCCCTGGGAGTCCCCCATGGAGGCATAGGCGTTCAGCAGGGTGCTCCGGGCGCCATCCAGCTCCCAGCCGTCCAGGCGGCCCAGCTGAACAGCTTCCAGCTGAGCGCAGATCTCGTCATAAGCCCGCTGGTAATTTTCAAATTCAATACCGGAGGAGACAGTGATGATCCCCTTTTGCCGGTGGTAGACGGAGGAGGCGTAATAGCACAGCGACAGCTTCTCCCGCACGTTTAAAAACAGCTTGGAGTTGCTGCTTCCGCCGAAAAGGGTGTTGCCCACCAGCAGCGCCGTATGGTCGCCGCTGCCGCAGGCAAAGCCCATACCCAGCTTGCCCTGGGTCACATCCAGCGCCTCCGTCACGGTGTGCACCGATTCCCGGGCGGAGTGGGCCGCCGCCGGGGCGATCCCCTGGACATCCTCCCGGGGCAGGGCCGAAAAGGCGGCGCGCAGCGCCTGTTCCACCCGCTCCCGGCCGGCGCTGCCGCTGTAAAACAGCTCCAGACGGGCTGAGCCGATCAGCTTGCGGTACATGGCGTACAGCTTTTGAGGCTGTATGCGCTCCGCGCTTTTGCCGTCTCCCAGGCGGGGAATGCCGTAGGCCTCTCCCGCGCACATCTCCCGCAGCAGGCGTCCGTCGGCATACTCCCGTTTGTCGTTGAGAATGCTGCGGATGGCGTCGATGAGGTTGGCCTTTTCACTGTCGAAATAAGCGGGGACAAACCGCCCCCGCTCTGTGACGGGGTCGCAGACCAGCTCCCCCAAGAGGGCGGCCACCGGCTCCAGCAGCCGCTCGCCGCCGGGGGCATAGCTGTCGTCGATGAGGCTGGCCACAAAGCCCACGCATTGGTTTTCGCCCTTTTTGCGCACCGTGCAGTCGATTCGTGCGCCGTACAACCCGTCCAGCCGGGCGGACAGGGCGCCCAGATCCGGACAGCTTACGGTGCCCCGCCGCAGCAGACTGGGCAGCAGCGCGCAGGCGGAGGCCGTCTCCCACCGCAGCGGCGTGACAAGCTGGGCGGAGAGCAGGCTGGTTTTGAACTTTTGTGCCGGGTGAAAGGTGAGATACACCCCCTCGGCAAGCTTGGTTCTGGTCACTTCCAAGGTCTCAGCTCCTTTGCAGACAACAATAACGGTAAAATAAATTTTATTATAGTATATCTCATACGGAAATTCAAATTCTTTCTTTCGCGCCCTGTTCAAAACAGGCTGCTATACCGAGGTAAAGCGCTCTTCCCATTAGGCCTTGTATGGAAAATGACAAAACGCCGCCTCTGGGCATCTTTTTTCACCAGGACCTCGTTGATTTTCCTTGAAATCCGCCGGGGCTTTCCGGAAAGAACGGTCCCGCCGGGCGCAAAGTTTGACGCGGCCGGCGTGTTTCCGGTTTTCGAACAGGCGGGAAATGGATTTATCCCAGCACCTGCCGGAATACCCGCAGGAAGTTTTCCCGGGCTACCAGTTCTCGCTCCCGCCAGGTCATGCCCAGCTTTTCCAGCCAGTAAAAGAGGTTTCCGATCTGAGAAGCGTCCTCCAGTCCCGCCGCGCCGTTGTTGTCTGGAGGACCCATGAACTCACAGAAGTCAAAGCCGCAGCCCACGTGTTCTATGCCCATGACCTCCGCCATATGGGCGGCGTGGCGGGCCAGCATCTCCGCTGTCTGCTTTTCCGGATCGGCGTGAACAAAGCCGTGGTACACGTTCAGCCCCACCACGCCGCCGGTGTCCCGGATTGAGCGGAGCTGGCTGTCCGTCAGATTCCGGCGGACGTCGCACAGGGAGCGGCAGTTGGAGTGAGAGGCGATGACAGGACCCCGCGCAAGGCCTATTACATCCCAAAAGCCGCCGTCGTTCAGATGAGACACATCCACCAGCATCCCCAGGTCCTGCATTCGGCTGACTGCGGCCCGCCCGGCGGCGGTCAGCTTGTTTTGGGCGCTGCCTCCCGCCCCAGTGGCGAGAGGGTTTTCCTCGTTCCAAGTCAGCATTCCCAGCCGTATGCCGGATGCATAGTAGCGGTCGATCCCGCCGGCGTCCGCCCCGATGGCGGCCATTCCCTCCACGCCTAAAAAGGCGTAGAGCCTTCCCGCCTCCCGGGCCGCCTCCGCCTCCCGGACCGTGTGGACCAGCGCTACCGGCTGGCACTGGCTGAGTTCCGCCCGGGCGCAGTCCATCATCACGGCTGTCCGGGCGGCGTCGTCCGCGAATTCCGGCGTATTCCGCCAAAAGGTCTGCCCCTGGCCGGTTCCGGTCCATAGGGCCAGCACCATTCCCTCCACGCCGCCCCGGCGGAGGCGGTCCAGATGGTATTTCTCCAATACGTGGTCCTCGCCCGCCAGACGGCGGCGGGTCACGTCGTACAGAAGGTCGGAGTGGGCATCAAAGTACATGGGAGGTCTCCTTTCGGCAATCAAAACATCCGGTGGACAGGCCCGGTCTTTTATCGTATACTACCCGTAATGAACGGTGAAGTCAAGGGAGGGACGCATATGGAAACGGTGTGCCGCTGCGGCTGGTGCAATCTCCGCAATCCATTGTATGTACAGTATCACGATGAGGAATGGGGCATGCCCCAGCGAGACGACCAAAAGCTCTTTGAACTGCTGGTTTTGGAGTCCTTTCAGGCGGGACTCTCCTGGGAGACCATTTTGAACAAACGGGAGTCCTTTCGCGCCGCCTTCAGCGGTTTTGACCCGGAGAGAGTCGCGGCCTATGGCGAGGAGGCGGTTACGGCTCTTCTGGGGGACAAGTCCATTGTCCGGAACCGGCGGAAGATTGCCGCTGCCATCGCCAACGCCGGGATTTTTTTGGAGATCCAGGCGGAATGGGGATCTTTTGCCCGCTACATCTGGCACTTTACGGACGGGCAGGTGGTCTATGAGACAGGAAAGGCCAGCTCGCCGCTGTCGGACCAGGTGTCGGCGGACTTGAAAAAGCGGGGCATGACCTTTGTGGGCACCACCGTCGTCTACGCCTATCTGCAGGCCGCCGGCGTGATCGATTCCCATGAACCGGGGTGCTTTTTGCACCGGAAGGAGTAGGGGCGGGAAAATATTTTGAAAAATTCCCTTGATCCTGGGATTTCCCCCTTGACTTTTTTTAAGAAGTCCTGTAAACTATTCAAAGTTGTAAAGGCACAAAACTTTACAGAAAGGGGCGGCTCCCATGAAAAATCAGACCTACCGCATGACGATGCTCTTTGATTTCTACGGGGAGATGCTCACGGACCGGCAGAAGGAGTTCTTCGACCTCTACTACAATGAGGACCTGTCCCTGGCGGAGATTGCGGAGAACGCGGGGATCTCCCGGCAGGGCGTCCGAGACGTGATCGTCCGGGCGGAGGCCTCTATGCAGGAGATCGAGGACAGGACAGGGATCATCAAGCGGTTTGAAGCCCGCCGCCCCCATCTGGAGGCCATCGCCGCCGCCGCCGGCGAAATCAAGACCATCAATCTCCGGCGCCACGAGGATGCCCGCCTTGCCGAGCTGGCGGAGCGCATCCTGACCGAGGCTGCCGCGTTAGAGGACTGAGCCATGGCATTTGAGGGACTGACTGAAAAACTGAGCGCCACATTTAAGCGCCTGCGGGGCAAGGGCCGTTTGACGGAGAACGACGTCCGGGAGGCCATGCGGGAGGTCCGGCTGGCCCTGCTGGAGGCCGACGTGAGCTACAAGGTGGTCAAGGACTTTGTGGCCGCCGTAACGGAGCGGGCTGTGGGCGTTGACGTGCTGGACAGCCTTACCCCGGCCCAGCAGGTGGTGAAGATTGTCAATGAGGAGCTGACTAAGCTCATGGGTGGGGCCAATGCCAAGATCGCCATGGCCAACAACGGTCCCACCGTGGTAATGATGGTGGGTCTCCAAGGCGCGGGCAAGACCACCACCACCGCCAAGCTGGGAGGCCTGATGCGGAGGCAGCTGAAAAAGCGCCCGCTGCTGGCCGCCTGCGACGTGTACCGTCCCGCCGCCATTGAACAGCTGAAGGTGGTGGGGGGACAGCTGGATCTGCCGGTGTTTGAACAGGGACAGGGAGACCCGGTGGAGATCGCCCAGGCGGCTCTCCGCCACGCCCGGGACCACGGCAGCGACATGGTGTTTTTGGATACCGCCGGCCGGCTCCACGTGGACGAGGAGCTGATGGACGAGCTGAAGCGGATGAAGGCCGCCGTCCACCCCAATGAGATTTTGCTGGTGGTGGACGCCATGACCGGACAGGATGCGGTAAATGCCGCCGCCGCCTTTGACGAAGCTCTGGGCATTGACGGCGTGATTCTCACCAAGCTGGACGGCGACGCCCGGGGCGGCGCGGCGCTGTCAATCCGGGCGGCCACGGGGAAGCCTGTTAAATTTGCAGGCACCGGCGAAAAGCTGGATATGATCGAACCCTTCCATCCGGACCGCATGGCCTCCCGCATTCTGGGCATGGGCGACATGCTCTCCTTCATCGAGAAGGCGGAGGCCGCCTACGACGAGAAGCAGGCTGCCAAGCTGGAGGAAAAGCTGCGGAAAAACCGCTTTACCCTCCAGGATTATTACGACCAGCTTCAGCAGCTGCGGGGCATGGGGGATCTCAGCCAGCTGGCCGGCATGATGCCCGGCGGGCTTGGGAAACAGATTCAGGGCGCCAGCATCGACGAGAGGCAAATGGCCCATACAGAGGCGATTATCCTCTCGATGACGCCTCTGGAGCGGGAGAATCCCCGTGTTCTGAACGCCAGCCGGAAACGCCGTATTGCCGCCGGCTGTGGGTTGGAAGTGGTGGACGTCAACCGCCTTTTGAAGCAGTTTGAGATGATGCAGGAGCTGACCAAGCAGCTCTCCCGGGGCCGGATGCCCTCTATGATGGGGGGGCGGGGCGGCGGCCGGCTGCACGGCTTTGGCCGGAAAAAGCGGTTTAAATAGACGCCGCAGGTCCGCCGCACAAGTGCGGTCCCCTTTCGGGAAACAGGCCGTTCGGCGAACCCACTGAACGATTTCAACCTTTCAGGTGAAATATAAGAGAAATTTTTGAATTTTTTGGAGGTACACATTATGGTTAAGATCAGACTGCGCCGCATGGGCGCGAAGAAGGCTCCCTTCTACCGGGTCGTTGTGGCGGACTCCCGCTTCCCCCGGGACGGCCGCTTCATTGAGGAGATTGGCACCTACGATCCCTGCGTCTCCCCCGCTGCCATCAAGATTGACGCTGAGCGGGCCAAGGCCTGGATCAAGTCCGGCGCCCAGCCCACCGAAACGGTCAGAGCTCTGCTGAAAAAAGTGGACGTCCTCTGATTCCGGAGGATAGAGCATGAAGGACTTGCTGCTCTACATCGCCAGAAACCTTGTGGATGATCCTGACGCCGTCTCTGTCACGGAGATTCAGGGCGAGCAGGAGCTGACGTTGGAGCTGCGCGTCGCCCCAGACGACATGGGCAAGGTTATCGGCCGTCAGGGCCGGATTGCCAAGGAGATCCGGACCGTGGTCCGCTCTTACGCCCAGCGCACCGGCGTGAAGGTATCTGTAGATATTGTAGACTGAGAGAGAAAGCGGCGCAAAGCGCCGCTTTCTTTATCCCTTTTACCTTCTGTTCTGCTTTGATATAGCACTGACAACGGTTCGTTTCCAGCTGCGATTCGTAAAATCGCCGGTGTTTCAATCCACCAACACGAAAGGTAAAAGAAACCGTTCTTTTGTTGCCAATAGAGGGAAAAGGCGTGAGGGGACAGGTTTTGCGGGGACAAAGGATACAGGACGCTTTGTCCCCGCAGACGATGCAACGCACTCTCCTTAAAAAAATAGAGGCAGTGGTACAATTTTACAGATTTGCGTACGATAGGGAATTGAATCTTGTGGAAATTCATGGTATGATGACTGTGAAGCGAGTGCCGGACCCCTTGCGGATCTCCGGGATGGTCCCGACACAGAGATCTTTACCTGCGAATTTGCTGGACGAAGGAGAGACACTATGAACAGATTTGGCATCAACGTGGAACTGAAGCACACCCCAGTCCTGGACCCGGATTTTATTCCCCTGATGCGCTTTAACCGTGCTTTTCTGGCCGGAGCGAAAAAGCCCGTGGGCATTGCCGTGGAGCGGGCCGACGGCCAGATGGCCTCCTGCCGTACGTTCATCCACGGTACACCGGAGATGGCAGAGGCCGACCACTACTACATCGAGCGGCTGGTAAAGACCATCCTGTGGATGAAGGGCGGCTTCAAGGTCTATGTCAGCGGCGACGAGGGAGTCTGTAAGTATCTGCAGTCCGTTTACTGCGCCGGCGGGCAGCAGGAGTTCGACTGGGATTACATGGCAAATGTTTTTGAGCATCCCTTTGAGGTGGTGCCGGTGGACGAGATCCCGGAGGCCAAGGACGCGCCCAAGTCTATGGGCGGGCACCTCAAGGGCTGCCGCATCGGATTTGACGCGGGCGGGAGCGACCGGAAGGTCTCCGCCGTTGTCGACGGGGAGACCGTCTACTCCGAGGAGGTGGTCTGGTTCCCCAAGATTAACGCCGATCCGGACTATCACTATGACGGTATCGTGGCGGCGCTGAAGTCCGCCGCGGAGCATATGCCCCGGGTGGACGCCGTGGGCGTCAGCTCCGCCGGCGTATTTATCAACAACCGCACGATGAATGCGTCTTTGTTTCTCAAGGTTCCCAAGGACCTCTACGACGCCAAGGTGAAGGACATCTATATCCGGGCCATTACCGATACCTTCGGCGATGTGCCCTATTCCGTCATCAACGACGGCGACGTCTCCGCCTTGGCGGGGGCCATGAGCTTGAACGACAACAGCGTGCTGGGCATTGCCATGGGCACCAGTGAGGCCGTGGGCTATGTGGATGAGCAGGGCCGCATTACCGGCTGGCTCAACGAGCTGGCCTTTGTCCCTGTGGATGCCCATCCCGACGCCATGCGGGACGAGTGGAGCGGTGATATCGGCTGCGGCGTGAAGTATTTCTCCCAGGACGGCGTGATCAAGCTGGCCCCCCGGGCGGGGATTCAGCTGGACGAGGACGCCTCCCCGGCCGAAAAGCTGAAGGCCGTGCAAAAGCTGATGGCGGAGGACGATCCCCGGGCCGCCCGGGTCTACGAGTCCATCGGCGTATACCTGGGCCATACTCTGGCCTATTACTATGAGCTTTACGGCTGCCGTCATGTACTGCTGCTGGGTCGCGTGATGAGCGGCAAGGGCGGTGATCTGATCTTGGATACCGCCAAAAAGGTGCTGGCGGACGAATATCCGGAGCTGACGGGCAAGATCACACCGGAACTGCCGGACGAGAAGTTCCGCCGGGTGGGCCAGTCCATGGCTGCCGCCAGCCTGCCGGAACTCTAAGTGGGAAAAGCCCGGATTGCCGCTTTTTAAGAGGGGCTGCGGTGCAGCCGCGCATGGCCTGCCGCGCCCCGTCACTCTGAGCACGCTGAGGACCGGGAGATGTTTTGGGGCGGCTTTGCCGCCCCAAAACAGATTGCAGTTTCGCCTGCGGCGGCAGTGAAGCTCCAAAGGACTCTTTCGGACCCCCTGTGCAGGGGACGGAAAATAGAGAAAAGAGGATGATGTATGGACCGGCAAAAACTGCTGGACGCCCAGTCCTGGGTGAAAGGCGAACTGGAACGCTCTGCCGCTTTCTGGCTGGAGCATGGCATGGACCGAGAGCATGGCGGGGTGTACACCTGCCTGGACCGCAAGGGGGAGATCTACTCCACGGACAAGAGCGTTTGGATGCAGGGCCGCTGCGGCTGGATATTTGCCTTTTTGTGCCAGAACTACGGGGTCAGGCAGGAGTGGCTGGACGCCTCAAAGAGCTGTCTGGACTTTATGGAGGCCCACTGCTTTAACCATGAGGCGGGGGACCGGATGTATTTCACCGTCACCGCTGAAGGAAAGCCTCTGCGCCAGCGGCGGTACTATTTCTCCGAGGCGTTTTGCGCCATTGCCAACGCCGAGTACTACGGTGTGACGGGGGAGAGATCCCGGCTGGAGCGGGCGCGGAAGTGCTATGACCTCTATTGGGATTTGAGCCAGGGCGGGGCGGACCCCGTGGGCATGGGACCCAAGACCATTTCGCAGACCCGGAGCGGCCGGGCCTTCGGCACGCCCATGATCATTTTAAATGTCACCGGCGTCCTGCTGCGTACGGACCCGGAGCGGAAGGCCCTGTATGAGGAGCGGGCGCAGAAGTGCGTGGACGAGATCTTTCGGTATCATGTGAAGCCGGAGCTGAAGTGCACCTTGGAGAACGTGGATGTGGACGGCTCCCCCCGGCTGTATTACACCGAGGGCCGCACCGTCAACCCCGGCCACGACATCGAGGGCGTGTGGTTCC